>CAYGWJ010000302.1:0-34790 GCA_964353405.1 uncultured Anaerolineae bacterium
GGCGGGCAAAAGATCGAAATCCCCGTCGTCTGCTACCTGGTGGATACCGGCGACCACAAGATCATGGTGGACACCGGCATGCCCGATGCCGAGCGCGCGACCAGGTACCACCACGACGCGCGCAAGGGCGATTGCCTCGACAGCCCCGAGGCCGTCGCCAGGCTGGGCATCAACCCGGACGAGGTAGACATTTGCATTTTTACTCACTTGCATTGGGATCACACCCACTGCATGAAGCGCTTCAAGAACGCTCGTTACATTGCCCATGTCACCGAAATCCGCTGGGCCTATAACCCGCTGCCGCTGTGGTATCGCTCGTACGAGTCGCCCGCGCTCGGCATTGAAGCGCCGTTCGTCGGCTGCCAGTTCGAGCTGGTCGAAGGCGAAGCCACCATCGTCCCCGGCGTCAAGGTGTTCCCGACGCCCGGCCACACGCCCGGCAGTCAATCGGTCACAGTCGAGACATCGGCGGGCACGGCTGTCCTGGTGGGCGATGCCATCTTCCTCTACCGCAACTTTGAGCCTAAACTCGAAGAACACTGGCGCTACTGGGTGCAGCAGCGGTTCGTCAACATGATTGACGGCTGGAAGAGCATGGAAGAGATTGACCGCCGCGCCGATTTCATCCTGCCCTGCCACGACACGCTGTCGCTCGATCACCCGGTGTACCCTTACGATGGGATGCCACTCCGCAAGCGCCGTGAGGTGATCCCCGGCGCGCCGTTCTACTTTAGCGGCATCTAAAAGGATGAAGGATGAAGGATGAAGGATGAAGGATGAAGGTGGAAAGCGGAAAAGCTTCATCTTTCATCCTTCCGCCCTCAACCTTCAGGAGGAGACGTGGAGCCTAAGCGTACTGTCGTCATCGTCGTGACCCTAGATACCAAAGCCGCCGCCGCCGAATACTTGCGCGACGAGATCGCCTCGTGGGGACTGGGCACGATCCTGATTGACCCGGGCATCCTCGGTCCACCCGGCCTCCCGGCTGACATCACTCGCGAACAAGTAGCCGAGGCGGCCGGCACAACGCTCGCTGCCCTCGTCGCGGGTGGCAAAAAGGGCATCGCCATCGCCAAGCAGACCGAGGGGCTGATCAACATCGTTCGAAAGCTGCATACCGAAGGCAAGCTCGACGGTATCGTCGCGCTGGGCGGCGGGCAAGGCACATCCATCGGCACGGCGGCGATGCGCGCACTGCCCGTTGGCGTGCCCAAGCTGATGCTTTCGACCGTTGCCACGGGCACGTTCCAGTTCGGCTCGTATGTGGGCATCAAAGACATTGCCATGATGCACAGCGTTACAGACATCCTGGATGTGAATGCCATCAGCCGCCCGATCTTGCGCAACACGGCGAATGCGATCGCGGGCATGGCCCTGCGCGGCCCGGCGCCTCAGCAGGCCGAAAAACCTATCATCGGCATCACCCAGCTCGGCCAGACCACTCCCTGCGTGATGCGCGTCAAGAGCATCCTGGAACCAATGGGCTATCAACTCGTTCCGTTCCATGCGAGTGGCGCGGGCGGCCCCGCGATGGAAGACCTCACCCAGGCAGGCAAATTCGTCGGCGTGATTGACCTGAGCGTGCATGAGATCATTGACGGGCTGATGGGCGGCATCGCCGGAGCGCAGAACCGACTCGATGTCCTCACGCGATACGAGATCCCGGCGGTCGTTTCGGTCGGCGGCAACGACTATGTGCTGTTCGAGTCGGTTCAAAAAGCGCCGGAGAAATACCGTGACCGTCGCAGGATGGTTCACAACGCCCAGATGACGTGCTTTTTGCCGACGATTGACGAGATGATCGAGGCGGCGCGTTACATGATTGACCGGCTCAATCGCGCGCTGGGGCCGATCGTCGTCGTCATTCCGTCCGTCGGTTTCACCGAATCCAATCAGCCCGGACGTGACTTGTGGTTTCCTGAAGGCAATCAGGCCGTCATCAACGAATTCAAGACCGGCCTGCGGCCTAACGTGCCGCTCATCGTCCTGGACGTGCACATCAATCATCCCGCGTTTGCCGATCTCGTGGCCGACTGCATGGCGCGCCTGCTTGCGGGCGAATCGTATCAATCCGCGAATGACACGAATTTGCGCTAATGAAAGGAATGGGTAGAGATTGGCGTAATTCGCGGTCAGGATTTATGTCGCCGTGAGTATGAACGACACCAACTTTCAGCGCGTGCGCTGTGCGCTGCTCAGACAACGCCAAGGCGACCGCGTCCCGCTGTTCGAGATTTCGATTCATCAGGCCATCAAAGCCCAGATCCTTGGTCGCCCCATCCGCGAGCCGCAAGACGAAGTAGAGTTTTGGCGTATCGCCGGTTACGATTTTGTCTGCATACGGTCGGGCGTGCGCTCGGTCGTGCGTGGACTGCACCCGGTCGTCAGAGAATGGCTGCTGCGATGTACACATCGGCCGAAATACGGAGAAAGCAAGAGCGGCAGTTGGGTCAATAAGGACAGCGGCCTGATTCGCACCCGCAAGGACTTGCACGACTTCCCGTGGCCCGCGCCAGAAGAGTTGGGCGGCTACGACGACTATGCTTCGCTCGATGACTATTTGCAGACGATGAAGCGCTGTTTGCCGGGCGACATGAAGTTGATTGTCCAGTTGGGCTATCTCTTTATGGGCGCGTGGCAGATCATGGGGTTTGACAATTTTTGCCTGCAACTGGCCGATGACCCGGAATTTGTGCAGGCGGTGATTGACAAACTCGCCACCAGCCAACTTGGCGTCTTGGGAACGCTGTTGCAGCATGATTGCGTAGGCGCAATCTGGATGCCGGACGATCTCTGCTACAACTCTGGCCCGGTCGTCGCGCCCAGGCACTATCGCAAATTTATCTATCCCTGGTATGCCAGGATGATCGAGCGTTGCCATCAGGCCAATCGCCCGGTCGGCCTGCACAGTGACGGCGACTTGACCAAACTGTTGCCCGATCTGGTCGAATGCGGCTTTGACGCCATTCATCCCTTCGAGCCGCCACTGAATGACATCGTCGCGGTCAAGCATCAATGGGGACATCGCATCGCCGTGTGCGGCAACATTGACTTGAAGGCAACCCTCATTGCAGGCAGACCGGAAACCGTCGAGGCCGAAGTGCGCGACAAGGCTGCGCAGCTCGCGCCCGGCGGCGGCTGGCTGATCGGATCGAGCAACTCGATCCCCGATTTTGTTCCCATCGAAAACTATCAAGCATTGCTGGCCGCCAGCTTGAAATACGGCTTGTATTCGAACTAGCTTCGTAGGGGCGAACCTGCGTGTTCGCCCTTGCGTGTTCGCCCTTGCGTGTTCACCCCGGGGCCGGCAAGCAGATTGGCCCCGGTCACATCGAAGGAGGCTCTAGTGAGTTTGATGACATTGAGCGACATCTTGCGGCCATGCATCGGGCACGATTGGGCCGTGGGCGCGTTTGACACGCCGAACCTTGACATCACGCAAGCGATTGCGGACGCAGCGGTGGCCGAGCAAGCCCCCGTGATCTTTATGGTGCTGCCCATCCTGGTGTGCCAGGATCAGTGGCCCGCGCTGGTGGCGCTGATTCAATCCGAAGTTGAGCGAAGACACATTCCCGCTGCGTTGATTTTGGATCACGGGCAGACACTCGATCAGGTACAATGCGCGCTCGATCTGGGCTTTACGGGTGTCATGATTGACGCTTCGACGATGCCGCTGGAAGAAAACATTGCGCTCACGCGTCAAGTCGTCCAGCGTGCTCATACCAAGGGCATCTCGGTCGAAGCTGAATTGGGACACGTGGGTGGCGGCCAGGAAGTGCTGGATGAAGATGAGCAGCAGGCACGCCTGACGCCCGTGCACGAGGCGGAGCGCTTTGTGAAAGAGACCGGTGTGGATGCGCTCGCAGTCGCTATCGGCACGGCGCACGGGTTGTATCGCGTCAAGCCGCAGCTCGACCTGGAACGACTGGCACAGATCAGGCAAGCGGTCAAGTTGCCGCTCGTGCTGCACGGCAGCTCCGATACACCCGACCCGCAGGTGCGCCAGGCCATCAAAATCGGCATTGACAAGGTCAACGTGTGGACCGATGTGCGCCTGCCCTACCTGCGCGCGATGCAGTCGGCGCTCGTTGGCCCGGTGGAAGCCGTTGACTTGCTCCAGGCGACGGCAACGGCGCAGACTGTAGCACGCGAGGTCGTTCAACACAAGCTGCAATTGTTCAACTCTGGCGACAAAGCCAGGCTATATCAGTGACGAGGTTGTGTCATGAACATCGCCATCATCGGAACGCTCGATACCAAAGGCAGTGAAGTCGGCTTTATTCGCGGCGCCATCGTTGAGCTTGGACACACTCCGATTGTGATTGACCCCGGCATCTTGGGACAACCGGCGATTCCGGCCGACGTTACGAGGCAGACCATCGCAGAAGCAGGTGGCGAAAGCCTGGACTCGCTCATTGCGCGGAAAGACAAAGCACATGCGCAATCGGTGATGATCCAGGGCCTGATCAACGTCGTCACGCGGCTGTATGCCCAAGGCGGATTCGCGGGCGTCGTCGCCGTGGGCGGCGCGCAGGGCACGGCGTTGGCAACGGCGGCGATGCGCGCGCTGCCGGTCGGCGTACCCAAGATGATGCTTTCGACCGTCGCCTGCGGCAAGACGACATTCGGGCCGTATGTGGGCACCAAGGACATCTGCATGATGCACTCGGTCGCCGACATTTCCGGCCTCAACCGCGTGACGTATCGCCTGCTCGCGCAGGCCGCGCACGCCGTTGTGGCGATGGCGTCCGTCCCACCTGTGGCGGCAAGCCACAAAGAGCTTGTCGCCATCACGCAGGCGGGCATCACTACACCCGGCGTCATGGCCGTGAGAGAAAAGCTGGAAAGCTTGGGTTTTGAGGTCATCGCGTTCCACTGCAACGGCATCGGCGGCAAGGCGATGGAAGAAATGGTGCTCGAAGGTGTCATCCGGGGCGTGATAGACTTTTCTCCGCACGACGTGACGGATTTGCTCTTTGGCGGCTTGATGCCCGCGCCGCCCGACCGTATGCAAGCCGCTGGACAGATGGGCATTCCGCAAATCGTCGCGCCGGGTTGTACGGACATTCGCCTTTACGGCGTTGGGCCAGACCTGCCGGAAGAATTGCGCCAACGTGCTTGCGTTCAACATACGCCGACGCATACTCACGTCCGCACGAGCGCCGAGGAAATGTCGGGCGTGGCGCATTTCATCGCCGAGCGGTTGAACGCAGCCAACGGGCCAAGAGCGGCCATGGTTCCCTTGCGCGGATTCAGCATGTTGAACCGCGCGGGCGGCCCGCTATATGACGAGGCGGCGAATAGGGCCTATGTTGACACGCTGCGACTCGAGCTTGCGCCCGAGGTTAGACGGATCGAAGTGGATGCGCACATCAACGATCCCGAGTTTGCCGAAGCGACGGTCAACACGTTCATGAGCCTGCGCGCCGAAGCAAGACCATGATAACCATGACCTCACGCCAGCGAGTGCTGGCTGCGCTGAACCATCAACAACCGGACCGCGTGCCGATTGACATAGGCGGATCGTCTGCCAGCACGATCATCGGTGAGGCCTATGAGCGACTCAAAGCGCACCTGGGTGTCACTGAAGAAACCCGTTATATGAAAAAAAAGTCGCGCAGTGTCATCCTGGCCGAAGCGATTGCCGAGCGGCTGCACTCTGACACGCGCCCGCTCAACATCGGCCATCCCGATGGCTGGCAGGATGTTTTCTTGCCTGATGGCTCGTTTCAAGACGAATGGGGTGTTGTCTGGTCCAAGCCGGAGGGCGGTCACTATAACCCGACCGGCAACCCGCTGCGCGAAGCTTTGCTGCGTGACCTTGACCGTTACCCCTGGCCTGAACCTCTGAACCCCGGCCGGACGCGTGGGCTGCGCGAGCAAGCGCGCCGGCTGCACGAGGCAACCGAGTATGCGATCGTGCTCAGCCTGCCGGTCGGGTTCGTGCATCAGAGTCAATACCTGCGGGGCTTTGAAAACTTTCTCGTTGACTTGCTCCTCAACCCGGAATTCGTCCAGGCCTTGATGGATCGCGCGCTCGATTTTTGGCTCAAGCTATGCGGCGCGGTGCTGGAAAAAGTTGGGCCATACGTGGACGTGGTGCTGCTCGCGGACGACGTGGCGTTCCACGACCGTCCGATGGTGGACCTGAAACGCTACCGCCGCATGATCAAGCCGCGTCACAAGCAGATGGTGGACTGGATCAAAAGCAAGAGCAATGCCAAGGTGCTGTATCACTGCTGCGGCGCGGTCAAGTCGCTCATCCCGGACTTTATCGAGATCGGCGTGGACGCGCTCAACCCCGTGCAAGTGTCCTCAGTCGGAATGGACACCGCCGAACTCAAGTCTGGTTTTGGCGACAAGATTTGCTTCTGGGGCGGGATTGACACGAGTCGGGTGTTGCCGGTCGGCTCACCGGCCGCCGTGCAAGATGAGGTACGCCGCCGGATTCAGGATTTGGCGGCGGGGGGCGGGTACGTGTTGGCCTCGGTGCACAACGTTCAAGAGGACGTGCCGGTGGAAAATATTCTGGCGATGGCCGATGCTGCCTGCGAGTTCGGCACAGCCCCTCGGGTGTGACACACGACAGGAGGTGAGTATGGTCGAGCAGACTTGCTCCTACGCGGAGGAATTGACGGGCAAGGGGTTTGTCATCGCCACCTATTCTGTGGAACTGCCTGCCCAGTCTGACATCATCTCCAAGGCAGCTTCGTTCGCGATTGGGCAGAGCGTTGGCACATGGACTGAGGTGCCGGGCCTCACGCGCGATATGCTCGATCGCCACATGGCTCGCCTCGTCGCCGTGTACGATCTGCCGCCGGTCGAACTGTCCTCCCAATTGCCCGCCGGCAAACGCGCGGCCATCGTGCAGATCGCTTTCCCGGAGATCAACTTTGGCTCGCAGTTTCCGATGCTGTTCACGACATTGCTAGGCAACGACGTTTCTACTTCGACTCAGCTCAAGCTGCTTGACTTGCAGCTCTCGCCCAGCTTTGCCGCTGGATTCACCGGGCCGAGATTCGGGATCGCTGGCCTGCGCCAATACCTCAACATTCCTCAGCGTCCGATTCTGCTGAACATGATCAAGCCGTGTACCGGGTACAGCCCGCAAGAAGGAGCAGCCTTGTTTGCCGCCTCGGCGCGTGGCGGAACGGATATTATCAAGGATGATGAGCTGCTGGGCAATCCTTCCTTCAACCCATTGCGCGAGCGTGTGGCCGCTTATCGGCACGCAGCAGATCAAGTCTACGAGGAAACGGGCCATCGCGCCGTCTACTGCGCCAACATCACCGATCGGCCCGATCGAATGGTCGAAAATGCTCGCCGGGCGCAAGAACTGGGCGCGGGTATGGTTATGGTCAATGCCATCAGCGTTGGATTGGGCATTGTGCAATCCCTGGCTGAAAACCCGAATATCAATATCCCGATCCTGTCTCACTATGCTGGCGCTGGCGCCCTCACCGAAAGCCCGTCGTCGGGCATCTCTTCGCCGCTGCTGCTCGGCAAGCTTTGCCGATTGGCCGGAGCGGATGCCAGCATGTTCAGTTCCATTTACAGCGCCTATCCTTTGTTGCGAGACAAATACCTCCGTACAGCTCAACTGCAACGCATGCCGCTCTATCACCTCAAGCCAACGCTACCCGTCGTCGGTGGCGGCATTCATCCGGCGACGGCAGTGCGCATCGTCGAGGATTTGGGAACGGATGTCATGCTGGCCGTCGGCGGAGCGATCCAGGGTCATCCCGATGGGACAGCCGCCGGAGGACGTGCCATGCGCCAGGCCATCGAAGCAGTCATGGATCGAGTCTCCCTTTCGGACAAGGCCCAAACGCACATCGAACTGCGCAAGGCCCTGGCGGCCTGGGCGCCGGACCTGCTGCATTTGTCGTCAGCGAGCCAGCAGGCGTGTGCCGGTGCTCACATCCGGTGAGGTGAGCGCGCGCTGGATCAGGCCGGGCGTTTTGCCGGAAAGGATGTGGACGGTCAGTCGTGGGTAGCGCTCGACGAGAGCAAGCATCTGGATCACTTTGCCCGCCATTCCGCCTGTTACATCCGTGGTGCGCGACCCCGAAAGCGCCGGGCGAATCCTCTCGAACGTGGCGGGTGTGATGACGGATACAACGCGCACGGACGAGCTGGTGCCGAACACGCCGGGCACGTCGCCAGCGAGCAGGATGCGCGTGGGCGACAATTCATACGTCAGGTAAGCCAGGATGTCTTCGGTTGAAGCAATCGTCCCCCCCAGCGCGGCATCGAACACGACGTCGCCATACACCAGCGGCACCAGCCCAGCTTTGAGCGCAGTGGTGATAGGCGTGCTGTCGAACCTGACCAGCAATCCTTTGTCGCAGCGGGCCAGCGCGGAGGGCGCCAGGCTCAACACCGGGACGCCTGCCTTGACAAAAGCTGACGTGACAATGCGATTCAATTGGGCGGCCGTATCGGCCACTTCCGCAAAGCCCTGCCAGGCTTCGGGGCCGTGCACGCCTTTGCGCGTGCCATACCGGCTGGCGACGACGTGCCCGAACGATCCGCTGCCGTGGCCCAACACCAGCTTGAGCCCGGGCCGTTTGTTGAGCGCTGTGCGCACTTCGCTGGCTAGTCGCCGGATCACGCGCGGCCGGGCTACCGATTCACCTGTCTTGTCCGTGATGAGCGATCCGCCAAGTTTGAGAAAGACCAGTTCAGCCATGAGCGTCAGTCCTGTGAGGACAACCCTCACATGATCGTTGCGGCGATCACATTCGCTGCGCCCCCATGGCGCAGCGCATTGAGAACAGTGTCCTGTGTTTGCTCCGTTGTCAACGCGATCACATTGCCGCCTCGCCCGGCTCCCGAAAGCTTGGCTCCCAGCGCGCCGGCTTGACGCGCTGCCTGAACCAACCGGTCAATTTCAGGCGAGGATACGCCGATCTGTTCCAGGAGCCACTGGTTGCCGTCCATCAGCGCTCCGAGCGCAAACTGCTCGCCTGCGATAATAGCCGCGCGAGCCATGAGCGCAATCTGGCCGATCTGCCGGAACCAGGCATCGTACTTTTCCTGGTTAGCTTCCCGGGCCTTGCGTACATCTTCCACAACCACCCTGGTCGAGCTGGGGATGCCAGTGTCGGCGATGAGTAATCGCAGCGGCGACTTGACGGCAAAAGTCTCTACCAGTCTGTTCTTGACAAAGAAAACGGGTCGCGCATGCGCGATGACGGTGTTGTCCACGCCGCTTGGCGTGCCATGATAGAGTCTTTCCGCTTCAAACACCAGCGCCGCCAGGATATCGTTGTTGAGTGTATTGCCCAGGTGTCCTGCCAGCGCCCGCGCGATGGCGGTGGATACGGCCGCGCTGCTGCCCATCCCGCTGGCGACGGGAACCGTCGAGCTGACGGTGATCGTCGCATCCAGGTCTTGCGCGCGGAAATGAACCAGCGTGGAGCGCACGATGGCAGCCAGCGGGTCGTCGAATGTGGCTTGTGCCACGCGGATGGTCCGGTTCAAATCCTTTGCGATGATGATGCAGCCTGTGCCGCGCGGGGTCTCTTCCACTGTGGCGGTGGCTTTCACCTTCGAAATCGGCACGGCGATGGCCGGGCGTCCATATACAACGGCATGTTCGCCGACGAGGATGATCTTTCCGGGTGCGCTTGCAGTAGTCATAGCTTACGATTATACTGCGGGGCGGGGAGAGTGTCAAAATTGCAAAAGCTGAGAAATCCTACCTCGACCGACCGGCGGGTAATCTTTTCCGCGCTGATTGTAGCGGCAGGTTTTACGGTCAGCAAGTTCACGGGTGTGCTGGATGATTTTATCGTGGGGCGCGTGTTCGGGGCTGGGCGTGAGTTGGATGCTTACTATGCCGCGTTCAAGCTGCCTGACTTGCTCTTTACGCTCATTGCGGGCGGGGCGATGGCGGCCGCGTTCATGCCTGTGTTCAGCGGCTATCTCGCGTCCGGCGACCGCGCGGGCGCGTGGAAGCTGGCTTCGTCCACCCTCAACCTTGCGTTCCTGGTCACGTTGGCGGTTGCGGCCGTGGCCGCGTTGATCGCGCCGTGGCTCGTGCGCAAATTCCTCGCGCCGGGTTTTGAGCCTGACCAGCAGTTCCTCACTGCCAGCCTCATGCGGCTTGTCCTCGTCCAGACGGCTGTCTTTTCGGTGAGTGGCATTGTGATGAGCGCGCTGCAGGCTCACCAGCATTTCTTGCTGCCTGCGCTGGCCCCGGTGATGTACAACCTCGGCATCATCGGCGGCGCGGTGTTTCTGACCCGTCCGTTCACTCTAAGCGCTTTTGGCGTGCCAATCCACATTCAGCCCATCAAGGAGCTGGGCGTGTATGGACTGGCCGCCGGCGTGGTGATCGGCGCGCTGATGCACTTGCTGATCCAAGTGCCGGGGCTGATGCGCTTCGGCGCGCGCTGGTCGCCGTATTTCTTGTTGTCTGATCCGGGCCTGCGCCGTGTGCTGGTCTTGCTCGGCCCGCGCATCCTGGGATTGGGCGTGGTACAACTGAACGCCGTCATCCTGACGAACCTGGCTTCGCGCTTGTCCGAGGGTAGTCTGACCAGCCTCGAGTTTGCATGGCGTCTGATGCAAATGCCGGAGACCATTGTCGCCACCGCCATCGGCACGGCGGTCTTTCCCACCTTGAGCGAGCTGGCTGCGCAGCATCGCCGCGTCGAGTTGCGCGCGATGATGCGCAAGGCGTTGGGAGCAATTCTGTTGGTCAACGTCCCGGCGACCATTGGCCTGATTCTCTTGGCGCGGCCACTGTCGGGCTTTGCCTTTGGCTCACAAAATGCGGCGGCGGTCGCCTATGCGCTGCAATTTTATGCGCTAGGTTTGGCGGGACATTCTGCGCTCGAAGTGGCTGCGCGCACGTTTTACGCCCAACAGGACACGCGTACGCCGCTCATGGTCGCCGCGGGCTCGATGCTCGTCGCCGTGACAGCCAGCCTGGTGTTGATGCGTCCATTGAGCTATGGCGGCCTGGCGCTCGGCAACGCGATCGGGTTCACGGTCGAGGCGGGTGTACTGGTGTGGCTCATGGAGAAAAGACTGCGCGGTGCGTGATCCATACGGCGGCTTCTGTTCTTTACGCGGGACGTGGTAGAATGATAATATGCGACGACTGTGGTGGAACCTGGTTTATCACTTGGGCAAGACTCCGTGGGACACGGGCATCACTCCGCCCGAACTGTGCGCGGTGGTCGAAAGCGGACAGGTTCCGCCGGGCCGTGCGCTCGACCTGGGCTGCGGCACCGGCACGAATGTGATCTACCTGGCGCGACATGGTTTTGAAGCGGTCGGCGTGGACATCTCCTCGCGGGCCATTGCCCAGGCGCGGCGCAAGATTGAGCAAGCCAAGCTGCATGGACGCGCGCACGTGTACGCAGGCGACGTGACGCGGCTGGAGGCGCTGCCCGTCGCGGGGCCATTTAACCTGGTGTTGGACATCGGTTGCTTTCATAACCTCGACTGGCCGGGACGCGAGCGTTACATCGCCGGACTGTCAGGCCACGTCAAGCCCGGCGGGTTGTACTTGCTTTACGCATTCGGCCCGCGCGTGCGGTTGGGCAGGGGCATGGGGCTAGGGCCAAAGGACGCCACACGACTCTTTTCGCCGGCCTTTGAGTTGCTGCATATCGAGCACGGCGCAGGTCGAGGCGGGATCGGATCGGCGTGGTACACCTTTCAAAGGTCAATTCTCAAATCTCAAATTTCAAGTGGCGCTGTTGAGATTTGATATTTGGAGGTAAAAGTGCGTCTATCAAGCAAACGGATCGCTGTTTTTGTAGAAGAAGGCTTTGAAGACCTCGAGTTCTGGGTTACGGTCATGCGTCTGCGCGAAGAAGGCGCGCAAGTGACGATTGTGGGCGTCAAGGCCAACCACACCGTCAAGAGCAAGAATGGTGGATTGACCGCGACGAGCCAGGTCGCTGCCGACCTGGTGCGCGCGGATGATTTTGATGCCGTTGTCGTGCCGGGCGGTTGGGCGCCCGACAAACTCCGCCGCTATCCGTCCGTGACCGGGTTGGTGCGCCGCGCCTATGAGCAGGGCAAGATCATCGGACTGATTTGCCATGCCGGGTTGGTAGGGATTTCCGCGGGCATTGTGAAAGGTCACAGGGCCACGGGCAGTCTGGGCATCAAGGATGACCTCGTTAACGCCGGGGCGACGTGGGTAGATGAACCTGCCTTCCGCGATGGCAACCTTGTGTGGGGGCGCGTCGTGGAAGACATCCCGGACTTTAGCCGTGAGTTGGTCCAGGCCATTGAAGATAGCCAGGCGTAGGGCTGCAGAGAGCAACGACATATGGACATCACCATTCGCAACTTTTGCATGGACGACATTCCGGCGCTGGCGTTGCTGCGAACCGCCGTGGAAGATATGGAGCCCCTCGGCTTTGTCACGACCGAAGACTATATTCGCAGGCGACACGCGACACCTGGACTGAATCCCGAACAGAATTCGTTCATGGCTGTAACTCCCGATGGACAGATGGTGGGCAATGCCTGGCTTGTGCTTCGCCGGGGCATTGGCGAAGTCATATTCCAGTTGAACGGCATGGTTCACCCGGCCTGGCGAGGTCAGGGCATTGGCCAGAAACTGATGGACGCTGTCGTCGCACGTGCGCGTGAGCGGATGAGCAAAGCCAACAGTTCGCGCTTCTGGCTGCAAGGTCCGGACGTGCACGATGAGCCGGATGACGGTGGCCGCATCGCGCTGTTCGAATCGAACGGATTCGAGTTGGCGCGATGGGCTTTGGATATGCGCCGTGAATTGCCTGGCCTCGGCAGAATCGCGCCTGTCATCCCGATTGTGGAAGAACCAGCGGGCATTCAGTTGCGCAAGTGGCGCGCGGGCGTGGACGATGAAGAGGTCGGATGGATGCTTAACGAGGCTTTCCGCGACCACTGGGGCTATACTGAGATCGTTATGGATGACTGGTTGAACTATGTTCATGGCGGTTTTCTCGACCTCGAGCACAGTGTGCTGGCCTGGGATGTGGCGAACGATCGTTTGGCGGGTGCGTGCGTCAATCGCAGCGACGAGCCAACGTTCAAATTCCGTGGGCGCAAAGAACTGTACGTGGACGATTTGGCCGTGCGCCGCGCGTATCGCAATCGCAGCGTAGCGACGGCGCTTCTCTCCTGGACATTGAACCGCGCCGATCACCTGGGAATGCAATCAGTGGGATTGGATGCTGATGCCGAGAATCACACCGGCGCAGTTCGTCTTTACAAGCGGCTGGGGTTTGAAGTGATTGGGAAAATGAGGATTTACCGTCAAGAGTTGCGGTGATGGGCGTGCGTGAAACGTAAAGCGTGAAACGTAAAGATGCGCCCTATCACGTTTCACGCTAACTCTTTTCGCAAAAATAACCGATCCCCGGTCTGCTCGGTTCGATTGACCACATCCACGTACAAATCCCGATAGCCCATCGCGCGATAGAACGCGCGCGTGTCGGCATAGGGTGGATAGAATTCCGAGTCGGCCACGGTCCACAATTCCACAGCCCTGACGCCGGCCTGCCGGAGCTTGTCCTCCATCACACGCACGAGCGCCTTGCCCACGCCTTTGCCGCGCCAGTCGCGGTGAACGCCAATCCAATACAGCTCCACCACGCCGGGTTCCTTGTGGAACTTGGGCTCGCCCCAGCTGGCCAGGCCCACCGGCTCGCCGTCCACTTCGGCCACGAGCGCGGCCTCGTCGCGCAAGTCGGGCGTTATCTCGGCTTCGATGCTGTTGGGTGTGAACCACTCGGGCAGTGTCCGCACGATTTCAATGAGAGCCTCGATATCCTCGGTGCGTTTCTCGCGCACGACGAGTGTGCCTTGGGGCAATTTGCGGAAGCTCGATACGGCCGGCAATCCGCCGGCCGGCTGCGCAGCCAGCACCGCGCGAACGATGGCGCGCGCCATCGCTTCGGCGGCGTATGCGCCAATGATGTTGACGTCGGCCTTGTGTCCGCCCGTTGCCAGCGCAAAGAGGGTATCGCCATCCAACATCGTGTGCGCCGGGCGAACCGTGCGCGCCAACCCATCGTGCGCCATCTGCGCTACCTTGTTGACTTGTTCCTTGTTCAAGTCCGCATTCGCGGCAATGACGCCGATGACGGTATTGTTGAAAGGTCTGGAAGCAAAGCTCATGATGGTCTTGCCGACGAGCGACTTGATCACCGCCAGCGTGTCAGCCAAGTGCGGCACCTCGGACCGGACACTCGGCTCGCTTCTACGTGCCCCCAGGCCCAGCGCGCCCGCAATCGTTGCGCCCATGTCCATCTTGCGCGCGCCAGCGATGATTTGACCTGTGCTCGGCTCGATCACATCGCCGAACGCATTGACGGCCACAATGGCGCCGACGATCAGCCCGCCGCCCAGGTCAATGCTGGCCGTGCCGAGACCGGCTTTCATCGCCTGGCCCATGCCATAGATTTTCCCAACCGTCGCGCCGCAGCCTGCGCCTACATTGCCTTCCGCCACCGGGCCTGAACTGGCTGCTTCGCAGGCCGCATAACCCATCGCCGAGTCGGGGCGCACATCAGCGCGGCCAATGGCCAGGTCATACAGAATTGCCGCCGGAACAATAGGCACTCTGGCCGCGCCCGTTTCAAAGCCAATGTTGCGTTCCTCGAGCCATTTGACCACGCCACTCGCCGCATCCAGCCCAAATGCGCTCCCGCCGGAAAGGACGACGGCGTGCGCTTTCTGGACCAGGTGCATCGGGCGGAGCGCATCCGTTTCCCGCGTGCCAGGCGAGCCGCCGCGTTGGTCCATCCCCGCGACCGCGCCCTCGGTGCAGAGCACAACGGTCACGCCGGTCATCGCCGCGTCATTTTGCGCGTGGCCCACCTGAATGCCGGGCACATCGGTGATTGCGTTGAAAAGTTTAGCCATTGGGGGCTTGTGTTTTTATTCCTGGCCCACCAGCTCGACTTCGTCCACTTGCGATTGGTAGGTATGTCCCGAAGCATAAATCGAAATGGATTTGACAAACACCGGGGGCGCTCCGACCTTGGTCAAAATCGGAATGAGGTTGTCCGATTCGAAAGAGTACCACACCCCGCTGACCGCGCGGATGTGGATGTTGCGCGGGTTGCAAGTGTTGCAAAACTCGGGGTTAAAGTTGTTGGGGTCGGGCTGATAGTAAAAACCTTGCTGCCAGAACCGCGGTTCGCCATTGTCGTCCACATAGTCCAGCCGCACCATGACCGGGCACTCGGTGCCAGCCGTGCCGCACAGGGGCACGTCCTGTTGAAGCACGCGCACGACGATGCGCAATTGCAGTGACCCAAAACCGCGTATATCGCGGTTGATGTCTTGCTTGATGCCCGTTTCGGCAAAGCCCTGGCCAATCCGTGAGAGGTCCAACGCCTGGCGGCCTTCGACGCTGACGTTGGTCGCTTCCCCGCGTGATTCACCTTCAATCTGCGGGTCGAGCGTATACACTTTCCAGGCGGCGCCGAGCGGCTCTCGAAAGTCGCTGTAACCGGACAGCAGATTGCGCGCTGCTGGCATCGCGCCGGTCACTCCACTACCGGTCGGAACGGCAACCCGCTGACCGCGCTCAAGCTGCACGACGGACCGGTTTGCTTTGGCGACGACAAAAGCCTGCCCATCGCCAATCGTCACCTGCGTTTCTTGGTTGTTCGCCTCCACGGCGACGCCGCCCTCGGAGAGCTGAACGAGCGCCTGTGGCGTGACGATCTGGAACAGCAGGCTGCGGGCCGGGTTGGGAGGGGCGGTCACGCGGATGCGCCCACTGTCCATCCGCAGCATCGCCTGGTTGGGTTCAGGGCTGAGCCGCGAAAGGAGGGGCGTGCTGGCGCGGATGAGCTGGAGGCGTGTACCCCGGTAAATCTGCACGCTGGAGAGCGTGGTGGTGACGGCGTTGCGAGGGCGTATGTACAGCAGGCCCTGGTCGGTCGGCCCCGTGGTGATCTCGATGTTTTCGCGTCCCTGGCACAGGTCGTCTTGGCGGCTGGTGGCCGGGAAGGGGACATTGGTGCTGGGACAAGTAACCAGCAGCGTGCCTTCCTGCACATCCAGCGTGACGAATTGTCCGGTATAGGAATAGCGTACGAACCACTGAACCGCCAGCGGCGTGCCAATCACCAGGACGAGGCAGGCGGCAAACGATAACAAGAGCACCGTCCAGGCCAGGCGCTCATAGTTTTGTCTCATAGAATGTCCATAGAGTGGCCAAGATTGCGGATGGATTCTACCACGTGCAGTATGAATCGCCAACCTCGCCAGCGCCCTCACCTATTCCGTGCTCTGGGCGGAACGGCGCGCAAGTGGGGCCGGGGAGGGTCCTACAGATAGCGTACGCGGAAAGTGGCAAATTCGCCTGTGGCTTTTTCCCAGCCGACCTCGACGCCCATCACCGTGGCGGCAGGCGGGCCGCGCCGCAGCCAGTCCAACAGCGATTGCACAGCCGGGCGTGTCCCTTCGGCGACGACTTCAACCGCGCCGTCCCAGCGGTTTGCTACCCAGCCAGTCAGGCCCAGTGCCACGGCCTCACGGCTGGTGTAATAGCGAAAGTTGACGCCCTGCACGATGCCGCTGACGATGGCATGCAGGCGGACAGGGTCGGCGGATTTGGTTCTGGTCTTGCTCATGACGGCCTCGCGAAACTTGGGTCATGTTCAGTGTGATTCTATCATGAAAAGTAAAGGAGGGGAAAAGGCAGGTTGTGTTTTTCCCTGGCCCTTGCTACAATCGTCGGTAACGGAGGTGAACCCAACTATGCAGCACTTTTTTGATCCTCACAGCATCGTCGTCATCGGTGTCTCCGAACGGCCCGATAACCTGGCGCGTAACATTATCATTAATCTGCGCAACTTTGGGTATCGCGGCCAGCTCTATGCTGTCGGCAGACAAACCGGCTCTGTCCTCGATGTGCCAATTGTCACCTCGGTGGAAGAAATCCCTCAAGGCATTGACCTGGCGGTGATCCTCACCCCGGCAGCGGCAGTGCCTGACCTGGTGGACGCGTGCGGGCGCACCGGCATCCGCAGCATCGTCATCGAGTCGGGCGGCTTTAGTGAGTATTCTGAAGCGGGTCGTGTTCTGGAAGAGCGATTGAAGCAAGTCGCCGGCAAATGGGGCATTCGTTTCGTCGGCCCAAATTGCATCAGTGTCGTCAATCTACAGAAAGATGTGTGCCTGCCGTTCGCGTCCATCTCGCCCATCGGCACACGACTGGGGCCGGCGTCGGTCATCGCGCAAAGTGGCGGAGTTTCGATCACGTACCTTGACCAGCTGTCGTCTTCCGGTGTCGGGGCTAACAAAGTGATCAGCATCGGCAACAAGGCCGATTTCAACGAGACCGACTATTTGACTTTTCTTCTCGATGACCCCACCACGCAAATGATTGTCCTCTATCTCGAATCCTTCGGTGATGGGCGGCGGTTGATGGAACTGGCTCGCTCTTCACCCAAGCCCATCATCGTTCACAAGTCGAATCGAAGCCAGGCCAGCCAGGCGATTGCGCTTTCGCACACGGCAGCGCTGGCCGCCGACGACCGCATCGTGAGCGCGGCGTTGCGCCAGGCAGGCATCCTGCGCACGGAAAGCTTTGAGGACACGGTGAGCGTTGCACGTGGACTGGCTCTGCCTCCGGTGCGCGGGAACGACCTGGTCATCATCTCGCGCTCCGGCGGCCACGCCGTTATCGCAGCCGATGTGGCCGAGCGGTATGGCTTTCGCCTCGCGCCACTTTCGGACGAGTTTGAACGAGTTGTGCGCACATTCAATCGCGCCGACGTCATAGCCCTGACGAATCCGGTTGATCTGGGCACGATTTTTGACTTTGGCCTTTACGCGCAAATTGTGCAAGCGTGTTTGCAGACCCTTGCGCCCGACGCGATTCTCTTGATCAACACCTACAGCATTACCGAGACAGACGGCGCGCACCGTCTGGCGCAGCGTGTGGAGCAAATTGTCCGCGAGTCCGGGCGGCCTGTGGCTTTGTGCGTCTACACGCAAGGCGACGACCGGCAGGTGCTTCAGGAGCAAGTGGGCTTGCCGCTTTTTGGCGAGATCGAGCACGCTGTGCGCGGGCTGGCCGCATCCAGGGACCGATACCGCTGGCAAATGCGCCATCATGGCGAGGTTGTCCAAGTGGCAGATGCGCCACCGGATGTGAAACGCTGGCTGAGTGCGACGGGCGTCGTTACGACAGACGCGGCGCTGCAGGTCTGCCAGGCGTATGACATTCCGGTCGCTGCGTGGGAGACGGCGTCCAACCCTGACCAGGCTGCGCGCGCGGCTGACCGGCTGGGCTATTCCGTGGCGCTCAAGGTTCTCGACGCGAATGTGACCCACAAATCGGATGCGGGCGGAGTGGTATTGGGGCTGGCGAACGCAGATCAAGTTCGACGTGAAGCAGCCGTGATGCTGCGCGGCGCGCCTTGTATCCGGTTGATGGTTCAGCGCATGGCTGGCGAGGGCGTGGAAGTGATCCTGGGGGGCAAGCGTGATCACACTTTTGGGCCAGTGGTGATGTTTGGTCTGGGCGGCATTCACGTCGAGGTGTTGGAAGATGTGACATTCCGCGTGGCTCCGCTCAGCCGCGCCGATGCGGAGGAGATGATCGAAGAGGTGCGCGGCAGGCGCTTGCTCGACGGCGTGCGCGGCAAGCTGCCCGTGGATCGCAAGGCTTTGATTGAGGCGTTGCTGTCGCTCTCGCGGTTGCTCGTAGAGAATCCTTGTATAACTGAAGTGGACATCAATCCGCTGATTGTCTTGCACCGGGGATGTATCGCCGTGGATGCGCGGATAGTGACAGGGTAGGGCGCTAGACCTTCAGCCGCAATCCCACGGGACAGTGATCGCTACCCACGACCTCGGGCAAAATGAACGCGTCGTCTACCCGGTCGAGCAGTTCGTGGGCGACGAAGAAATAGTCAATCCGCCAACCAATGTTCCGGGAGCGCGCGCGCGTCACCATAGACCACCACGTGTATTGCCCACCCAGATCGGGATGCAGGTGACGGAAGGTGTCCACATAACCGGCTTGCATGACCTTGTCCATCCATGCACGCTCCTCCGGTAGAAAACCGGTGTTGCCCTGATTCTCGCGCGGATGGGCCAGGTCAATCTCCTTATGCGCCGTGTTCACGTCGCCGCAAAAGATGACGGCTTCGCCCCTCGCGCGCAGCCTTTCGCACTTGTCCAGGAAGGCGTCGTAGAAGGCCATCTTGTACGGCACGCGGCTGAGGTCGCGGCTGCCGTTCGGGAAATAGCAGTTGATCAGCGTGAAGGTGGGATACCGCGCGATGATCGTGCGGCCTTCGTCGTCAAACTTGTCCAGGCCCAGCCCGAGTTGCACCGACAGCGGTTCTATCTTGGTGAGGAGAGCTGTGCCGCTGTAGCCCCGTTTCCTGATCGAGGGATTCCAGATGCCACGATAGCCGGTCGGCTGAGCCATGCCATCCGGCAGTTCTGTTTCCTCCGCGCGTGTTTCTTGCAAGCAGAGGATGTCGGGCTGGGCCAGGGTGAACCAATCCAGGAAGCCTTTTTTGTGGACGGCCCGCGCGCCGTTAATGTTCCACGAAAGCAGTGTGATGGTTTCTGTCATTTCAGTCGTCCGCCGTGGCATTAAACTTGTTCATCGCAGCCACAATCCCTTCGGCCAGGAAACATTCGATGGATTCGACGGCTCGATCACGCGCCGTGTCCATCAGGATTTCCTCATCCCGTGAAAAAGGTTGCAGCACGTAAGCGGCTGGGTCCATCCGGCCCGGCGGACGACCGATGCCGATGCGCAGGCGCGCAAACTCTTGCGTGCCCAGCCGTGTGATGATGGAGCGCATCCCGTTGTGGCCGCCGTGTCCGCCCTCGCTGCGCAATCGAAGCGATCCGCTCGGTCGGTCGAGGTCATCGTACACGATGAGCAGCCGTGTCGGTTCGACCTTGTAAAAGCGTGCCAGCGGCCCCACGGCCCGTCCGCTGTTGTTCATCCAGGTCTGCGGCTTGGCCAGAACCAGGCGCACGCCGCCGATGCGCCCGGTGGCGAGGATCGCTTCATTCTGCACGCGGGAAAAATTCAGCCCGTGCTTGTCCGCCAACCGGCTGACGACCTGGAAGCCGATGTTGTGGCGCGTCTGCGCGTACTCGCGGCCTGGATTGCCCAGCCCGGCGACGAGTGACACATCGCCTGCCGTCTGGTTTTCGTGTCCCTTTTTGGAAAGTCTTGCGATCAGTGATTGCATGTTGAATACGTGATACGTGCTGCGTGTTGCGTGATCCCGAATCACGCGGCACGCAGCACGTCGGAAGCAGCGTGTTGCCGGATGGTAGCGTTCGTCAGATGACGGCGCGTTTATTCTTTAGCCAGGGGCGGCCTCCGCAATCGCCGCCAGGTCCATCGCGCGATCCCACGTGCGCCCACGACGATGCCCCACACTACAAAGATCAAAAAGGTGTACAGTGCGCCGTTGCAGAACGCCTGCCCAAAGCCGGCAAAGTTGACCTGGATGGATGGCGTGCGCGGGCTGCCGGGTGTGACAACGGATGCCGCGCCGGGCTTGGCTGTGGACACCGCCTGCGGCGTGGAAGTGGGCGGCTGGGCGATGATGACGGTCGGCGTCGCGCCACTGCCGGGCGTCGGTGAAGGCGGAATCGTCGGCCCGGGCAGTGGGGTGGGGGAAGCCTCCGGAGTGGGTGTGCCCTGGTTGATGCTCAGGTTGTTGACGACAAAGTCAACCGTCTTGTCGTCGTTGCGCACGACGCGCAACCGCAAGCGGTAAACGCCCGGTTGGAGTTTGCTCGTGTCCCATGTCCCCAGGGAGCCGTTGTTTGTGATTTGATTGTTCACGCTGGCAATCATCTGCCAGTTCTCGGGCGAACTCTGCAAAGCCCAGGCCAGCTCATAGTGCTCGAACTTGGCGTGGAAGGCATTGCCCGTGATCTGCACGACGCCGGTGATCTGCGCACCGTCACGGGGCGAGGTGATAAGGGCTTGTTGATCCTGCGCGCTCGGAGCGGCGGCGATAGGCCAGGCGGCAGCCAAAGCCGCGATCAATAGTGCGCAGGATAGAATAAAACGAGCCAGACGCATGACAGTTCCTTATTCGGGTGACATTGCGCGGCAAGTGTAACACAGGTCAAGCGTTTTTGCCATTCATGACCTGGCGCATCGCCTCGATGGCCGCTTCAATGTCGCTTGAATCAATCCAGCAATGCGTGACCGCACGGAAGCGACGCGGCCCGAGCGAAAGCAATCGCACAGCGTGCTGCTCTAAAGCTTGCACGAACTCTGCTTCGCTCAGCTTCGTCACTGGCGCAAACCGGAAATAAGCGATGTTGGTGTGCACCGGCTCGGCGACGAGACCTGGAATCTCGGCGATGCCTTGCATCAAGCGGCGCGCGTTGGTATGGTCTTCTGCCAGGCGGTCCACCATCTTTGTGAGCGAGATGATGCCAGCCGCTGCCAACACGCCCGCCTGGCGCATCCCGCCGCCGACCATCTTGCGGTTGCGCCGCGCTTCATAGATAAACTCGCGAGTGCCGCACAAGAGCGACCCGACCGGCGAACTCAATCCCTTTGACAAACAGAACTGGATCGAATCAGCGGGCGCGGCCAGCTCTTTCACCTCCGCACCCAAGGCAACGGCTGCGTTGAAAATGCGTGCGCCGTCTACATGCAATTTCAATCCACGGGACTGGGCGCGGTTACCCACCGCTTGCATGTACTCGACGGTGAGGGGCGTGCCAAAGCACGAGTTATGCGTGTTCTCCAGGCAAATCAGCCGCGTGCGCGGGTAGTGGACATTCTCAACACGAATCGCCGCTTCGATGTCGGCCAGCGCCAGCGTCCCATCCGGCTGATTCTTGACGGTACGCGGGTGGATGCCACCCAGCGCCGCCGCTCCGCCGGCCTCGTTGATGAACGTGTGTGACTGGTCGCCCACAATCATTTCCTGCCCACGCTGGCAATGCGTCAGCAGTGCGACGAGATTGCCCATCGTCCCGCTCGCGACGAACAAGGCCGCCTCTTTGCCCATCCGCTCGGCCGCCATCGCTTCGAGCCGGTTGACGGTCGGGTCATCGCCGAGCACGTCGTCGCCAACCTCGGCCCGAAACATGGCCTCCCGCATTTCCTGCGTGGGCTGAGTGACCGTGTCGCTCCGCAAATCTACACTGCGTCTGCCTGCTTGGATGAATGCCATCTTTTTATCTTTCGTGGTGAATAGAATGGTTGGGTCTTGGCGTTTTGGCGGTGAGAGATCAGTAAGCGCGAACGATGGAGCGGTACGCGCTCGGCTGACGGCACTGGAGAATCTGGAACTCTTCGCGGTATTTGCGCACTTGGTCCAAGTCAATCCGCGCCACCGCGTAGCCTTCGACTTCCTGGTCTACCGACGCATAGATTTGACCGCGCGGGCTGACAATCATGCTTTCGCCGAAGAACGAATACGTCGCGTCCTGGCCGATGCGATTGGCCGCCGCGACAAAGCACGTGTTCTCGTACGCGCGAGCGAGCAAATACGTGCGCCACTCTTCGTTGTACGGCTGCTCCCAGTTTGCCATCACGATGAGCAAATCCGCGCCGTCAAGCGCATAGCTACGCGCGGCCTCGGGGAAAGCCAAATCCCAGCCGAGCATCAACCCGACATTGCCGAACTCGGTCTCGAAAACGGGGAACTTAGACCCGTTACGAAACGCCAGCTTCTCTTCGCCCTTGAGGTGAACTTTGCGGTACTCGCCGATGAGGTCGCCATCCGGCCCGACCAGTACGGCTGAATCGAACAAGATGCTTTCGACCTTTTCTTTACTCGCCATGCCAAACGCGACGTGAACGCCAAACTCGCTCGCGCGTTGAGCGACGAGGTTGACTGACGGCCCTGGCACGCGCTGTGCCAGCTCGGTAAAGCGCACACCGCATTCATAACCGGTCGTGCACAGCTCGGGGAAGATAATCAAGTCGGTTTTCTGCGCCGTGGCGATTTTCTTGATCCATTCCGAGATGTGGATGAGGTTGTTTTCCATCTCGTTGAGTGTGGGCTTTATCTGTGCGACGGCGACGGTTATGTCTCTCATCGGGCACCTCTCTTTTGGCTGGTGATTGGAACGAGTGTTCTAAGTGCAAGTATAACGCAAAAGGCCGCATCGTCAAGCGGCTCGAAGCGATTCAAGGACCGCCGTCAAATCGGCTGGCAACGGCGCGGTAAAAGTGACCTCGCGCCCATCGGCCGGCAATCGAAATGTGAGTGACTGCGCGTGAAGGAAATGCCTGTGTAAGGGCAATGTCGTTTTCCGGCGGCGACCATACACGGTGTCGCCCACAACAGGGAATTTGAGCCAGGCCAGGTGAACACGAATCTGGTGAGTGCGTCCGGTCTGCGGCTTTACTTGTACCAGCGTATAATGCCGCGCACCTTTGTCGAAAAACTCGATGGCCTTGAACGCGGTGCGCGAGGGACGGCCATCGGCTGTCGGGGCCATGCGCTTGCGCTGTTGCTTGTCGCGTCCAATCGGCACATCAATCAAGCCTTGTGGCGGCGCGAGGTGTCCCTCGACCAGCGCAGTGTAAACTTTAGCGACGCTGCGGCTCTTGAACTGGCGCTGAAGGTTCTCGTGCGAGGCTTCATTCTTGGCGACGATGATGAGGCCAGACGTGTCCTTGTCCAGCCGATGCACGATGCCGGAGCGATTCTCTTCTCCTACACCATGCAGTTCAGGAGAATGCGCGAGCACCGCGTTGACGAGTGTGCCGGCAGTGTGACCCGCCGCCGGATGCACCACCATGCCGGCCGGTTTGTTGATGACGATAAGGTCGGCGTCTTCGTAGACGATATCGAGTGGAATGGCTTCAGCCTGCGCCTCGGCGGGCGGCGGCAGAGGGATACGCACGACGATGGCATCGCCTGACTTGATTCTGTACGCGGCCTTGCTTGGCTTGCCGTTGACGGTCACCGCGCCGCTCTCGATGAACTGCTGGACCGCGCTGCGAGTGACTCTATGCGCAGACAAGGCTTCGACGATGAAGCGATCGAGTCGGGCGGAACTGTTGTCAGCGGTCAGCGTGATGATTGGGTCGGACAAGATGTTTCACCCATTTTGCTCCGCCTTTTCGCGAGGCAATGCCTTACGAGGCAATGCCTTACCCTGAACTAGACTGTCGGCGTATTCGAACCTGTTGACTCGCTTGCCAGCGGCACAGGCTTGGTTGGTTCCTTGTCCTCATGCAACATGGTGTACGCGAGCAGAATCACGCCGCCGACGATGGACATGTCGGCCACGTTGAACACCGGCCAAAAATGAAAGTGGATAAAGTCGGTCACATGGCCTACGCGAAGGCGATCAACCAGGTTGCCTGCCGCGCCGCCGAGTTGCAGGCCCAACGCAACTCGCACGAGCCACGCCTCTTGAGGAACCTCACGCTGATAGATGACAATTGCCGCGATGACGACGACGGCAACGCCGACGAAAACCGGCCCCAAGTCCTTGAACAGTCCGAACGCCACGCCCGTGTTGGTCGTGTACGTGAAGGTAAAGACATGCGCCAGTGACGGAATAGGCGCCCAGATGACGATGGGCGCCAGAAAAGTCACAGCCAGATATTTGGTGAATTGGTCGACGACGAGCGTTAGTGCCGCTATGCCAAGGAGTAGCAGTATGTTGCGGGATGACTTCAAAACAACCTCACGTAAAACGTGAAACGTCAGACGTGATTTTGTAAGTTTCACGTTTTACGTTTCACAGAGTCATTGAGCTCAACGCTGTTACTTACGCTCTTGCTTTGACTGACAATCCAGGCATAACTGCGCGTAAGGCAGCGCCTCAAGTCGAGCGGGGTCAATCGGACGGCCACAATCGCAACATAAGCCATACGTCCCGTCTTCAAAACGAGCCAGCGCGCTCTCGACCTGTTTCAACAACCGCTCCGTGTTCTGTCGCAGCGTCAACCCTTTGGCTTGCTCGAATGCCTCGGTCGCATCGTCGGCTTGATGCGTACTGTAGCCAATGGCGCCACGGTCACTCACCGGAAATGTGGACAATTGAGCCTTGAGTCGCTTGTGTTCTTCCTTCAGTTGCTTTTTGAGTTTTTCGTGCAAGACCGCCATTGTATTTCTCCTAACGGACGGTGCGTATTGTACCACATCTAACGTCTTCGCACTGCCAGGGTAAGCGGCTCGCCGTCAATGGTCGCCTTATCGGTGACGAGGCCATGCGGCGCATCGGCGTCAGTCAACTCCTCACTGAGCGTCTCGGCCTTGATGTAATCCAGCCACTCGGCGATAGCCTCGCCGAGCTTGCCCTCAGCCTTGTAGTACGTCGTGATGCGGTCTTCAATTCGGAAATCGGCCTTTTTGCGCAAATCCTGCACGCGGCGGACAACCTCGCGCGCAAGGCCTTCCTGCACCAACTTGGTCGTCAGTTCCGTGTTGACGGCGACAGTGTACCCGCCTTCCGTCGCCACGGCCCAACCCGCCTTTGGCGCGACTCTGACGTCGGCCTCGCCTGGAGCGATTTCGAGCTCTTCCCCGTTCACCTCCACCTTGATGGGCTTGCCGGCCTGAAGCTCGCGCGCGAGTTGCGCCTGGTCGAGCTTGGCGACGGCAGCGCGCAGTGCAGGAAATTTGGCCCCGAATTTCTTGCCCAGTTGCTGCGGGAACAGGTTCAGGCTCACCTCTGCCACTTCTGTCGCAGCCTGCAATCGCTCGAGTGCTTTGACGTTGAGTTCGTCGAGCAACGGCTCGCGCAACCGCTCAATAGCGGCGGCTTCTTCGTCGGACTTGACCTTCACCGCCACCTTTGCCAACGGCTGGCGCACTTTGACCCTGGCGGTGTTGCGCGCGGCATGGCCCAGGCTCACGAGCTTTTTCACGAGCCGCGTGTCGGACATGAGCTGCTCGTCAACGCGACCTTGCGGCGCTTGTGGCCACGTGGCCAGGTGAACACTTTCGGGCGCTTTGCGATCCACCGAGCCGACGAGATTGCGATACATCGCGTCCGCCGTGAACGGCATGAAGGGCGCGAGCAGCTGGCTGACCGTGACGAGACATTCGTAGAGCGTGGCATAGGCCGACTGCTTGTCCGCGTTGTCGCCCGACTTCCAAAAGCGGCGGCGTGAGCGACGCACGTACCAGTTGCTCAGGTCGTCCACAAACGACGCGATGGGCCGCGCCGCTCCAGTTACATCATAACGGTCCAGCGCGCTGGTGACGATGTTGGTGAGCGTGTCCATCTCGCTGAGAATCCATCGGTCAAGATCATTTGAGATTTGAGGTTTGAGATTTGAGATGTGCGGTGTCCACTTGTCCAGATTTGCATAGGTCACAAAGAAGGAATAGGTATTCCACAGCGTGAGCATAAAGTTGCGGACCACCTCTCCCACCAGCTCCGTTGAGAACCTGCGTTCGTTGCCAGGCGGCGTAGCGGTGTAGAGATACCAGCGCAGCGCATCCGCGCCGTGCACGTTGACCACGTCCCACGGGCTGACCACGTTCCCCTTTGACTTGGACATCTTTTGTCCTTCGCCGTCGAGGATGAGGCCAAGGCAGATAACGTTCTTGAAGCACGGCTCGTCGAACAGCATGGTGCTGATGGCGTGCAGTGAGTAGAACCAACCGCGCGTCTGGTCAACCGCTTCGCAGATGTAATCGGCTGGGAACTGGGCCTTGAACATCTCTTGATTTTCGAACGGATAGTGCCACTGTGCCACCGGCATCGAGCCGGAATCGAACCAGCAGTCAATCAGTTCAGGGACGCGGCGCATCGAGTTGTGCGCGCGGCATGTCGGGCAATCGAATATGACTGCATCCACATGAGGCCGGTGCGGATCCCACTGGCCCGGCCAGCGATTGCCCGACGCCTCGACGCGCGAGCGCAGGTCATCAAAGCCGCCCATGCACTCTTTGTAACCGCAGTCGTCGCACACCCACACCGGCAGCGGCGTGCCCCAGTATCGCTCGCGGCCCAACGCCCAGTCAACGTTATTGGCGAGCCAGTTGCCGAATCGCCCGTCTTTGATGTAATCGGGATACCAGTGGATGAGCTGGTTATTGTTTACCAGGCCATCCTTGAGGCGCGAGGTCTGGATGTACCACGTGGCGCGTGCATAGTAAAGCAGTGGCGTCTTGCAGCGCCAGCAGAACGGATACGTGTGAAGATACGTGCCCGCAGCGTACATCAACCCGCGCTCGGTCAGCTCGCGGATGATAAGCGGGTCGGCCTCTTTGACAAACGTCCCGCGCCAGGGCGTCACTTCGGAGACAAACTCGCCGCGGCTGTCCACCGTCATCAGCACAGGCAAGTCGTGCTCGCGCCCGACTTGCATGTCTTCCGCGCCGAACGCCGGAGCGATGTGGACGATGCCCGAGCCGTCGGTTGTGCTGACAAAGTCTCCGGCCAGGACATAGCAATAGTCCTTGTCCACCGGCAGGAACGTATACAGCGGCAAGTAGCGCTTGCCGATGAGTTTCTTGCCCTTGTATTCGTCAAGCACTTTGTACGCGCCATGCAGCGCACTGCCGACCAAGTCCTTCGCCAGGACGAGTCTCTCTGTTCCACCCTCTTGCTTCGTCTGCTCGACGGTGACGTAGGTCACTTCCGCGCCGACGGCCAGCGCAACGTTGCCAGGCAGCGTCCACGGTGTCGTCGTCCACACGAGGAAATACGTGCCGCTCTCGCCCTTGATCGGAAAGCGGACGAACACCGACGGGTCAGGCGTGTTGTCTTCGTAACCGAGCGCGACTTCGTGGTCGGACAGCGGCGTGCCGCAGCGCGGGCAGTATGGGACGACTTTGTAGCCCTGGTATAGCAGGTCCTTATCCCAGAGCTGCTTGAGAATCCACCACACCGATTCGACGTACTCGTTCGTCAGCGTGACGTAGGCCGTGTCCAGGTCCACCCAGAAGGCGATGCGCTCGGTGAGTTGGTTCCACTCGTCAATGTAGCGGAACACGCTTTGCTTGCACTTGTCATTGAACTCGGCCACGCCGTACTTTTCGATGTCGGCCTTGGATTCGAGTTGCAGTTCCTTTTCGACTTCGAGTTCGACCGGCAGGCCGTGCGTGTCCCAGCCACCTCGACGCAGGCAGTGAAAGCCCTGCATCGTCTTGTAGCGTGGAAACAAATCCTTGAACGCGCGCGAAAGAACGTGATGGATGCCAGGCTGTCCATTGGCCGTGGGCGGGCCTTCGTAAAAGACGTACGCAGGCTGGCCCTCGCGCTCCGTCATCGAGCGCTTGATAATGTCGCGCTGTTTCCAAAAGTCGAGCACGGACGTTTCCAGTTGCGGAAAGTTGATACGAGACGATACAGGTTCAAACATGGTTTACCTCACAGGGTGCAGGACGCAAGTCGCAGGTCGCAAGTCGCATGGTTTTTCTCACGCAAAGACGCAACCGCACCGCCACTTTCTCACTTGACATCAATGGTCAAAATATTAGTCCAAGCAGTACTGTCCCAAAGTCTGATCTGTTGCATATAGCTTGAAGCAAGTTGTGTGCCATCTTGTGAGAATGCTATTGCACGACTACCGACGGCTAACAGCCCACTGTCGATAACTCGTATTTCCGCACCACTTATTGCATCAAGTAAAACTGTTTTGCCAGGGATTGCAGCCGCCAGAGAATTCTCACTAGGTGAAAAAGCCACACTTCTCACAACAGCAGTCCCGACAAAATCACCCTTTAGAGCAGTGTTCCAGATTTCTTTCTCGGTTGTAATGTCCCATACTCTGATGATCCCATCATCACCGCCGGAAGCTAGCTTCTTGCCATCAGGCGAAAATGCAACGCTCTGAACCGCATTCTTGCCAATACTGAATCTATGAAGCATAATGCCATTAGCTGCATCCCACAGGACGATGGAACCATTGCTGTTACCTGATGCTACAACTTGCCCATTAGGAGAAAACTTGACATCCAGCACCCAACCTGTATCTCCCTTTAAGCTACGTAGCTCCCAACCATTCGCACTGTCCCATAGTTTGACACACTCGCTTGCTGTCGCCAAGACCTTGCCATCGGGCGAGAAAGCAATGCTGTTGATTCTGCTCACATGATCCGCTAGCGTCTTGACTACGGTGCCACGTGCCAAATCCCAAAGCTCGACAACCTCACTCGCTGATGCCAATATTGTGCCATCGGGCGTGAAGGCCACATCAGTAACTTGCCCTATATGCTGTCCCTTGAGTATGCGGAGCTCGCGACCAGTTGCTGTATCCCAAAGGCTTAATGCACCGTCACTACGCCCCATTGCAAGCAGTTTTTTGTCTGTAGATAGTGCGACATCTCCAATCAGGTAAGTCAACCCACCTTCTCTCTTTACGATGATGCACTGATGACCATATTTAGCATCTTCAGGATGGGGCGAGCATATACTATCCAGACTGTACAAGTTATTTGAACCCACCCAAAGATAATAACTCCCGAGCACATACACTTCGATAGGTGGGTTCGTCCATACAATGGCACGATAGTCTTTGAAGATATATTCAACTCCGAACTGAAGCCGGTATATGCCTGGCGTCTTAAAGAACGTGGCGACGCTGAGCACCATCTTATCATTGTTACCAAGCAAGAAATAGTCAGGAAGTTGTTTTGCTCCTGAAGAGATTGCTTTCCGTATCTCAGTGGGGAACTGGTCTAAACTCCGTCCCTTCTGGGCCTCTATGAGCCGCTCCCTTAGGTCTGAGGTATAATCTGCCCATATTATTTGGTCGGACGTTGAACCAACCGTGGCAGATATATCAGCTCCCAATAGCCAAACATCCTGTCCACCGCCACCAATTGCCATTCCGGCAAGGTGTACAACATCTGAAATCGGTTTGTAGGACACGACTTTGATTGGTACTTTATTGGTAACCTGAATGGGTCCGCCGATGGACTTTCCTGTTACAGTTACCCATATTGTGGAAACTCTACCAAGTTCAGCGAAACGTGGTGAAACCTTACCTGGAAATAGAATTCTCTTGGAATTGAAAGCCTGAGTAATGGCTGTACTGTTCACTTTGTCATTGATTAAGCCGACCCACATCCACATTGGCCCCGGCTGAACTTGCATAGACACACCAGTAGCCTCAGCGCTTGGAAGTTGAACAGCATCATATGGTGGAATGCTGTTTCTCAATTGCGAGTAAATTCCAACACAACTCCATATCCCAGTTGCCTGTGTGAGAATGATCATGGCCAATATAGCTACCACCCGCTTCCAACTAGGGTAACGATAACCTCGGCGCGATTTCACACCGGCTGCTAACAAGACTTCATCTTTCCTGACCCGTTGCAACACGATGCCAATAAGCCATGAGCTCATAAGAACCCAGCCGACCCAGATCATGGCTATCGAAAGCCAAAATGACTGAGCCGCATATGCAATCGCGGAAACAATTCCGGCTAGAAGCCCAGCAAACTTGGTCCAGCGTTCGAAAAACTCCAACAGATCAAACTTGGGATGTTCTGACATCTTGCTTCTCCTTCGCTATCTGCCCATTGGCTTTGTAGAGCCCTAGCAGATTGACACACCCCGCGTCCTTCATCATTCGCACTTTGCCGTTCGTTGCAGCATCGGATTATAGCGGATAAGCGGATGAGCGCACACTGCACTGTACTCTGCATCTGACCACTCGCCACTTTCCACCACGGCTGCTGCAAAGTCCCTTGACAAGAGTGCAAACAAGGTTCTGCCGTGTTGGGGCCGTTCCGACCGAACGCGTGATTCTGTCAAGTCGGTTTGAGTGGCACGACTTTGCAACAGCCCTGACTTTCCACTGACCACTATTGTTTTGCGCTGCCTTTTCTGTTATACTCTTGGCAGAGTCAAGAAGAGGTGTTTCCATGGCTTTCCAATTTACCGTTGTCATTGAGCCGGACGAAGAAGGCTTTCACGCTTACGTTCCCGCGCTGCCGGGTTGTCATTCTTTCGGCGACACGCTGGACGAGGCACGTGCCAACATCACTGAAGCGATAGGACTTTACATCGAAAGCATGCAAGCGGACGGCGAACCCATTCCTGCCGAGCAAGAGCCATTCTTCGTCACGCGTCTCTCCGTGCCAATGCCAGCATGAGTGACAAGCTCCCGCACGTTAATTGCCAGGATTTGATTCGCGCGCCGAAACGCGCCGGCTTTGTCGAACAGCGTCAACATTGACGAGTTCCGCGAACTTTTGTAGCCGACTGACCACTCACCACTGACCACTGTCTACTGCCGTCACGGCAATCCGTACACATTCACACCAAAATCGGTCGCCACGGCGACATGCCGACCATTAGGCGACCAGCCCACAGCAAACACGCCCCACGTGCCGATATCTTGCCTGCGCACGACTTGGCCATCTACTAAAAACTGCACGGTTACATGACCATCGGGCGTGCCCTGTCCAGGGTCCAAGTTGCTGTAGCGCACATAGGCCAACCGTCCGTCATTGAGCCAGGCTGGAAAACCCATCCGTTCGCCCAACGCGTCGACCCGCTCGGCGCTTTGCTCAAGCGTCAGGTCAGTCGGCGGGACTGTGTTGGCGATGAGCCAATCCTTGTCCGTCTTGCCGCCGATGATGTCACTGCCTGACGTGGCACGATAAAAATATCGGTTTCGGGCGGGTGACAGTCCAAAATAATCTTGGTCTTGGCTCATCAGCCGCCTGGCTCCGCCACACGTCACACTTTGCAGCGGTTCGCAGTTCGGGTCGTTGCGTGTGAGGTTTTCCAACTTGTCTGTTGCCAGGTCAACCGCATAAAAGTCGTCCACGTAATCTATGATCGAGGGCGACGCCGTGTGGCTCCGAACGACGAGCCGGTCGTTCGCCAGCCAGCCGCCCAGCCATACCGGTCGCGCGACGACCAGCCGCGCCGATTCGCCCCGCGCGCCCATCACGCCCACGGCCATCTCTGGCGTCAGGTTCCGGCCGCCCGAACGCGCCTCAAACGCGATCTGCTTTCCGTCCGGCGACCAGACGGGGTGCCGTGCCGCGTCATACGCCGTCCCGCTCGACCAGGCTACCAGGGGCAATGTGACCAGGTCCGCCAGCCGCCGCGCGTTCGTGCCATCCGAGTTCACGCGCCAGAGTTGCCCGCCGCCCCAGAACCCGCCGATTTGCGGGTCGGCATTCGGGCCGCGATCCACCAGCTCACACGTTGCGACGAGCATAGTGCTGTCCGGCGACCATGCCAGATCTTCACACGGGCCATCGAGCAATTTGGTTTGGCGTCCGCCGGCAAACGACCAGATACCGAAGCGGCCCAAGTCCATGTCATCACCTGACACGCCCGCGATGCGCCAACCGTCAGGCGACCATGTCACCAGCCCGATTCGGCCATCCTCCGTTTTCAGCTCGAAAGAATCGCCCGTGCGTGAATCCACGACGTGAGTCTGCGCCGTCCGGTCGGCCCAAAACGTCACTGCGAGGAAGCGATTGTCCGGCGACCAGTTGACTTGGCCGCGCGTCCAGTCTGCCTGGAGGGTGTCTTCAATGGACACAGACATGTCTGGCGAAACCGTCGGTGTGGGCGCGGGCCTCGCGGTAGCGGTAGGCTCAACGGTCGGCAGAACCTGTGGAACATCCGTCGGCGTTGAGACAGGGGGCGGAGTCTGCCTCTGGCAGCCGGCCAGACCGATCACCACGGCTAGCACAATCCACCACACGGATGTGACCTGCGACTTGCGTGCATTTTGCGACTTGCACTGTGCAGCTTGGGCGATCATGCCGGGTCGCCCCTACTCAACCGCCACTTCTATGCGCTTGTTGATTTTGCCTTTGCTCTTGTAATCTACTACACGGATGCGACCGACCTCGCGCGTGTTGGCGACGTGAGTGCCGCCATCGGCCTGCAAATCCAGCCCGACGATCTCGACGGTCCGCACTTGCATAATCCCTTCTGGGAGCAAATTGATCTTGGTGCGGATGAGGTCAGGAATCTGGAAGGCTTCTTGGCGCGGCAGAATCTTGACGCGGACGTCGCGCGCTGCGGCGACTTCGGCATTGACCTTTTCTTCGATCGCGCGCACGAGTTCCTGGCGCATCGTCTCGAACTCAAAGTCCATCCGTCCGCGCAGCGGTTCCATGTTGCCGCCTGTGACCGATGCGCCGTAATCGCGAAAGATGGCGCCGCACAGGATGTGCATGGCGGTATGCGTGCGCATCAATGGGTAGCGGCGCTCCCAATCAACCACGCCGTGAACTAACGTGCCAACGTCAGGCAAGCTGCCCTCGATTTCGTGCCACACGTTGTCGCCCATCTTGCGCACTTTGGCCACTTTCAGCTCTCCACCTCCTACTCTCAACACTCCCGCGTCATTCGGCTGGCCGCCGCCGCCGGGGTAAAACGCCGAGCGATCGAGCGCCACGGCATTGCCTTCCACCGCTGTCACCGTCGCGTCAAACTCGCGCAGATAACTATCGGTTTGATACAAGAGTTCCGTCACGTCATCACCTCACGTGTGCTGCGTAATCATCACGCAGCATCCCTTTGGATTACGAAATAAAAACGCCCCGTCCTGATGCAGGACAAGAGCGACGCCAGTCCTACTTGCGCGATTTGCGGGGCGAGCTGCTACTCGTTGAACGATCATACAAGGATAACAGGTTCGACACGTGAAGCTGCTGAACCAGCCCGTTGAGGGGAATGCGACTCTTGCCACATGATTCGATGCTGATTTCGCGCATGTCCTCACGCGCCTTATCGGCGGCGATAGCTTTGGAGACTTTGGTCTCAATGGTTTCCAGGTAGCGCACGCTGCTGTCAATCGTCTCGTTGATCTCGCCGCGCAGCACCACTTCGCCATGACCCTGCGCCACATTTTCCAGGCTGAGCGCGCGAATCATCTTCAGCGATTCGACAAACGCCTTGGGGTCGCCGTCAACGATATAGGGCACCGGCATGACCGTGTCGGCGGCGAACAGAATTCGGTCCTCTTTGATATAGACCACAATCGAATCCTGTGTGTGGCCCGGCGAGTGCAAGAGCTGGAGGGTCTTGTTGCCCATCCGCAGCGTCATCTCGTTGCCCTCAAACACTACCTCCGGAACGCGAAGCCGGGCATCGGCCAACTCGGGTGTTTGCGCACGTGCCTCGTCCAGGCTTGTCTGCCCGTGCCGTGCTATCCAGTCCCGGCAAAGCGAATGCGAGATAACCTGGGCATTCTGGAACAGGTACGCACCATAGGTATGGTCGGCATGGTAGTGGGTGAGGATCACGTAGCGGATGCCGTTGCTGCTGCGCCTAGCAATAAAATCGGCAATTTGCTGTGTCTCACTGGGAAATGGCAAGGTGTCAATGATGACCGCGCCTTCGGAGGTCAACACTGCCCCGGCGGTAACCTGGGCGTACAGGCCGCTGGTGAATACGAAAATATCATCAGAAACGCGCTCGCGTTGCATTCACTTACCTCGTTGGCGGGTGGGGTTTGTGCAAAGGAGGATAACACAGAATGAGGTGCGCTGTCAAGCCGAATCGGTTCATGCGCCGCACGGCACGGTGGTCTTACTCGAATCTAACCATCTTAATCTTGCTTTGACCTTGCTGTTATGATTTTGTTATATGCGCATTCCTTCTGTTATGCCCTAGTTATATATTTCTTCTATTCTTTACATGATAGTGTTATTGTCCGAACCTGGAATTGTGCCCTGACATACCTATGATCACCAACCCATTGTCTCATCTCTTGAATCGGTGTCTTATGCCTTTAAAGCGTGGCGGTGCCGCCAAGGACGAATTTACGGCCGTGAGTGTATCTCATGTATCTGATTATGATCGGCAGTGGAGCCTTTTGACGTGGGTCTTGTTGGCTCTGGACTCGCTCTCTGTGTTGGGCAGCCTTGTTTTGGCCTATGCGTTGCGTATCTCCA
>CAYGWJ010000303.1:0-10009 GCA_964353405.1 uncultured Anaerolineae bacterium
GCTCTTGACCATCATCGTCGGGACGACCCTCGGCGCCGTGGCCGGCGCGTTCGGCGGCTGGACGGATACGCTCTTGATGCGCTTTACCGATCTGATGCTGACACTCCCTCAGTTGCCTTTGTTGTTGATTCTTTCCAGCAGCCTGCGACAGTTTGTAGCGCTGCAAAATCTCTTGGGCTCGAACCTGAGCGTCATCATCGTCATCTTTGTGCTGGTGATCTTTGGGTGGATGGGGGAAGCGCGGCTGGTGCGCGGGAGTGTGCTGAGTCTGCGCAGCCAGGACTTTATCTCGGCCTGCCGCGCGCTGGGCGCGGGCGAAGGCCGCGTCATCTTCCGCCACCTGGTGCCCAACTCGCTGGCGCCGATCATTGTGGCGGCTACGCTGGGCTTTGGCGGCGTGATTATTACCGAATCGGCGCTGTCATTCCTGGGCTTTGGCGTGATGCCCCCCACGCCCACCTGGGGCAACATGCTCAACGAGGCGCGCGGCGCGCCGCTCGAGTACCTGTTCACGCAGACGCTCTCGCCGGGCTTTTGCATCTTTGTCACCGTGCTGGCGATCAACTTTTTGGGCGATGGGTTGCGGGATGCGCTCGACCCGCGTCTCAAGCTCTGATGCGTGAAACGTGAAACGTGAAACGTAATACGTAATACGTAAAACGTGATTACGTTTTACGGGTTAGAAGATGAGGCTGCTTTCGAGGAGACGGTTTATTGCCTGGCTGCTCGCCGGCGGCGCGAGTGTTTGGGTCAATTCAGCTTGCACACCTTCACAACCTAAACCGGTCGCGCCTGCGCCATCGCCTACGGAGAAGGCGGCGAGTGCGCCGGGGCTGGCTGGGGCGGCGATTTTCGAGCCGCCGCCCGTGCGGCTGACTGCGCCACCCGAGCCGGGTCGCATTACGCCGACGGACAAGTTTTACGTTTTGAAATATTCGCCCGCGCTGCCGGCGGTTGACTTGAGCCTGTGGGGGATGCAGGTGGCCGGGCAGGTGGAGAGAACGCTCACCTTAACATGGAATGACGTGCAGGCGCGCCCGCAGATCGAGGCGATGCGCACGCTCGAGTGCATCAGCAACCCGGCCGGCGGCGGGCTGATCGGCAACGCGACCTGGCAGGGCGTTTCGCTGCGCGATCTGCTGAATGAAGCGGGCTTGCAGCCGGCCGCCAGGTTCGTCACCTTCGAAGGGCAGGACGAGTATTTTACGACCGTGCCGCTCGAGCGCGCGCTGGACGAGCGAGCGCTGCTCGTTCACCGGATGAATGGCGAGCCGTTGCTGCCGGAGCATGGCTTTCCGCTGCGCGTGCTCTTGACCGGCGTGTACGGCCAAAAGCAGCCCAAGTGGATCTCGCGCCTCCTGGTGAGCGACCAGAACGAGAAAGGGACGTGGGAGCAAAAAGGCTGGTCGAACACGGCGGCGATCAAGGTCAACTCGCGCATACAAGCGCCCGGGTATGACGCGCAGCTCAAACGAGGCCAGCGCGCTCTGATTGCGGGCATGGCCTTTGCGGGTCTAGCGGGCATTCGCCGTGTAGAGGTGAGTACGGACCGGGGTCAAAGCTGGAGCGAAGCAACACTCGTGCCCGGCCCACTCCCCTTTGAGAAAACGTCGTGGACGGGCTGGCACACCGGGTGGACGCCGACGCAGACCGGTCGCACTCTCATCCAGGCTCGCGCGACGGATGGCGATGGGAACCAACAGAGCGACGAGCAAAAGCAGGGCATTTTGGCGGGCGTTTTCCCGGAGGGGACATCCGCCATTCATCAAATCCAGGTGACCGTTGTCGAATGAAACAACCTACAGACAAGCTGCGCACCAACGTCGGGGGGATGCTCGTCGCCGTCATCGGTTTTATGGTGGTGGTCTACTATGCCGTCATCGCCATTTCGGCCCGAGACGCGTTTTGGTTTTTGACCAGCTTTGACGCAAAGCCCGTGCGCATGATCGTCTATCAGGCGGGCCAGCAGACCGAGTTGCTGTCCGGCGATCCCGGCTTTGCCGAGCTGGCCGAGGCCGTGCGAGCCAGTCTGGCTTCAGGCGTGGCGCGGACATCCGCCATCGGCCTGTCGCCAGGCTCGCTGGAAGATGCTTACAAGTTGTATGTGACTCTGGAAGTGTTCTTTGACCGGCCGGTTAGGTTACATGCGTCGTTTAACACGGGCCATCCACAGCAAATGCTGTTCCCGATCACGGGGCGTCATTCCGATCTGAACGTGGTCTTTTTGGGCGTGGAAGGCGTCTACATGTCCAGCGCGCCCGTGCTCAATACCACCGAGCCGATTCGGAGAGCCTTGCAGGCCGCAGGCTATTCAATCAACTGATGCGTCAGTTTGTAGTATAGGGCCTTGTGCCCGTTCGCCCTAATGCGTTAGTTTGTAGTGTGTAGGGCCTCGTGCCTGTTCGCCCTGATGCGTTGGTTTGTAGTGTAGGGCCTCGTGCCCGTTCGCCCTGATGCGTTGGTTTGTAGTGTAGGGCCTCGTGCCCGTTCGCCCTGATTCGTTGGTTTGTAGTGTAGGGCCTCGCGCCCGTTCGCCCTGATTCGTTAGTTTGTAGTGTAGGGCCTCGTGCCCGTTCGCCCTGGTTCGTTGGTTTGTAGTGTAGGGCCTCGTGCCCGTTCGCCCACAAGGGGCCAGGCTACTATTCAGACAACTTGGTTATGGAGAGATGATTATGAGTAACACCCGGCTGCCCTCTATCAACGAGCGCATGCTCGAAGTGCGCGGGCTCAAGACGTATTTCTTCACCGAAGACGGCGTCGTCAAAGCGGTGGATGGGGTAGACTTTTACGTGAACCGAGGCGAAGTGCTCGGATTGGTGGGCGAATCGGGCTGCGGCAAGAGCGTCACGTCGTTTTCGGTCATGCGGCTGGTGGGCATCCCCGGCAAGATCGTCGAGGGCGAGATCATTTTTGACGGGCGCAGCTTGCTGGAGCTGTCCGAGTCGGAGATGACGCGCATTCGCGGCAACCGCATCTCGATGATCTTTCAGCAGCCCACGTCGTGCCTCAACCCCGTGTTCAAAGTGGGCGACCAGATTTCCGAAGTGTTGGACATTCACCAGAGCCTGGGCAAGGAAAAGGGCCGCGAGCGCGCGATCGAGCTGCTCAAGATGGTGGGCATCTCGGAGCCGGAAAAGCGGGTTGATTCGTACCCGCACGAGCTTTCGGGCGGCATGGCGCAGCGCGTCATGATTGCCATGGCGCTGGCGTGCGTCCCCGAGCTGCTGATTGCGGACGAGCCGACGACGGCGCTGGACGTGACCATCCAGGCGCAAATCTTGGACGTGCTGAGTGACATGCGCGCCAAGATGGACACGGCCATCATCCTCATCACGCACGACCTGGGCATCGTGGCCGAAATGTGCGAGCGCGTGGCGGTGATGTACGCCGGGCGCGTCGTCGAAGAGTCGGACGTAAACACCATCTTTGCCGAGCCCAAGCATCCCTACACCGTCGGGCTGATTGGCTCCGTGCCCGTGCTGGGCGTGGTCAAAGACAGGCTCGACGTCATCCCTGGCTCGGTGCCGAACCTGGTGAACCTGCCGCCGGGCTGCCAGTTTGCGCCGCGCTGCCGGGCGCGCGTCGAGCATAACCTGGAGATTTGCACGCGCGAAGAGCCGCAACTCAAGCCCGTCTCGCCAGGCCACACCGTGCGCTGCTGGCTGTATCAATAGGGTGCGACCAAATCTGGTTGTGGCGTAGGGGCAACCCTCGTGGTTGCCCGCATCTGGGCAGGCACAAGACCTGCCCCTACGCAGACGACCAACTGATTTTGGTCACACCCGTATCAATAGGAGACCGCCATGACCACGACAAACAGCAACGACTTGATGATCGTCCAGGACCTCAAAAAGTATTTCCCGGTGCGGAGCGGCCTGATGCAGCGTGTGACGGCGCAGGTCAAGGCGGTGGACGGGGTGAGCTTTACGATCAAGTCCGGCGAATGCCTGGGCATGGTGGGCGAGTCGGGCTGCGGCAAGACGACGGTGGGCCGGACGATCTTGCGGCTCATCGAGCCGACCGCCGGCTCGGTGGTCTTTGACGGGCAGGATATTGCCACGGCGGATTCCAAGACGCTCAAGGCGATGCGGCGGAACATGCAGATCATTTTCCAGGACCCCTATTCGTCGCTCGACCCGCGCGTGCCGATCGGCGAGAGCATCAGCGAGGGCCTGCTGATCCATGGGATGAAAGACAGCCGCGAGCGCAACGCGATTGTCGTGGATATGCTCAGAAAAGTGGGCATGGAAGAGTACCATTCCCGCCGGTACCCGCACGAGTTTTCCGGCGGTCAACGGCAGCGCATCGGCATCGCGCGCGCGTTGGCGCTGCGACCCAAGTTCATCGTATGTGGCGAGCCGGTTTCGGCGCTCGATGTTTCGATTCAGTCGCAGGTGCTCAACATCCTGCGAGACTTGCAGCACGAGTTTGGATTGACCTATCTCTTCATCGCGCACAACTTGAGCGTGGTGGAGCACATCAGCGACCGCGTGGCGGTGATGTATCTGGGCAAGATGGTCGAGTTGACCGACCGCGAGGAATTGTTCCGCGATCCACGCCATCCGTACACGCAAGCGTTAATGTCGGCCATCCCAATCCCAGATCCCAAGGTCAGAGCCAAGCGGACGCGCATTGTGCTCAAGGGCGACGTGCCCAGCCCAGTCAACCCGCCGTCGGGCTGCCGCTTCCACACACGTTGCCCCATCGCGCAAGATGTTTGCTCGAAGCAAGACCCCGAGTTCCGCGAACTCAAGCCGGGGCACTGGGCGGCATGTCACTTTGCATGAACGCAGCAAACCGAAAGTTTTCAAAACCGGGAGGGTTTTTCGGCAGCAGCCAAGTCAACCTTGTGTCATTCCGAGCCGCGTTCTTTGCGGCGAGGAATCTCAATCCCGCAATAGAGATTCCTCGCTTCGCTCGGAATGACAGATCGGGTATCGGGTGGCTTGTGGAGTATTACGTTAGTTGATTTGACAACTTTAGAGATTCCTCGCTTCGCTCGGAATGACAGATCGGGTGCCGGGTGGCTTGTGGCGTATTACGTTAGTTGATTTGACAACTTTTCCCCTGTGCGTATAATCTACACCAATGACGACGACGGAGACCAGTAAGCCAGCGTGAATGTTCAGCAAGTCGCCGGACGATGCGAGGCGATCATTCCGAGGTCGAAATCCACTCCCGAGTTGACGGCGTAGAGCCGGTCCGGCTGCTCCCGTTATTGAGCGCGATGAGGTCGTTACGACGTGACGACAAATCCAGGTGGCACCACGAGCGCCCCTCGTCCTGGCAAAACGAGGGACGCTTTTTATTTTCCACCAAGGACACGAAGGGACACCAAGTTTCGTGTTTCTTCGTGCTCTTCGTGGATGAAAAAGAGGGAGGTAAAAATGCTAGACTTGGCGTTTATCCGCGAGCATCCCGAAGAGGTCAAAGCGGCGATGCAAAAACTGTACGCCGAAGCGCCGATTGACGATATCCTGGCGCTGGACGTCCAGCGGCGGTCACTGCTGGGCGAGGTCGAAAAACTCAAAGCCCAGCGCAACGCCGTCTCCAAAGAGATCGGCAAGACACTTGCACCGCACGTCACCCCTGGGCAGTCCACACCCCTGGGAAATCCCAGGGGCATGGGGCAAAGTGCAGGTGTGAAGGAGGCCGCCGGGCGCCAGGCCAAGATTCTAGAGATGCGCGCGGTGGGCGAGCAGATTGACGCGCTCGACGCGCAGGTCAAGGCGACGGACGCCCGGCTGAACGAGTTGATGCTGACCGTGCCCAACCTGCCGGATGAGAGCGTGCCGGTCGGGCCGGATGAAAGCCACAACGTCGTGACCGCTCAGGAGGGTGGGGAGGTGCGCCAGGACTGGCAACTGGCTCACTGGGACCTGGGGCCGATGCTGGGCATCATTGACTTTGAGCGCGGCGTCAAGATCAGCGGCACGCGCTTTTACGTGCTCAAGGGGCTGGGCGCCCGGCTGCAGCGCGCGCTCATCACCTGGATGCTTGACCTGCACGTGGCGCAGGGTTACACCGAAATCTATCCGCCCTTTGTGGTGCGGAGTGATTGCCTGATCGGCACGGGCCAACTGCCCAAGTTTGCCGAAAACCAATACCACGATGCCAAAGAAGACTTGTGGCTGGTGCCAACCGCCGAAGTTCCGGTGACCAATCTGTACCGCGACGAAATTCTGGACGGCGACCAGCTGCCGATCCATCACGTGGCCTATACGCCGTGTTTCCGCCGCGAGCAGATGAGCGCGGGACGCGATGTGCGCGGCATCAAGCGCGGTCACCAGTTCGACAAGGTGGAGATGGTCAAGTTCTGCAAGCCGGAAGACAGCGCGCACGAACTCGAGACGCTGATTGGCCATGCGCGCGAGGTGTGCCGCCTGCTCCAGATTCCGCATCGTGTGATCCAGATGTGCACGGGCGACCTGAGCTTTACGGCGGCCGCCAAGTTCGATGTGGAGATGTGGTCGCCCGGTTGCGGCGAGTGGCTCGAAGTCAGCTCGTGCAGCAACTTTAAAGACTTTCAGGCACGGCGAGCCAGCATCCGCTTTCGCAGGGATAAAGGCGCCAGGCCCGAGTTCGTCCACACGCTCAATGGGTCGGGGCTGGGCCTGCCGCGCACGCTCATCGCGGTCATGGAAAACTATCAGCAAAAAGACGGCAGCATCGTCGTGCCAGACGTGCTGAGGCCGTACATGGGCGGCGTCGAGATGATCCGGTAGGGGGCCGCACATGTTCTCAACCTTCGATGACGCCAAGACTTTTGTCCAGGAAAACGCTTTCCAGATGATTGACCTGAAATTCAGCGACCTGTGGGGCCGCTGGCATCACGTCAGCATCCCGGCGCATGAGTTCAATGAGCAGTTGATGCGCGACGGCGTTGGGTTCGACGGTTCCTCGGTTGGACTCAAGTCGGTCAAGTCCGGCGACATGGTGCTCCGGCCCGACGTGTCCACCGCGTTCCGCGACCCGTTCTGGCAAGCGCCCACGCTGAGCTTTATCTGCTCGGCCTTTGAGGCAGACACCAAGAACCCGTTTGCACGGGACCCGCGCAACATTGCCATCCGCGCTGAAGAGGTCATGCGGGAGACCGGCGTCGCCGACGAGAGCCGCTGGGGGCCGGAATTCGAATTCTATGTCTTTGACGACGTGGCGTTCGAGAATGAAGTCAATCGTGCCTCGTATCGGGTGGACAGTATCGAAGCGGACTGGCAATCGGGCAAGGGTGGGCACGGTCACCTCATCCCGCGCCACGGCGGCTATCACGCTATCCCGCCCAAAGACCAGCTCTATAACTTGCGCTCCGAGATGGTGATGCATCTCGAAAGCATGGGAGTGCCAGTCAAGTACCACCATCACGAGGTGGGCGGCCCGGGCCAGTGCGAGATCGAAACGCCGATGATGGGCCTGCTGCGCTCCGGCGATGTGACGCAAATGGTCAAATATACGACCAAAATGACGGCGCATCGCCACGGGCAGACGGTGACCTTTATGCCCAAGCCGCTGTATGGCGAGGCCGGCAGTGGGATGCACTTTCACCAGCACCTGTTCAAGCAGGGGCAGAACGTCTTTTACGACGCGAACGGCTACGGCAAGCTGAGCCAGACCGCGCTCTATTACATCGGCGGAATGCTCAAGCACGGCGCGGCCTTGCTCGCGCTGACCAATCCCAGCACCAATTCGTATCGCCGCCTGGTGCCCGGCTTTGAAGCGCCGGTCAATGCGTTCTTTTCGCTGGGTAACCGCAGCGCGGCCATCCGAGTGCCCAAGTATGCCGATCAACCTGACACGGCTCGCTTCGAGTTCCGCCCACCCGACGCGACGTGCAATGTGTATCTGGCCCTGGCAGGTCAACTGCTGGCCGGCCTGGATGGCATTCTCAACCAGATTGACCCGAAGGAGAATGGCTTTGGGCCGATTGACCAGAACATTTTTGCGTGGACGGACGAGCAGCGCAAAAAGATCAAGCCATTGCCCTCGAGCCTGCGCGAAGTGTGCGAAGCTCTAGAGCACGACCATGATTTTCTGTTGGCGGGCGGCGTGTTCGATGAAGGGCAGATCGCGGACTGGATTTCGCACAAGCTCAACGAGGAATACTACCAGGTGCGCAATCGCCCGCACCCTTACGAGATGGCGTTATATTTTGATGTGTAACTGAACGGATCGCGAACAAGCTCGCGACACGCGCGCGGGAAGGGCCGGCCTTGGCTTTGCCGGCCCTAACTGAACACCCGCTGAATCACGCGCTCAATGCGGCAATTGGAGGACCTGACCCAGGTAAATCAAGTTCGGGTCCTCGATTTGCGGATTGGCGGCGAGCAAGGCCTCCAGGCTGACCCGGTTGATCTGGCTGATTCGGGTGAGTGTGTCACAGACGCCCACGATATAGGTGTTGCCTTCGATGCGCCCCTTTGGACCGACACACATCCCACCCGCTGCGGGCAACAAGGTCAAGGCTGCGACGGTCACCTTGAGTGTGCCGCTGACCGCGCTCGGATTTGCCTTCACACGCACTGACAGCTCGTGTTCACCACTGCCCGGTTTATAAGATAAGCGCCATCGGCCGTCAGCGCCCACCTTGACCGTACCCACAACCTTGCCATTGTCCAGAACCTCGATCTCATCATTGGCGGCGCCGGTCCCGACGAGCGTCACCTCACCACCCGGCAAGCCGGCGCCGGCGGCCGGAGATGTGATAGCGGGCTTGACCGTTGCCGCTGCAAATTCCAGTGACAACGCTGCCGACTCGGCAGCCACCTTGCCGGCAGTATCCAGCGCGCGCAGCTTGATTTCATGCGTGCCGGACTGTCCGATATCAGTCTTGAAAGACCAGGTTCCATCATTGCCCACCTTGACCCGGCCGATGGCCTTACCATCCACGACAAGCTCAACTTCAGAGCCAGGCGTGCCCGTACCCTTGAAGGTCACTTCGCCAGCCGTCAATTTGTCGGCCGCCGAAGGAAAAGTCAGAGCAGGTGCTGCGAGGGCTGGCGTTGGGGCCATCAGCGTCACGAGTAGCTTTTCGGATGCAGAAACTACTTTGCCGCTGGCATCCACGACCTGGGCGCCCAAGTCGTAGCTGCCCGGCTTGCCCAAATCGGCGGCAAAAGTCCAGGCTCCATCCGCGCCCACTTGAGCCTCACCCACGACCTTGTCCCCAACCAGGATCTGGACTTGTGAGTTAGGCTGGCCAGTGCCCTTGAGCGTGACCTTGCTATCATTCAGAGTTGCTCCAGCAACCGGCGAGGTGAGACGCGGAACGACCGGTGGTACCGCCGTTGGCGCAGGTTGGGTGGGCGCCGGCTGTGTCGGCGTAGGTGGCGGAGGTGTAGACGGGGCAACCGCCGGCGGTGTTACCGTAGTGCTGATCTGGGGCGGGGCGGGTTTGGCCTGGCAGCCGCGCAAGAGCAGAATCACCAGTATCACGATCAGCAGCGCCAGGATAAAGAGTTTGGCCAGATCGAAACGTCGAATCTCGTCCTGTGTGCGATAGTTGCTCATGGCAAACCTCTACTTGGCCTTGGCGAATTCCCGCGCTTCGGCGATCCACGCTTCCGGCTCGATCTTTTGCCAGCTCTGCGGTGCAATGATCTCGCGCAGCCGTTCTGGCGCCAACTCGGCAAGTTGGGCAAAGGTATGGATGCCAGCTTCAAAGAGCCGCCGCTCATAGACCGGCCCGATGCCTCGGATGCCTATCAGCGGGTCCCTTCGAGCGGCGTCTATAAGCTCGACCTGTTTTAGGCACCCGGCAAGTTGCGCTCTTAGATCATCCATCTCAACTCGGGCTGCTGCGAGTGCCAGGTGGGTCTGGTCCGCCTCGGCCAGTTGGGCTTTCAAGCCTGCGACTTCAGCGACTTGCGCGGCGACCAGCGCTTCGCGAGCCTGGGTCACATCGGCCAGTTGGACCTTGAGGCCGGCGGCGTCTGTCTGAACGCTGGCCAGGCTCGTGCGCACCTGGTCCGCGTCGGCAAGCTGTAATTTCAACTTGCCGATTTCAGCCTGTGCG
>CAYGWJ010000304.1:0-6930 GCA_964353405.1 uncultured Anaerolineae bacterium
AGCTTCCACTGATAGACCGCGTCCTTGGATGTGACCGGGGTGCCATCCGTCCAGCGCCAGCCCTTCTTGATCTTGTAGGTGACTTCGAGGCGCCTGTCGGCGCCATCGCCCACGAACTTGGCCCCGCCGTTATCAATCGTCGGAACCTGCTCGCAGCCCATCGGGATCCACTCGGTCTTTTCGTTCTGGCCCACGCAGCCGGGGAAAACGGCAGCGTTGACGATGGTGCGCGCCATCATCGAGCCGATGCCGGGATGCAGCGTGTCGGGTTCTTGCTGCAGCGCCAGCACGACGGTGTCGGATGGCTTTTCGGGCGCCTTGGCGGGCGCGGCGGTCGGCGGCACTGGCGTGGCCGTCACGACAACAACCTTTTCAACGGACTTTTCTACGACCGAGGTCTCTTTGACCACGACGGTCTGAACAACCGTCTGCGGCTGGCAAGCCGTCATGAGCAGGCTGGCCAAAACCACAAGCGAAACAACGGCGAACAATTTGCGTGACATTTTCTCTCCTCCGTCAGAGATTTCTAGATTGGTCGGTTACGATAGAGCGATATTCGATGAGCGGGTTATATCCTTCCGGGCCTCACCTCCTTTCTAATTCGGGAACCAAACACCCTGCGCGCGGCAAACCATCACCGCGCCAGCGCGGATAAAAACGAGGGACGCTACATATCGAGAAGCTTTCAACATGCGCTTTCCTAGTTTAGCAGAGAGACGACATTTAGTCAAATATCTTGTAACTACTCAGCCTGTCATTGCGAGCCGCGCAGCGGCGAAGCAATCTCCGTGCCGCAAGGAGGGGATTGCTTCGTCGCAAAAGGCGCTCCTCGCAAAATGACGTTGTCGAGCTACTCTGCTGCTCCCGCCGGATTGACAAATCCGGCGGTTCGGCACGCCAGGTTGAGCGGACCTCGCCGCATTTGGCTTGGATTTGTCAATCCAAGCCGAGCAGGCCGGGTAGTTACAATATCCCGCTATTGCGTCGCAAGTCGAACATGGTAGAATAAGGCCAATAAAAATTGACAGGGATCATATCCATGCGAAAAACCGCTTTGCTTTTCAGCGTCATCCTGACCGTCCTGACAGCAGCCTGCCGCCCCACACCCGCGCCCACTCTAGCGCCGACGGGCGCGCCGTCCACGCCCTCACCTTTGCCGCCGGGCGCCTATCGCCCGATTCAGAACAATGACTTGATTGAAGGCGCCAAGATTGGCTACCAGTATGCCCTGCCTTCGCCCGACAAGCCTGTCGTCGTCATCGCGTTTGGTGAAGGCATGTTGGAATTGTTGAGCGTCAAGCAAGAACTGGCCGCGGGCCTGCTCGCCTACATTCAAGAGTTGGCGCAAGAACCCAAAAGCATCTATGCTTTCGACGAAAACGATCCGAGCCAGACCGAGCCTAAACTGTTAACGATCGCAGCCAACAAACCCGTTGAGATCATCTTTGTCCCGATGCCAGAAGGCCAGCACAACTGGTCCGTGACCGAAACCGACAATAATGAAGTGCGCGCCGCCTACAAACTGGTCCGCCGCCGGGATGGTGGCTTGAGATTTGTGGACGCCTACAGCATCGAAGCGATGAACTCGTTCACCACGCTCACCACGCTCAACGGCGGCGGCGCCGGTCTGGTGTACTCGGCGCGGCTGGCGCTCCTCAAAACAATCTTGTCCGACCCGGGCTATCAGCGCGGGGTGGATGTGATGTCCCGCCGCCCGCCTCAGACCAGCCAGTACGATGCGCGGATTTTGAAAATTGACCCGTCCGCCCAGGGGTTAGCGCAGGATGTTGACTGGGTGCTCGTCTCACGGCCCGGCCCCAACCCCGGCATTCCCCTGCCGTAGACCGCCACTGCTACAAAAAACAATACGCCCAGAGACTTTTTCTGGGCGTATTGTTTTCATCGTTGATCCTTCCGCCTAGCTCGTGCCCCGCATCATCGGGTCGAGCGCATCGCGCAGGCCGTCGCCGATGAACGTGAATGCGAGCATGATCAACCCCACGCAGACCGCCGGCGCCACCAGCAGCCACGGCTGCGCATTGATGGCCACGCGCCCGTCGTTGAGCAGGTTGCCCCAACTGGTGGGGAACGGCGCTGTGGGATCCACCGTCGGGCGGATGCCGATGCCCAGGTAACCCAAAACTGCTTCGGTCACAATGGACTGGGGCACCAGGAAAGCCGCCGACACGATGATCGGCGCGAGCGAGTTGGGAAAGATATGGTTCATCATGATGCGCGCCGGGCTGGCGCCGATGCTGTGCGCGGCCTCGACGTATTCCTTCTCTTTGATTGAAAGCACCTGGCCGCGCACCAACCGCGCCACCGTCACCCAACTGACCAGCGCCAGACACACAAACAGCAGCACAAATCCGTCGAGCAGGTTGCCCAGCCACGTGTCCCGCAACGAGGTGATCATGATGATAAAAAACAGCAGGGCGGGGAAGGCATAGACAATGTCGGTGAATCTCATCAAGAGATTGTCCACCCGCCCGCCGGCATAGCCGGCCACCATGCCAATCGTCGTCCCCATCAAGATGATCAGCACCATCGGAATGAACCCCACCGCCATTGAGGTGCGCGCGCCATAGATCACGCGGCTCAACACATCCCGCCCGATGGTATCTGTGCCCAGGATGAACCTGGGATCGCCCGTGTGCAAAGGGTCGTCCGGCAGATGAATCCAAACGGGCCGTCGGTAGGTATTGTTCGCGAAAGGCTCCAGCGGCGAGTGCGGCGCAAACACTCCCGCAAAAATGCCAATGAGCGCGAATGCGCCGACGACGATCAAGCCGACGACGGAGCCTCTGTTCCTGATGAGCCGCCGCCAGGCATCGCGGTACAAGCTGGTCGGCTTGCGCAGCGCGAATTGACGCCGCAGGGTTTCCTGTTCGGAGAGGGGTTTAGCAGCCTGGGCCATGTTAACCTCCGCCCACTTTGATGCGGGGATCCAGGAACCCATAGACAATGTCCACCGTGAGGTTGGCCACGGCGATGAGGAACGCATCCAGAATCGTCACCGCCAGAATGATGGTGTAATCACGGCGGCCGATGGACTCGACGAACAAGCGGCCAATCCCGTTGACGCTGAACTGGGTCTCGATGATGAACGAACCGGTCACCAGGCCGGCCAGCGCCGGGCCGATGAACGTTACGACCGGGATCAGCGCGTTCCGCACAATGTGGCGCAGAACGACGACGCGATCCGCCAGGCCCTTGGCGCGCGCCGTCCGCACGTAATCCTGCCGCATGGTCTCGATGATGCTGGAGCGCGTCAGGCGAGCCACATAGGCCGCCGTGGGGATGCCCAGCGTAATGGCCGGCAGAATCCACGAACGGGGGTTCGTCCACTGATCCATCTCGATCACCTTGACGACGCCCAACCACACGGCAAAGATCAGGATCAAAAAGATGCCCATCACAAAGTTGGGGATGCCATAGAACATCGTGGCAAGAAAGAGACTGGCGTTGTCCCACAGCGTGTTCTGCTTTAGTCCTGCGATCAGCCCCAACGGAAAACCGATCACCAGCGCAAGGGCCATGGCCAGAACACCCAGGACCGCGGTCGTCCAAAAACGGCTCTGGTAGAAAGGCTTGCCATCTTCCGCTGGTGCGAACAAGATATCGTTCACCTGTTGACCCCGGAAGCGATTGGAAGGCCCCAGGTCGCCGTGCAACAGCTTCCACATGTAGACCGGGAACTGGGCATTGAAAAAGGCTTGTGTCACCTCCAACGGATTTTTGCCGGCGCTCATCGCTTCCTGAGCCGCTGGCGTGTTGAAAAACCACGGCAGGTCCAGCCCATATTGCTTCATCAGCTTGGCCTGCAAAGCCGGGTCGCTCGTGCGGCTGTCGGGGCTCACGTCCCACGGGCCGCCGGGCGTCGAGTGCATGATGACAAAAGTGACCAGCGTCACGAAAAACAAGACGGGGATCATCCACAAGATGCGGCGGACGATATATCGAGTCATGTTTCACCTCGCCTTTCTCGGATCAGGCGGGTGCGGCCAGACTTGCGAGCCTTGCCGAGTCACTCTGAGCGGAGCGAAGAGTCTCGGTCACGCGTGAACGAGCGGCTTCGTCCCGGTCTTTGGCAAATCGCTCAGAATACAAGGTCGCTTGACCCAGTGTGGCGGCGCCCAAATTGACCTTGATAAATCGGGCTGGCGGCGGTCTCCCACCGCCAGCCCATCACTAATCCGGTGTAGGGCAGGTTTGAAACCTGCCCTACAGGTTATTACGAGTTACTGCTTGGGATAGGTCGCGGGGACCTTGGTCAGGTCAATGTCATAGGTCCAGACGGGGCCCCACTCGCCCGCCCACTCGGCATCGGAAGATCCAGTGTGATCCTTCGGGCCGATGATCCATGGCTTGACTAAGTAGATGTTCTCGTTGTAGTAGACGAATGCGGACGGCACATCCTGGACCAGGAGGTCTTCCGCCTGGCCGTACAGCTTGAGCGCGGCCGGGAGGTCAAGCGTCTGGTCCGCCTGCTGCGTCAGCTTGTCGAATTCCTTGTTGCAGTAGCCATAGCGCTTGGCGAACGCACTGCAGGTCCAGTAGACGCTCAGCCAGTTCTGCGGGTGCGGATAGTCCTGAATCCAGCCCGCGCGCGTCAGCATCGGGTTGGTGTCGACACTCTTGGTCAGCGCCGTGGCCACCGTCGCATCCACCGGGTCGAGCGTGATCGGGCAGCCGAACACGCGCGCATAGTTGCCCGCGACGAACTGGAAGCGGGCATGCTGGAGCGCGGAAGCGCCGTAGGTCAGCTTGATATCGCCCAGCTTCTTGCAGTCTACCTTGGGCTTATCGGCGGTGCTATCGGCGGCCGCAAAGCCATTGTCAACGAGGTACTTGACCGCGGCTTTGGCGTCATAGCCTGGCACACCGGGCTTGGTATCCTGCGCGCCTGGGACGCCGGGCGGGACCCACCGGGTGTACGGTTTGCCGACGCCCTTCATCACATCGCGCACAAAGCCTTCGCGATCGAACGCGGCCGAGAACGCGCGGCGAGCGGCGACGTTATCGAACGGCTTTTTGGTGTTATTGAAGGCAAAGCCAGTCGTGATCGCGGCCGGGAAGCGCAAGAATTCGGGCTTGAGCTTGGCGTCGCCCGTGATCGTGGACACGTCTTCAGGCGCCACGTTGGCGTTAATGTCGAGCTCATCCTTCTTGTAGGCTTCCAAAATAACCGCAGCGTCCACGTTATAGATCAACTCGATGCGATCCAACTTGGGCTTGCCGCGCCAGTATTTGTCGTTCGCGACAAAGACAACCTTCTTGCCCTGCTCGATGGACTTGACGACAAAGGGGCCGTTGCCCACGTGGCCGGCCGGCTTGGTCCACCAGTTGTCCGGGTCCTTGTCCACCGCGCGCTTGTCGGTGGGATAGGTCACCCACGTGTAGGCCACGTACTGCCAAAAGCCGATAGGATTCTTGAAGGTCACTTCCAGGTTGGACTTGTCGAGCGCCTTGACGCCATAGTCCTTCCAAGCGGCATCAAGCTTGGCCGCATCCTTCTTGCAGTCCAAGGCATCCAGTGCCTCTGCGCCCTTGATGTCGTACAGAATCGAGGTGTACTGCTTGGCGGGCACGCACGGATCCACTTCGCGCTTGAGCGCGTATTCATAGTCCGCCGCGGTGATGGGCGTGCCATCCGAGCGCACCATACCATCGCGGATGTGGAACGTCATCTTGGTGCCATCGGGAGACGACTGCCACTTGTCCGCGCCGCCGGGGCCGATGTTGCCCTTTTCGTCAATCGCGAGCAAGCCTTCGTACGTCAGCTTGAGGAACTCGATTTCGATACCGTACGAGGACTTTTGCGGGTCAAGCACGTCCGGGTACGTGCCGCGGCCAATGCGGTACACTTTGGGGCCAGCGGGAGCGGGCGCCTTGGTCGGCTCGGGCGGCTTGGTCGCCGTCGGGGCGGGCGGCTTGGTCGGCTCAGGTTGAGCCGGGGCCGCGGTCGGCGGAGCAGCCGGGGGCTGGGTTGGCACGGGCGTCGCCGCTGGAGCACAGGCAGCCACAATTGTGGTCAGAATCGTGGCAAAAGCCACAAACACCATCAACTTTTTCATCTTCTCCTCCACGAGAATAGAATTTTGCTTAACCGATATTTCCCGAACGAAGGAACGGATCACCCACAAGGAAATTTATCAGCCTCACCTCCTTTCAGAAGTTTCAGCGCAAAATCGTGAGCGGGATGGACAGAGGAAGCGCACACTGGAAGTTATACCACGTTTAACGCTCGTCGTCAATCAGATACCGACCCCAATGACTGGAAAAATGTGCAACAACCCTGAAACAGCGTGTTACCAACCTGAAATATCGAGTGGCGCTATTCCTCTATGCCAGCCTTTCCAAGCGAACGTGAGGACCAGACTATTGCACCATGTGGCAGGCCACCCAGTGCCCGCTGCCAACCTCGCGCCACTCGGGCCGCGCTTCCTTGCAGATGCTCTGCGCGATGGGGCAGCGCGTATGAAAGCGGCAGCCGCTGGGCGGGTTGACCGGGCTGGGCACATCGCCTTGCAAGATGATGCGCTGGCGTTTCTCTTCCACGACCGGGTCCGGCACCGGCACCGCCGAAAGCAACGCCTGCGCATACGGATGCAACGGGTTGTTGTATAGCTCGTCGCGGCTGGACAGCTCCACGATCACGCCCAGGTACATGACCGCCACGCGGCTGCTGATGTGCCTCACCATCGAAAGGTCGTGCGCGATAAAGAGATACGTCAGGTTGAACTGTTCCTGCAAATCTTCCAGCAGATTGACCACCTGCGCCTGGATCGAAACGTCCAGCGCGCTGATCGGCTCGTCGCAGACGATGAACTCGGGCTGGAGCGCCAGCGCGCGCGCCACGCCGATGCGCTGCCGCTGGCCGCCGGAGAACTCGTGCGGGTAGCGATTGGTGAACAGCGGGTTCAGGCC
>CAYGWJ010000305.1:0-9581 GCA_964353405.1 uncultured Anaerolineae bacterium
ATGGCGATGCGCTGCTGTTGTCCGCCAGACATGGCCGAAGGCAGCTTGCGCGCGTGCTGGGCGAGCCCCACCTGCTCCAACAAGTGCAGCGCCCGCTCCTTTTGCTCCCGCGCGGGATAGCGATGGGTAAAATCCATCGGCAGCATGACGTTTTGCAGAACCGTCAGCGTGGGCAGCAGTTGAAAGAACTGGAACACCACGCCCACGTTGCGCCCGCGCCACGCGGAGCGGTCGTCTTCACCCAGCCGGTGCACCGCCGTGCCCGCCACGTGAATCTCGCCCGATGAAGGCCGATCAATGCCCGCGATCAGGTTGACGAGCGTCGTCTTGCCCGCGCCGGACTTGCCCAGCACCGCCACAAACTCGCCCGCGCCGATGCGCAGGTCAATGCCCTTGAGCGCCGTCACGCTGCTGGCCTTGCCGTTGTACTTTTTCACAACCTGATGCAGTTCGATAATTGGCTCGTTCATGCGCGCCTCTCTTGCTCCCTTCCCCTGTCACGCGCGTTTGGCGGGACGGGGGAAGGGTTGGGGATGGGGGTCAACGATTCACTTTCTCGTCCACGATTTCCCCATCGGCCATGACGACAGTGCGCCGGGCGCGTTGCGCCAGATCGTTGTCGTGCGTCACCATCAGGATCGTCTTGCCGCTATCCACCAAGTGCTCGAACAGTTGCCAGACCACATTGGCGGTTTGAGAATCCAGGTTGCCGGTCGGCTCGTCCGCGGCCAACAGCGGCGGATCACAGGCCAGCGCGCGGGCGATGGCGATGCTCTGCTGCTGCCCGCCGGAAAGCGACAGCGGCAGCTTGTGCGCGTGCTCGGCCATGTCCACCTGTTCCAGCAAGCCCAGCGCCCGCTCGTAACGCTCGGTGGGCGCATACCGCTTGCCAAAGTCCATCGGCAGCATGACGTTTTCCACTGCCGTCAGCGTAGGCAAGAGTTGAAAGAACTGGAACACCACGCCGATGGTGCGCCCGCGCCACACGGCGGTCTGTCCCTCATTCAGCGCGTTCACTGCTGTGCCGCCCACGATCACCTCGCCGGACGTGGGCCGGTCAATGCCCGTGATCATGTTGATGAGCGTGGACTTGCCGCAGCCGGACTTGCCGACGATGGTGACAAACTCGCCCGCGTTGATTTGCAGATCAATTCCCTTGAGCGCCGTAAACTTGCCCGCCGCGCTGTCAAAAGTCTTGACCACGCCACGCAGGTCAATCAAAGGGCGGTCGCCGTTTCCGCTGTGACCGTTGGATGTTGGATTGCTATTGCGCTTTAAACTGAATCCGAGCATGGTCGTCCTCGTCAAGACCTTTCGGGTTTGCAGGTTCAGTTCGATTCAAAGATATGGCGTCAAGCCCAGATACAGGATCCGGTTCAGTACGCCGTGCAAGGCTGCCTGATCGGGCGGCGGGCGCCTCCACCCGATGGCTCATCTGCCGCCATGGCCCGCGCCCATTTGGCCCGACCGCCTGCCCCAGCACTTGTCGATTTCGGCCCTCCACTTATCCCGATCCCTTTTTTGTGCCAAAAATCGGGCCCAGGTTTTTGCGGTACTGATCAAAGGCCGATTTGCCTTGTGGCGTAAGACGATATTCGGTATGCGGGATTTTTCCCCGAAAGGTTTTATCTACCCGAAGATAGCCAGCTTCTTCGAGCCGAGATAAATGCACGGATAAATTTCCTTTGGTCAGGCGGCTTTCCTTGAGAAGGAAAAGGAAATCCGCAGATTCCACCGACGAGAGTAGAGCAACAAGTAACAAGCGCGCCGGTTCATGAATCACTCGATCCAAATCGGAGAGGTTGTGCAGCGAACCGGTCATGCTTCCTCCCTATAACGGACCGGGTTTTCCTTCCGATAGCGCAAGAACGTCACCACTCCCGAGATGGCAAAAACCAGGCCGGAGACCAAGGTCAATAAACCGATACTGATAAATGTCCGGTTGATGGTTTCTGCTATGGAAGCACGCACAACTTCCGGCAGTGCCGCCAAGGAATTGGATTGAAGTGCTTCCACCGGAAAGTTCGGCAATCCAATTACAAACTGCCAGACGCCAACTACCATCCCGGCTAGCAGGATCCAAGCTCCCATCAGCCGAAAACGACCCAGTCCCATCCATTCGCCCGAAAGGACGCAAAGAACCGCCAATACTAAACCTAACCCTGCCGGAAACCATACGGGCATGGAGAATAAAACACCCCGCACCGAAGGCAGGCAGATGAACGCCGCTACCAATCCCAGCACCGGCAGGATTAGGATCAGGATGGCCTTCCCGATAAAGGTCAACATTTGTGTCACCGTCACCCATTTTTCTCTAACAAACCCGGTTCGCGGGTAGGTAAACTGGTTCTTTAACCACCATAAAACCAGGATGGCTGCAATAATGCCGATCGCCTTCACGATGGAAATATCGCTGGCGACGGAAACAAACTGGGCCAGAAACGAATGCTGCGGCGCAATTCCACGCAGCAAAAGAATTCCTCCCAGGAGGATAAACAATCCTCCTGCGATCATTTCGGTAAAACCATCCACAAACCAATATCCACGGCCACGCTTCATGGCTGTATCAATTTGTCCATCCATTTTTCCACCTATCGTTTATAAACTGGTTTGTATCATAAACTCGTCTGTCATTATACGACTAAAAATCAGGATGTCAAGAGGATTTGTCAATACGGTAGCATAGCCACAACAAAAAACCGGGCCAGATAGCCCGGTCCCAACTCGCCGCTTTTGGGAGACCCGATACTGCTCACCAGCCAACAAAGGTGCAGCGGATGAATTGAGCAGCACCAGCGTCCCGCCATCGCAAAGGCTGCCGACCAGCACCACATCAAATCCAGCGATTCAAGGTCGAGCTGACGGATCACCCCCGTCGCCAGGCTGCTCAACTCACTGCGCATGAGGACGTTGATGGCTGCCTGTTCGACCAGTTCGGCGGCGCGTTCCACGTCTTGCGCATCCAACGGGTGTCCGATGGCTTGCGACACAAAGCCGTTTTGCTCGTACCAGAGACTGGCGCGGCGGTGCAGCTCTCCCACCCGATCGGCCTGTTGATCGCCCAGGCAGCCGCGCAGCAAGTCGCCGAACAGGCGGTGATAGCGATACCATTTGCGCGTCGTCGTCGAGTGGGATGAGAAAGAGATTGGCCCGCTCCAACTGGTCGAGAATAGCCTGGCTGTCTGAGCGAAGCGGGACCGCGTCGCACAGCGGGCCGCTCAGTTGTGATGACCACTTTGAGTGATGCCCTGCCTGTTCAACTTCCAGAGAGTTGAACGCGCACCATGACGCGCGTCTTGGCGGCCTCGGCAACATCTTGCAGCCTGGGTTGGCCGCTCGCATCCAATCCTACGCCAATGTATTTGGCAATCTGCGGGGCCTTGCGGAGATAGACCATCAGGCAATCCGCGACCTCATGCTGATCTGTCATCGCTGTTGCCGCACCGGTCACATCCTTACCCTGTACCCGCAACGTGACCGGCGAATCGTGCAAGTTTCTCCACCACGTCCGCTGGCGGAAACTGACTATCCACAGCGCATCGCCATCGCGAACATAGTTGACGGGCGTGCGGAATGACTTGCCGCTTTTGCGGCCGGTGTAGGTGATGATCATCGTGCTGCCGCTGAGCAGGCCATGCAGCGGCGAGTGCAACATCCACAGCATGATTGGGTTGTACCACATAGTTTTACTCCTCCTCACCCTTGCGAAGGTTCAGGCGAACCGCAGGTTCGGGCGAAAGCAGTTCGCCCACCTTCGCAAGGGCGTCTTGCTCAACGCGCCTGACTGAAAGAAGCGGCAGGTTTAGATCGCGCACTTTGGCGAGCAGGCCATGCAAAGCGGTTTGATCAATGACCGGCCCGACCAAAACAGTCTCATCGTCCTCCGTGTTCGTCACGGTCAAATCTTCGAACCATGTTGCCCAGCGTCTATCAATCCTACCTTTGAGTCTGATCTCATAGACTTGCGGTTGACTCATCGTGCCCTCAGCAATTCCTTGCCGCCCAGGTCAAACCCGAACGACAGCTTGAGCGCGTCGCGAGCGCAGACGGTCGTGCAGGTTTGGCATAGGCTGCACTCGGTCGAAAGGACACGCTGGCCGCTCTTGATGTATTCTGGGATGCGAATGTCCATCGGGCACAGCTTGACGCACGCGCCGCAGTCGTTGCATTTGGCAGCATCGCCCTTGATCTTGAGCATCGAAAAGCGCGACGTGATCTTGAGCGGCACGCTGACCGGACACACGTATTTGCAGAACGCGCGATTGTCTTTGAGTGTGTACGCTAACGTGATGCCGATGGCATAGTACAGCGCGTTGCCGATCAGGAACCAAATCACTGCCAGCCTGCCGGTCGCGCCATCGCGAAAGCCAAACACGAAAAAGAGAACGAGGACAAGGCCCAGGCTCAGGCCGAAATGAACATAGCGTAACCAGCCCCACTTGCCGGGCAAGCGTCCCGAAGGCCGCGTGAAGGGCAACAGGTCGAGGATCATCACCGTCCAGCATGCCCAGCCGCACCACAATCGTCCAAACAGAACGGGGCCAATGATTTTGGCGATCATATAGTGGATCACCGCCATCTGGACGACGCCGGTCAGCAGGCCAAACAGCAGCCCTTCGATCTGCGTGTTCTCCTGTCCTATGAACACCGCAAAGCCAATCAAAAATGCGCCGACCAGGAACAGCGTCAGCCGGCGGCCAATGGGCTTGCGCTGCTTGGGCAATATGGCGTACAGTCCCAATCCCAAGCCAATCGAGGTGCCGATATAGCCAAACATGAACAGGGGTTGAAGGTAGCCCGAAGCCAACCAGCCCCAGAGCGCCACGCCCCAAAAGGCCAGCATCACCACGCCTGGCACGATCAGTTTGTTGAAGGTGAATTCGCTTTTCATGGTTTTCTCCTCGTCTTGTGTTGGCTCTATTCTATGACGCGCGCCAGGAAAAGTAATCACCCGTCAAGGGTGATTGACGGGTGATTTGGATGGGTGAAACCATTCAGGGTCTCAGGCAAGCCCCAGTTCCTGTGCTTTCGCCACCGCTTCGCGCCGGTTGCCCACCTGCAGCTTGCTATAGACGTTCTTGACGTGCGTCTTGACCGTGTTCTGGGAAATAACAAGCGCCTGGGCGATTTCGTCATAGCTCCGGCCGGCGATGAGCAAACCCAACACATCAAGTTCGCGGTCACTGAGTGGTTCTATTAGTGATTGAGCGGGTGCAGGCCGGACTGAGGTCTGGGAGAACTCGGGGGAACTCGTGCCAAAAGCTGCAAGCAGTTTGTTCAGATAGCTCGCCCAGGCGCTCCGAGTTCCGAGCTCCCGCAATAGCTTTGCCATCGGCTCACCCTCATCCACAAAAATGCGCACATAGCTCTGCGGTTCGGCAAGCGACAGCGCCTTTTCGAGTGTTGCGATGGCTTGAGATGTGTTGCCTCGCATCTGATGAGCTAATGCTAGCAGCACGAGAATTTCGGTCAGCCGTCCAAATCGCGCCTCGTCTTCCGCCGGCTGGCTCAACCCCGCAAGTAGATCCAACGCCACATCCGACTGCCCCTGCGCGATCAGCACGCGCGCCTGCATGATGTGTTCCGGCTCGCGCATGAAAGGTAGCGTCTCGCGCGGCTCTTGCAGCCAGCGGTCTGCTGATACAAGTTCACTTTGAGCCAGCCACAGGCGCACGCGATGCAATCCCACTTCGCCGCTGACGGCCGGCGTGACGCTGTACTTGAAGAGCAACTGCTCAACTGTGCCAAAGGCATCGAGTGCGCCCTTCGCATCTCCCTGCGCCTGCCGGATGCGTGACAAGACCACATAGCCCGCCGCCAAAGCATCGGCGCTGCCCCAGCGTTGGCTGTGCTCGATGCTTTGCAGGGTGATCCCGGCCGCCGCTTCCAGGTCATTCCGCTCGCGCAGCAGATTGCCCAGCCCCGTCATCGCATTGCCGGTCGCCTGGAAGCCGACCCCGCCGTATTCGGCCGCCCACTCTAGCGCCTCACGGTAGATTCGCTCCGCTTGATGGAGCTGACCTTGCATCACGCGCAGCCCGCCCAACGCGCATTGCGCCGGTATGGCGAGGTGAAGATTATCGCCCGCGCGACCCATGCGCGCGGCCTCGCTAAAGGCTTCGCCCGCCTGAGTAAAATCGCCCATCGTGTAGTACACACCGGCGAGTGTAAAGGTAACAACGCTGCGCGTCGAGAAATCATCCTTGGGCAAAAGCGCCAGCGCCCGTCGCGCCATTTCGATTGCGCGCGGCACGTCCGCCCGCAACGCAAGGGCGTAGGCTCGGATGGCGGCGATGTGGCCTTGCATCTTTCGAATATCGGGGATGTCTGCCAATGCGCGCTCGGCATCTTGCAGCCAGGGCTGGGCCATGTCGAATTGGCCCGTGAGCGTCAGCGCCCAGGCTTGGCAGATGCACAGCCACGGTCGGCGACGAGCCAGTTCCGGCGGCAGTGCTTTGACCCATACCATCAAGCTCGTCATTTCGGCGCGTCTGAGCATCAGCATAGCCGTTTGCTCGACTAGCCGCACGGCGCGATCGAATTCACCTGCGGCCAGAGCGTGACTTACCGCCTCGGAAGTAAAGCCGTTGCGTTCGAACCATTCGGCAGCGCGCGTGTGCAGCTCCGGCAATCGTTCGGGCTGAGATTCTGTCAGGCGAGCGTGCAGCAGATCGGCAAACAGGCGATGATAGCGATACCAGTGACGCTCGTCGTCCAGCGTGACGAGGAACAGGTTGGCATGCTCCAACTGTGCGAGTGTGGCTTGACTGTTTGCTTGGCCAGTGACCGCGTCGCATAATGGCCCGCTCAAGCGGTCGAGGAAGGATGTTTGCGAGAGAAAGTCTTGCACAGCCTGTGGCTGGCGTTGCAGCACTTCTTCGGCGAGATAATCGAGAATGTAGCGATTGCTGCCGCTAAAGGCCGCGATAAAGTCCGAGATGTGTTCCGGCTCGCGCCCGCGCATTGAAAGCGCGGCTAGTTGCAGTCCGGTGATCCAGCCCTCGGTGCGCGCTTCCAGCGCGGCAATATGCTGTGCCGCAAGATTCAGCCCCATCACTTGATTGAGAAAGGCCGCCGCTTCATCGGGCGTAAAGCGCAGGTCATCACCACGCAGCTCGGTTAGTTCACCGCGCGCGCGCAAGTGCGGCAGAGGCAGCGGCGGATCAGCACGAGTGGCGATCACGAGATGCATCTGTTCGGGCAGGTGATCCAGCACGAACTCGACGGCGTTATGGATCGGCGGAGATTGGATCGCATGATAATCGTCCAGGACGAGCGTGGCGTTCTGCTCAACGACCGCCATATCGTTGAGCAATGCAGTCAGGATGGATTCAACCGGCGGCGGTTGAGGGGCACGTAGCATGGCGAGCGCCGTTTCCCCCAAGCAGGGTTGAACCGTTTGAAGCGCAGTGACCACGTAGGTTAGGAGGCGTATAGGGTCATTGTCGCCCACGTCCAGCGAGACCCAGGCGACGCGCTGCTTGCTTTGCGCGATCCATTCGCCAAGCAAAGTTGTTTTGCCAAAGCCAGGTGGAGCCGAGAGCAGCGTCAACTTGTGACCCGCTCGCATTCCCTGCGTCAGTTGCTCGGTCAGGCGTGGACGCGGCACCAGCGCGGGCCGGACCGGTGGAATATAGAGTTTCGTAGTCAGGAGAGGCGCGGTCATGGCAACTAAATCTTATCACGTTTTGCCCGTAACTCAAAACAATGGCATCATCGTAGCGGTTCAACCTCCCGGTGAAGGTTTCAAGGCAATACACAACAAACGCGCTCGCAAGCTTGCGGGCGCGTGAGAGCTAAAGTGAGACCCGGTATCAGGGCTTCCAGACCTGCCAGACCTTGCCCACGAGCGCTGGTCCTGGCTTGAGCGTCACCTGTCCAGGTTGCCAGCCGGAAGGCGTTACTTCGCCCGTCGCGCGGACGTGCTGGAACGCCTTGACCTGCCGGATCAATTCATCGGGATTGCGGCCCACTTCGGGTGTGAGGACTTCCATCGCGCGGATGACGAAATCGGGATCAATGATGAATCGCCCGCGAATGTCCACGCCGGCATCCTCATCGTACACGCCATAGACGGTTCCGATCTTGCCGCCGCCATCCGATAGCATCGGGAACGGCACGCCGCCGGGCACCATCTTGGCCAGTTCCTCGCTTTGCCAGATCAGGTGGACAAAGCGGCTGTCGGTGCTCATGGCTAATACTTCGGTGTCGAGCTTGATGAATTCTTCGTAGCGGGCAGCGACCGCTGCCAGCTCTGTCGGTCAGACGAACGTGAAATCGCCGGGATAGAAACACACGACGATCCACTTGCCTTTGTAATCCGAGAGCTTGATGGGTTTGAAGCCTTCGCCCACAAAGGCGTTGGCTTCAAAATCGGGAGCCGGTTTGCCGACGCGCGCTAACATTTTGGTCACCTCCTGTGTGGGTGCCCCGCCAGGGGCAATGGGGGCCGCGGGAAGGATTGGCCCCTTGGCCGGTTTGACGCAACCATCTTTCATTTCTGGCATTCTAACCTCCTTTGCTGAATGGTAGATGGTATTTCATTCGCGAGTATTTTACTCGCGATGGGACCACGAATCAAATTGCCTTACTCGTGTTTCTTGACCGGAATGGCCTGGACAAACGCCTTGACCATTTCTGGAACCTCGGCCAACTCGACGGCCTCAACCTGGCCCCCGTCGCACAACGCGGCCACGGTTGGATCAATTGGCAACTGGGCCAGAAGTGGCGCACCAGCCGTGAGCACGACCTCGTGGCAGTGGCTGGGGCCAAAGATCTCGTGACGCTTGCCCGTGTCCGGGCAGACGAAATACGCCATGTTCTCGACCACGCCGACGATGGGCACGTTGACCATCTGCGCCATGTGGACGGCCTTGCGCACGATCATCGAGGCGAGGCTCTGCGGCGTCGTGACCATGACGATGCCGTTCACCGGCAGCGATTGCAGCGTCGTCAGCGCGGCATCAGCGGTGCCGGGCGGCAAGTCCACCAGCAAATAGTCCAGCTTGTCCCAAAACACGTCGCCCCACAACTGCGTGATCGCGCGGCCAATCAACGGCCCGCGCCAGATGATGGGCTGATCGTCGTATTCGAGCAGCAGGTTGAAGGACATGACCTTGATGCCGAGTTGGGTCTGCAAGGGCCACAGCCCCATCGGCCCACTCTTGACCGGCCCATGCAGGCCAAACAACTTGGGGATGCTTGGCCCCGTGATGTCGGCGTCGAGCACGCCGACGCGCAAGCCTTGCCGCGCCAACGCCGTCGCCAGCAGCGCGGTGACGAGCGACTTGCCCACGCCGCCCTTGCCACTCATCACGGCCACCACGCGGTCAATCTTGTTGAACTGGACCGCCGCTCCTTCGGTCGGCTCGCCAAAGATGGCCTTGCGTTCCTCGTCGGTCATCGCCGTCAGGGTGACGTTGACTTGGGTCACGCCCGGCATCGCACCAACGACCTTGTGTACGTCGGCCTCGATTTGATCTTTGAGTGGGCAGTTGGGCACGGTCAGCGCGAGGGTGATGTCCACCACGCCATCGCCGATTTGCACGTCTCGCACCATGTTCAAATCCGTCAGGCTGCGG
>CAYGWJ010000306.1:0-5852 GCA_964353405.1 uncultured Anaerolineae bacterium
TGGTGACTCAACACGCCTTTAGGTCACATCGCAGACGAAAACGACCTCGTTTTGTCGGTGAAGACGTCATCACAGGTTCCTCTCCGACAAGCTGCTAGATACGTCTTACCGAATCTATCTGGACACAACTCCCCCTTCTGGATCATTCCAAATCAACAATGGCAGCCTCTATGCCAACAGCATTACAGTGACACTGAACATCTCGGCGACGGATAGCCAGACCGGTGTTCGGGACATGCGGTTCAAAAACACTCCATCCACGCCAGCGCTTGTGTTGCAGGATAGTTATCCGTGGGGACTGGATTCCATTCAGCAGGTCTTGATAGCCAACAACATTCCCTATGACCAACTGACTTCATCTGCTATCCCCACGGTCAACCTGGGACTTTACTCGATGGTGATCATCCCCAGTGTTCAGGGAGATGCTTTTTGCAATACCTATAATGCCAACCTGAGCAAGTTTGCAAGCTATGTGCAGAGCGGTGGCGTGCTAGAATTGCACGGAGCTACTTATTCATCAGATACCTGTCGCCCGATGCTGCCAGGTGGTGGAACCAACAGTCAGAATCTCCAGGATTACAACTATGTCGTGTCACCCACACATCCGTTGATGGTTGGAGTGCCCAATCCCTTTTATGGAAATTCTGCCAGCCATAATAGTTTCACAGGGTATCCAGCCAAAACGTCCATACTAGCGACGGCCGGCAGCACCCCAGGCGGCAATCCGACACTAATCGAGTACCCTTATGGACTCGGCAAAGTGGTGGCTTCTGGACAAACGCTGGAATGGGGTCGGGCACATGGTCAGGCGGCCGGGAGAATACTGGTTAACGCGATTCCGTATGCTGCTGGATACCGACCATGGGCCACAACATTCCCCTGGGTATTGTCCTCTCCAGATGGCGCAAAAATTGTGTATGGCGAGTTCCGCAATAACGTGATTATGAGGTCTCTCGTCTATACGGCCACGATTGTGTTAGATACCGTTGCTCCCGCGTCCAGCGCCTCATCTCCGGCTTATCGCAAGGCAGCGCCGGTTGCCGTCATGTGGACGGCGAGCGACGCTCTGTCTGGCGTCAGTTCAACGGCGTTGTGGGTCAAGTTTGGGAGTGGCGGGACGTGGGTCAACACGGGCCTGACTCAAGCAGGCACATCTGGCACGTTCAACTACACGCCGGGCAGCGGTGAGGGCGCTTATTACTTTGCCACTGTTGCCGCCGATAATGCTGGCAACGTCGAAGCAACGCCGACCAGCTCTGGCGACACCTCGACGATTTACGACATCACGCCGCCTGAGAGTCACGCCACAGTTCCCGCTCTTAGCAGCGGTGATGTAATTTCAGTCACCTGGGAAGCCAACGATGCGACCAGCGGGGTCAGCTTTACGACGCTATGGGCCAAATTTGGGAGTAGCGGGACCTGGGCCAGTTCTGGCTTGACCCAAACTGGCACATCCGGGGCGTTCAACTATGCCCTTTCTCAGGGCAGAGGAATATACTACTTTGCGACGGTTGCCGCCGATAGAGCCGGCAACGTCGAAAGCGGCCCTTCAGGAGATGGAGATGGAAGCGTTGTCAACTTTCACCAGGTTTTCCTACCGGTGACTCTCCGTAACTGGCCGCCCCTGCCAGCCATACCGACACTCAATCCCATTTCCAATCCCAATGGCGTGGGCAACTATACCGTGTCGTGGTCTAGCGCCGAATTTGCCGATTCCTATATCCTGGAAGAGGCGAAATACAGCACCTTTGCAGGTGCGTTGCAGGTCTATTCAGGCGTTGGCACTTCTTACCCGGTCAGTGGACGTGGCGCTGCGCGTTATTACTATCATGTCAAGGCGCACAATAGCTATGGCGACAGCGCTTGGTCTGCTGTACGCTCAGTGGATGTGCTCTGGGAGGCTGAGCCAAATAACGATGGTCTCGAGGCCAACGGTCCGCTCGTCTCCGGCCTGACCTATTTTGGCACCTTCCCCGATTCGGGGGACACCAAAGATTATTTCTACATTGAACTGTCTGCAGCGCACACCATTGAGGTATGGCTGACCAATATCCCGGCGGGGCAGAACTATGATCTGGCTCTGCGCGATACCAGCCTGAATGCAATCAAGTGGTCCGTCAACGGCGGCAATGCCGATGAATACATTTCGTCTGGCGTCTTGTCCCCCGGCAAGTACTATGTCCAAGTCTATCATGCCAGTCCGGGTGGCAGTTCGCAGCCCTATCACTTGGTGGTTGTATACCAATGATGCAGGTAAAAATCCCGCTGCCACCGCCTTGACTCAGATAAAAAGACCTTTAGGGTTCGGGAGACCCTAAAGGTCTGCTGGTCTCGCGGGAGGATCTACATCCCTGCCAGCTTTTGCTGCAACTCTTGCGGCGTCGCCGCGTCCACGCCGACGAATTGCACGCGCGGATAGTTGACGTCGTACCAAACCTGGCTGAGCGGTGGGTTGCCCCACTGCGCCGGGTTGACCGCAATCACTCGCCTCACATTCAGGTCGCCTATCCCCGCGTCGTCTGCGCTTCCGCCGAGCGTGTACTGCCTGGCCTCCCAGGTCGCCTCGATCACCGACTGCGCCCACGCCGCATCGGCAGGCGGAGGCAGCAGCACGTAGGTGCGGTCGTACTGACGACCGATGCCCGGCTGTCCACGCGGTGGAGGCGGAGGAGGTGGATAGGCCGGGCCAGACACCTGGGTGAGTTTGACGGACAGGTCGGCCGGCGATGCGGCAACGACGGGCGCATACTCGATGCCAGGAAAAGTTGCGCTAAAGAACGCCTTCAGGTTGCCGGGCCACTCGATGGGATTCACCGCGATCACGCGCCGATACGACAAATTGCCGATGCCCGCGTCGTCTGCGCTAGCGCCCACCGTCAAGCGAGCCTGGTCCCACGTGGCTCGGATCGCCGCCAAGGCCCAAGCCTTGGATTTTCCCGGCGGCAAGAGAAGATACGTCCGCTCGTAATCCACACGCGGCTGACCGCGCCAACACAGGTAGGGATATGGATTGATGTAACCGCTGCACGCCTTCATCGCGTCGAGCAATTTGGCATCGCTGGTGATCTTCATGCCGAGGTGGAGGTGTGTGCCGTCTGCCATCCCAGACTGGCCGCCGAGGCCGATCACATCGCCCTGGTTGACGAACTGGGGCGGCGTGGTCTCTTGAACCAGCCGCTGCCAGAGGTGCGCGTACGTCAACTCGACTGTGCCGACGTTGGAAACAAGGCTCTGGATGCGGACGAAATCGCCATAACCGCCCGGGTCAACGCGGCTGCGGATGACGGTCCCGGCGAGTGCCGCGCGAATCGGCGCGCCCGGGTTCGGTCCGATGTAAAGGTCAATCCCATCATGGCCGCCGTGCAGCCAGTGCTGGTCGCCGGAATTGTCATAGTAAAACTGTTGCCGCTCACCATAGACCTGCGTGATCTGCCCCGCGAATTGCGGATCGGTGGGCCAGGCCATTCGCAAGAGCGAAGGCGAAGGAAGCGCCGTCCGCGCGCCGACCCGGGTCGGCACATCGTTCACCGTGCCACCTTCCAATCGCCAGACTTGTTTACTGAACTCTGGGTTGGGACTGCTGAGGATGAACGAGTACGCTGCTTCGACCCACGCATACTGTGCACAGAGTGTGAGAAACACTGCGTGCTGATTGCCCTTGCTGGCCCAGCTTTCGCCGCCGACATTGGCAAATTCACTCACAACGATCATCTTATCTGGAAATTTCTCGTGATATTCTTTGAGGAAGCGCAGCCCGCCGTTGATGTCTTCCAGTTCGCCTCGGCTCTGCCAGTAGGTGTGAACACATAAAAAGTCGGCGGCGGCGACGGCGTCCCGGCATCCGGACAAGAAGTCTCGATCAGAGACGGGACGCAACGGCTCAGCCTCGCCGGGTGAAAGGCCCGGAAAGCCCAGCCGGATAGCGTGCCCGAACTGCGCCCGCAGCCCCTGCGCCACCTGGATGAACCAGGCCGCAAACTCTTGTGGGCTATGCCAGGTGACGTTGTAGCCTTCCGTCGTCAGGTTCGGCTCGTTGTGAACCTCGAACGCGGTGACGCCCTTGGCGACATATTCCCGAATGGCGGGCGTAAAAACCTGCACGAATTTGGCGGCGCTCATTCCGCCGTCCTGTGCGGGCTCTGCGGTGTAGAGCCGGGCGTGGAAGGTCGTGACGCCGGCCTTGCGATACTCGTCAATGTCAGCCAGGTCATTGCCGCCCACGAGCAGCTTGACCGCCTCAGCGCGCCCAATCTTGACGGCCTGCTTGTCGGCGTCTTCAATAGGCGCATTGCGTGCGTGAACTCCGACCAATGCGAACGACATAGGACACCTCCTCACCCTCACAAGTGTGGCCTAATTCTAAAAAATTGTAGCACGCGAGGATGCTTGTGTCAAAAAGGGGTTTCGCCTATAATCAGCATGGCTCTCGCGCCCTAAACATATGAGGCAGGAGTGAAATCATGAACATTGCGCCTCTCAGCCATGTCGCCACGATTTTGCTTGTCTGTGAGTCGTTTATATTGCTGCTGATCCCGGCGGCTATCATTGGCGGCAGCGCGTATGGCGTGCGCTGGCTGCGCCGCAAACTGCCGCCGTTGTTCGCCCAGGCGCGCAAGGTCCTGGCGCTGGTCAGGCTCTATGTGGAACGCGGCGGCGCGGCTGCCGTCGCGCCAATCGTCGCCGCTTATGCCGCCGTCGCGCAATTGCGCGCGTGGTGGGATTATGTGGCTGGACTTGTCCGGGAGGGAAAATGATGGAAGAGAACATACAAAGCACAGGCATGAACTGGAAGACCAAGCTGATGTTGTTCGGCGCCGCCGCCGGAGCGCTGGTGGGTGCGGGCGCGGCCTATCTGTATGTGCGCTCGGTGGAAGCGGAACAGGGAGGCGCAGCTTTGGCTCCACGTCCTGTCAAGCCAGTCGCGGCCGTCTCGGTGGGGCTGACAGTCCTGGGCTTGCTGCGCCAGATCGCCGGACTCGGCATGGAAGAATGACCGCTTCGCGCGACAAATGACGGGGCTCATCCTCCGTTGTGCGATGCGGTCATTGCTCTCCCGGCAAGGGCCGCCCCAGGATCTCGAGTCCGCGCCTGGCCCATTCGTTGCTCGGGTTGAGCGCCAGCACGTTTTCCAGCGCAACGGCCTTGTCGTCGTCGCTATCTACCACGCCCGAAAGCCACAACCAGGCGGACTCGTTCTGCTCATCCAATTCGACGACCTGCAGGAGAATATCGCGGGCCTCTTCTCGGCGGCCCGCTTTTGCATAGGCGATGCCTTGCTGCAATAGGTCACTTGTATCTGGCATTGGATTCCTTTTGAGGCTCTCTCAACCATACATCCACCACAATCACCCCGCCCAGTCCCTTGACTCGCTCCGCCAGCCATTGTACCGCAAATTTGGCAGCCTGCCGAGCGTCCCACAGTCTTGGATCAGGTTGAACGTCAGGGACTTGTGGCGACGAACTGAACGGCTTGCTGACTCGCCGGTGTCTCGGCGGTGGCAACCGTTTGTCGCCTTTATCCTTGAGCGTTAGGCACACGGGTCATCTCATATAGGAGCACGTGCCCTTCGTCGTACCCTGCTGAGGATTCAGCCCCGGCACCCAATACCCCTATTATACCGCGTCTGATTCCCCTACAATGTGGGCGGCATCGCCGCATCCACAGGAGGTAGCTTACCGTTTTCTAACCATCGGTGGTTTGTATTGATCTAAACTTGAGTTAATAGGAATTTCCTTTTTGGGTCATTGTTTGACATAACCATCGAAATTGGTTAAACTGGCCGACATGGCGGAGTCGGGCAAAGACCAGAAGAACATCTTCAAACATATCTTCGAGGACGGATGGGTCGACT
>CAYGWJ010000307.1:0-7670 GCA_964353405.1 uncultured Anaerolineae bacterium
GGACGGGGCGCTGCCCAAGGATATCATCTTCAAGACATCGGCGCACCTGGGACAGTGCAACCCATGCTCCTTCAAGTTGTTGGAGAGCCTGGGCGCGGACAGCATCAACCCGGTGCGCGACTTGCAGATCCCGATGATTGCTGCGTTGCGCGCCGCCGTCAAGGTGCCGCTGGATGTTCACACCGACAACCCGCCCGGCTCTGGTGGTTTCATCCGTGTCTACGAAGCGCCCGAGATCGTGCGAGTAGCGGCGCCGGTGCACTGCAAGACGGGGAACTCGGTGGTAGCCGCACATGGCGCGCTCACCTCGGCGAGCGATGGGAGGAAAATGGCGGACCAGGCCTCCATCGTGGTGGAGATGGTCACCAAGTATTATCCTGAGCTCAAGCAATCACCGAAGGGATCCAGCGACTTGCGTCTCCCTGTAGTGTAAGCTGATTTTTCGAAAAGCAGGTCTGGTATTGAGAGAAGGAGAATAGAATGGGCAATTGGCAACTGCCGCCAGAGGGCGGTCACATGGAACGGCCTGACGGGGTTTACTATCAGACCATGAACATGACCGAAATCAATGCGCGGCTCAAGACGAATGACCTCATCATCATCCCGGTGGGCAGCACGGAATGTCACGGCGCTGCCCAGCCACTCGGCGAAGATACTTTTCTGGTGACGCGCATGGCCGAGCAGGTAGCCCTCAAGACGGGCTGCACGGTGGCCGAGCCGGTGTGGTATGGCTCGCATCCTTATAACCATCTGGGGATGCCCGGCACCGTCGTCGTTCCCGAAGACGCATTCCTGGCTAATCTGCGCGCCGTCATCGCAGGGTTCTGGAACACGGGCTTTCGCAAGCAAATCCTGCTCAACGGCCACGGCCAGGAAGAAGTGATCCCCCTGGCCCTGCATCAGTGGGCGAAAAAGTATCAAGTGCCATGCGTCTTGATCTCGCTGCACTGGCCTACCGTGATCCATGACTATCTCAAGGATAAGGCGCACGGCGGCCCATTCGAGACTCCCTTTCAGCACGCCTGTGAAGTCGAAGCGTCCTATTCGCTGGCCCTGTTCCCCGAGTTCATGCACATGGAACTGGCAGTGGACACCAAACCGGAAGGGTTCCTGCCGCCCGGTTACGTGGACAAGGGCGGCGAGGTGTATCACGCGCCGATCAAGGGGCATGAGCACGTGGGGCTGGGCGGCACCGAGGTGCTGGTCTATCCCGAAGGCGTGATCGGACGGCCCACGTTGGCCAACGCTGAGAAAGCCAAGCCCGGTCTGGAAGCGTTGATGGATTTCATGGTCAAGCTCATCGGCGACATCATGACACGCTTTCCGCCCGGTGTGCTGCCGCCAGTGGACAAGGTCACGCAGCGCGACCCAGACGAGATCGAAAAGCTGCTCAAAGGGCCGTTGAACGGCGGCAAGCATCTGTATACGGTGGCTTATCCGCCTTAGACGACAACTGAATTGCATGCTGCAAGGGGCGCTTGTGGGTTGAGCGCCGCTTGCACCGCACGTGTTCACCTGATCAATAGCTCTTGAACCATTGATGGAGAAACGATGAAACTGCTGCGCGTGAACATGAATCAACTCCAGGTGCAGCGGGAACCAGTCCCCCCCGTCTATGAGCACCTGGGAGGCAGAGCGCTCATTGCCAGGTTGCTGATCGAAGAGATTTCTCCTACGTGCGATGCGCTAGGCCCGCATAACAAACTGATCTTTGCACCTGGCCTGCTCGGCGGCGCTGGTGTGACGACCGCCGGACGTTTGTCTATCGGCGCCAAAAGCCCGCTGACGGGCGGCGTCAAGGAATCCAACGCTGGCGGCACGGCGGGCGATACGCTGGGCAAGCTCGGCCTCAAGGCCATCGTGGTCGAGGGGCAGCCCCAAAGCAAAGATTTGTATGTCTTGCACGTGACGAACGATTCGGCTGAATTTGTTCCGGCCGGCGCACTGCGCGGTCTAGGTACGTATGCAACCGCCGATCAGCTTCAGGCGCAATATGGCGCGGATTGCACCGTGCTTTGCATCGGGCAAGCGGGCGAATACCTGTTGCACGGAGCCGACATTGCCTGCACGGGCGAAGGCGACCAGCGCAGCAATCACGCGGCGCGCGGCGGGCTGGGCGCGGTGATGGGCAGCCAAGGCCTCAAGGCCGTTGTGATTGACAAAGCAGCAGCCAGGTCAGTTTCGTTTGCTGACGAGGAACTCTTTCGAACCGCATCCAAACGATTCGCGCAGGAACTGATCAACGATCCCAAGTTAGGCCCCAAAGGCGGGACGCATCTGTATGGCACGGCGGCGATTACGGCCGCGGTCAACGAGATCGGATCGTTCCCGACGCGAAACTTTCGCAGCGGCAGTTTTGAGCACTCGGCCGATCTGCGCGGCGAGACCATGCGAGAGATCATCCTGTCTCGCGGTGGCCGCATCGGGACGCGCTGTATGCCCGGCTGCGTGATTGCCTGTCGCAATCTGTATGTGGACGAAGCAGGGCAAGCCGTCGTCGGCACACTCCAGTACGAGACGATTGCGCTGATCGGCGCGAACCTCGGCCTCAAGAAGCTAGATGACGTCGCCCGGCTCAATTACATGTGCAACGATTTTGGCCTCGACACGGTCGAGACAGGCGCTGCGTTGGGCGTCGCCCTCGAAGGAGGTCTGGCGGAATTCGGCGATTTTGAAAGCATCGTTGGTCTGCTAAAGCAGATCGGTGAGGGCACCGTGTTGGGCAAACTCATCGGCAGCGGTGCGGCAACAGTGGGCAAGGTGCTGGGTATCCGGCGCGTTCCGGCGGTTCTGGGTCAGGCGATGCCAGGTTACGATCCGCGCAGCCTCAAGGGCAACGGCGTGACGTATGCCACGTCTCCGCAGGGCGCGGATCACACGGCGGGCAATGCGTTTGGAGCGCGCAATCAAGTGAATCCTTTGGCTGTGCAAGGTCAAAAGGAGCTTTCGCTCAAGCTGCAAATCGTCGCGGCCATGCTCGACAGCACAGGGCTGTGCCTGTTCGCTCGCCCGCCCGTGATCGCCGATCCGCAGCTCATGGTAGACATGATCGACGGCATCTATGGATGGAGTTGGACCAAAGAGGATCTGGACCGCAGCAATCGCGATGTACTGCGGACCGAACTCGAATTCAATCGGCGCGCAGGTATCACGGCAGCGGACTATCGCATTCCCGAATACATGCGCGAGGAACCGCTTGCGCCGCACAATGCCACGTTTGACATACCGGATTCCGATCTGGACACGGTCTTTGACGCGCTGTAGGGCAATGGCTCGAAAATCGTTTTTGTCATTCCGGGTCAACGCTTTCTGTGCCCAGAGGGCACAAGGAATCTTCTCTGGTGCGAGAGATTCCTCGGCCTCCGGCCTCGGAATGACAGTCGCAGGTCGAGTGACTTGCGCGGTTTTGTGCTGCAGGTGATTCGTGTGGCTGTAGATGTCGAATTGTTTGGACAACTTGCGCCTAATGTGCCACGTCGTCAAACGTTGACGATAGAGCGTCCAACGACAGTACAGGAAATTGCCATTCAGTTGGGGTTAGAGTTGGACAATATCGGCCTGATGTCCATCAATGGCGTCCAGGTCGAGCTGCAAGAGCTTGTCCCGCTCAACTGCCGGCTCTGCTTCTTTCCACCCATGTCGGGTGGATGATGCGGCGCGCGGGCGACTGCAACCCTTGTACTGGCCGGAACAAATTTTGAAAGCGGAGAGGAACTATGCATGTCTTGAAGATCGAAGGGCTGTACAAGTCCTTCGGCGGCCTGATGGCAGTCCGTGATGTGGGGTTTCAAGTCCAAGAAGGCGAGATCGTTGGTCTCATTGGCCCCAACGGTTCAGGCAAGACTACGATTCTAAATTTGATCACTGGATTCCTCAAACCCGATGCCGGCAGGGTGATGTTTAGAGATGAGAACGTCACGGCCCTTTCCCGCAGCCGGACGTGCCAGAAGGGCATCGCGCGCACGTTTCAGTTGATTAAACCCTTCCTCAATTTTACAGCCTTGCAAAATGTGATGGTGGGCAGGGTATACGGTCACGAGCCGGCCTCGAGCCTGCAAGTGGCCGCCAGGGAATCACGAGAGATCCTCGATCAAGTGGGCCTGGGAGACAAGGCCGAGGTGTTGGCCAAAGACCTCAGTCTGATGCAACGCAAGCGGCTCGAGTTGGCTCGAGCGCTGGCGGCCAAGCCCTATTTGCTTCTTTTGGATGAGCTGATGGCCGGCCTGAACCCTGGCGAGGCCGACGAGGCTTGCTGCCTGATCAAGCGGATCAGAGATGCCAAGATCACGCTCGTGGTGGTGGAGCACATCGTCAAGGCGATTTGTGATCTCTCTGATCGCGTCATCGTATTGAACATGGGAGAAAAGATCGCCGAAGGCTCAGCCGACGAGATCGTTCACAACCCGCATGTGATCGAGGTCTATCTAGGAAAGGCTTATGCTTGAAAGGCTTATGCTTGAAAAGACCTATGCTTGAGATCAAGGACATCAACGCTTACTATGGCGACCTCCAGGCGCTGTGGGGCATCTCGCTGCAGGTGAGTGAGGGCGAACTGGTCGCGCTCATCGGCCCCAATGGTGCGGGAAAGACGACCACCTTGCGCGTCATCACCGGATTGCTCAAGCCCGCCTCAGGCAGCATCCATTTCCACGGTCAGTACCTGGATAAGGTGGCAGCCCACAAGATCGTCGAGCTGGGTCTATCCCAGGTCCCCGAAGGGGGAAGCGTGTTCACTGGGATGAGCGTCCTTGAGAACCTGGAGCTGGGTGCATTCGTTGACAAGGCCAGACAGGTCAAAGACCAAAGCCTAAAGTGGGTGTACGAAATCTTTCCCCGCCTTGAGGAAAGAAAGAACCAGCGGGCGGGAACCCTGAGTGGCGGTGAGCGGCAAATGCTTGCTATCGGTCGGGCCTTGATGTCCAAGCCCAGGCTTTTGATGCTCGATGAACCCTCTTTTGGTCTGGCGCCGATTCTGGTGCAACAGATGTTTGAGATGATCAAAGAGATCAACCGGCGGGGGGTGACCATCCTGCTGGTCGAGCAAAACGTCCGCGCGGCTCTGGAACTGGCGCATCGAGCGTATGTGATCGAGAATGGCCGGATTGTGGGACAAGGCACTGGGGAAAATCTCTTGTCCTTCGAGTCTGTGCGAAGCGCGTATCTGGCATAGACATCGAGAAGGAGACTCATGCTTGAACCCTTGGTTCAAAACTTGACTTTTGGGATTCTGGTGGGCGCCTTGTACGGATTGGCGGCGGTGGGCCTTTCGCTGGTCTTTGGGGTAACCAAGTTCCTCAACGTTGCCCATGGAGAGCTTTTGATGTTTGGCGGCTATGCCAGCTTCTGGGCCTTTACCCTTTTGGGCATAGACCCTTTCCTTTCTCTCCCGTTGACCATTGTCTTCCTTCTCTTGATTGGTCTGGTCCTTTACAAATTGCTCTTTGCCCGCATGGTAAAGCTCAGCGAAGGAATCAAGATACAGAACACGCTCCTCGTTGGATTCGGACTATCCTTGATTCTGCAGAACCTGGCTCTCCGCTTTTGGACCGCCGATACCAGGGGCATTACCACTTTCTATTCCGGAAGGGTGCTCACATTCCTTGGGGTGCGCTTTCCCATAGTACGTGTGGCGAGCCTGGTCATTGCGTTTGTTGTCCTCCTTGGCCTTGACCTGTTCCTTCGGCGGACCTACACGGGCAAAGCCCTCCGGGCCACCGTGGAAAACTGGGAGGTTGCCACCCTGATGGGGATTGACATTCAGAGGGTCTACCTCTTGTCTTTTGTGATGGGAGCTGCTCTGGCAGGGGTGGCGGGCGCCCTGGTGAGCGTTGGCTATTCCATAGATCCGGCGATGGGGATGAGTTGGACCCTCAAAAGTCTCGTTGTGATGGTCCTGGGGGGGTTGGGGAGCCTCACGGGGACATTCGTCGGGGGCATCATCCTGGGGGTTACAGAGTCAGCCACCGGCTATTTTCTAAGCCTCACTTACAAAGAGGTAGTCGGCCTTGTCCTTTTCGTCCTGATTTTGATTTTCCGGCCTCAGGGCTTGTTCGGTACAAAAGAGGGGTATTCGAGTGAGTAGAAAACAAGTCGTCCTCATCGCCCTTCTCATCGCGATCTTGATATTCCTCCCGGTGGTGCTCAAGAAAGATAGCCTCATCAACCTTGCGCTTTTGGTTCTCCTTTACATTTCCCTGGCCTCGAGTTGGAACATCCTGGGGGGCTATACGGGGCAGACCAACCTGGGTCATGCTGCGTTCTTTGGTCTGGGAACCCTGGCAACTCGCTTCCTCTGGCTGTCGGGATGGAACCTCTTTCCCAGCCTTCTGGTGGGGGGCCTCCTGGCTGTGGTCTTTGCTCTCCTTATTGGAATCCCTGCTTTCAGACTCAGAGGGGTCTATTTCGCTATCGGTACGCTGGCGCTCGCGCAGATACTCTACATCACCGTCGCGAACACGTTCCCTCAGATCTCTTCTTTACCTGCTCAGGATCTCGCCAGCTATCAGCTCGTCTACCGATATTATCTCTTCCTCGGCCTGGCCCTTCTCATCATCGGGACGAGCTACGTGCTGGTCAATTCCAGGTGGGGACTGGGAATAATGGCCGTTCGAGAAGAACAAGATGCTGCGGAATCGCTGGGGGTCAGTGCTTTGAAACACAAGCTTTTGGCCCTGTGTGCCAGCGCCTTCTTTGCCGGCCTGACCGGAGGAGCCTTTGCCTATTACCATGTCGGCTACTATCCTCAGCTTCCATTTTCGCCAGAGTGGACCTTTGATTCCATGATGATGGCTTACATCGGCGGTACCGGCACCATCGTCGGCCCCATCGTCGGCGCGGTGTTCTTCGTCATCCTCAGAGAGTTCTTGGTCCTGAAACTGGCCGAGATGCATTTGATGGTGTTTGCCGTCCTATTCATTCTCGTGGTCCTCTTCCTACCGGGCGGGATTATCGGAGTCTGGGGAAAGATTCATAAAGTGCCTAGCCGCCAGTCAAGACGGCAAGAGTCCACAGTTTCACCCTCAAAAGGGAAAGTTGATTCAGCCGTTGGCCCTTTGGCCAAAAATTAAAGAGGGAGGTTGCCTATGAAATGATACCGAGGGGCGAGATCTAGTTTCCGGAGCAAATTTGCTAACATAAAAACAAGGAGGATCAGCCATGAGAGCAAAACTGACAATCTTGATCGTGATCGTGCTTGTGAGCGCATTGGTGACCAGTTGTGCTGCCCCAGCACCGGTGGCAGCGCCTACACAAGCGCCCGCTCCACAGGCACCACCCACACAGGCACCACCTACACAAGCGCCCGCTACATCGGCGCCAGCGGCTACCAAGCCGCCCGCGGCGCAGGCACCGGCCTATATTGAGGTCGGCGCTTCGATTCCCCTCACGGGGAAATTCGGTTCCCTCGGCACCCAGGTCAAGCCGGGCTATGCGTACGCAGTGAAAGACATCAATGATGCCGGTGGGGTGTATGTCAAAGAGTTCGATAAAAAGATCCCTCTGCGTCTCACCATCTACGACGACGAATCAGACCCCACCAAGGCGGTGAGTAAGCTGGAGACTCTGTTCTCCGATCAGAAAGTGGTGGCGTACCTGGGTGGCGCCGGGAGCGATATGCATGTTGCAACCACAGCCATCGCGGAAAAGAACAAGGTTCCGTACCTGGGTATTGC
>CAYGWJ010000308.1:0-7096 GCA_964353405.1 uncultured Anaerolineae bacterium
ATGGGCAAGAGCGTAATGTCACGCGTCTTGATGCCAAACTTGCGCGCCGTGAGCGCGTGACCATACTCGTGCAGCACGACGACAAAAAACAGCGCGAGGATGAACGCCACGCTGCCCAACGTACCCATCAACGTCCGCGCCTGCAACCAGCCCGTGAATGCTACCCATCCCAGAAGCAGTAAGAACGTTGTGTGCATGTAAACGCCGATGCCAGCAAATTCGCCGATTTTCCATGACCACTTCATCGCCATTCTCCTCGATTCATGCGTCGCCCAAAAGGCGAGGCTCAAAACGGCACAGTGTCGTCTTGGTCTCGCCAATCGGTAATTGCACCCGTCCGATCAGCCGGAAGCTGTGGTACACCGCACTTTGTCTTGATGGCTGGTCGGCCTGCTCGCGCAGGTGGCTACTCCCCAAATGTACCCATATTATACACAACATGAATAATTTGTCAATGTTTTGTATATATTTCTAATGAATGTCCAATATTGTAAAACTTGGAAGTGAGCTTGACAAGTATAAATATATATTGTATATATGATATAAATGTACTATGGTTATCTATACGAGGATGATGATGCCAGGGCAGCACAGAGCAAAACGTGGAGAAGGAAGTATGACCGCGACTGAAATCAAGGCAACAGCACGGCGGCAGATGGCGCTACATGGCACGGCAGGTCTATCGCTGCACGGCATCGCCCGCGAGATGGGCATCACTGCGCCGGCCATCTACAACTATTTTCACCGGCTGGACGATCTGATCACGGCGCTGATCGTGGACTCGTTCACCAACCTGGCAGATGCGATGGATGCTGCCGGAGCTGCTGCCGGTACCGAACCGGTCGCCCAAATCCGCAGCACAGTTCTCACCTACCGACAGTGGGCCGTCAACCAGCCACTGGACTTTCAGTTGATCTATGGCAACCCCATCCCGGGCTACGTGGCGCCCTTCGAAGTTACTGCACCGCTGGCGCGAAGGCCGTTCTTGCCGCTCTTCGGTTACTTTTGGCAAGCCTATCAATCAGGGCAATTGACCCTGCCTTGTGGATATGAGGCAGTGCCGCCGCACGTCGCCGAACACGTCAAAGCCTGGAGGGAGCACATCCGCGTCCCCATGCCCGAAAGCCTGTTCTGTACGGTGCTCACCGGCTGGAGCCGAATTCACGGGTTGGTGATGCTCGAACTGACGCACCACATCCAGCCCATGATCGGGGACGCGGCCGAGTTTTACGAATACGAAGTTGACGCCTTCCTTCAACAACTGGGGATGGCGGTAACGCGATAGACGCGCGAGTAAATGGTTGAGCAAGCACAAGAGGATTTAAAGTTTTCACGATCATTTAGGAGGAGATAGCATGTCCGAGTTACACGTCGTCTTTGGCACTGGCCCGCTGGGCCGATCGGTGATGGAAGAATTGGTGCGGCGCGGCAAGATCGTCCGCATGGTCAGCCGCTCGGGCAAGCTGGCCGAGGCCCCACAGGATGTAGAGCTTGTCGCCGCCGATCTATACGACGCGGCGACTGTGCGCCAATTGACGCAGAGGGCAGCCGTCGCCTACCAGTGCGCGCAGCCACACTATTGGGAGTGGCCGAGCAAGTTCCCGCCCCTGCAAGCGGCGATCATTGAGGGATTGACCGGCAGCAACGCCAGGCTCGTCATCGGTGAGAACACCTACATGTATGGTCAAGTGCATGGCCCGCTCCACGAGGGCTTGCCCTATGACGCTCACACACGCAAGGGCCAGGTGCGCGCGGCGATGTCCGAAGCGGCGTTGGCCGCGCACCAGGCGGGCAAGGTGCGCGTGGCGCTCGGGCGCGGATCGGACTTTTTCGGGCCATGGGCGCTCGACTCGTCACATGGCGACCGCGTCTTTTATCCGGCGCTGGCGGGCAAGGCGGCCAGCTTTGCGGGCCAGCTCGACGTGCCGCACACGGTCACTTTCATTGCCGACTTTGGCAAGGCGCTGGTCATTTTGGGCGAGCGGGATGAGGCGCTCGGCCAGGCCTGGCATGTGCCCAACGACCAGCCGCAGATCACCCAGCGCGAGTTTGCGCATCTCGTCTTTGAACAAGTGGGCCGGCCGCCCAAGATGAGCGGCATGGGCAAGCTAATGATGACCATTGGCGGCCTCTTTATCCCCGGCGCGCGCGAAACGGTCGAGATGATGTACGAGTTTGAAAAGCCATTCGTGGTGGATTCGGCCAGGTTCGAAAAGGCATTCGGGGTGAAAGCCACGCCCATCCGCGAGGCGATCAAAGCCACCGTCGCCTGGTATCAAGCGCATCCCGAGACAAAAGATAAGAACCCTTGATGTCTAAAAGAGTGTCCCACAAAACTACCAGTCAATGGCCTATCCATCTCGAAAGAACCCGCCGTGGGGACCACCATCTGGCAGGGTTGCCGCCCACACGATGCCACGCGCACCCTGTTCGAGATCGCGCGACGCACTGGGCCCGCCCATATCCGTTTGCACCCAGCCGGGGCACACGGCGTTGACCAGCACTTTTTTTATGTGCCCGCAGAAACGGCGTCTTGTGGCGTGCTTCGTCCGCAACTGATGACGCATGACGTGCAATGGCGCGCAACCTATTTCCTCTCCATAGATTATGCCCCCATCGTGTCTGATGGAAAAGACAAACGCCGGTCTGATGCTGCCAGATCGGCGTTTGTCTTTTCTACTCGTCTACCTTTGCGCTAAAGTCACAAGTTCGCAAGGTTGGGCAACTGTTTACCTATGGCAGGAACGGTGAGCAACAGCCCCGTACCCGCCAAGAAGACAACAGGGGATTTCAAACGTCAACCAGAGACGCGGTCAACACAATCACCCCATCCGGTTTGGTTTTACATCTATCCAGATATGTGAAACCAAATGTGGACCTGCGAAAAACTAGGAAAACAAAAACGCCATAGACAGATGGCCTATGGCGTTCCAGAGGTTGCGCACATTGGATTGGAACCAATAATCTGCGGGTCGTTAGTTCCAATCCTATTCAGGTAAGCTTACAGTTGCGGGGGTTGGATTCGAACCAACGACCTCCGGGTTATGAGCCCGACGAGCTGCCACTGCTCTACCCCGCGGCGAGCAGTATACCACGCCCACCGGGGATCGTCAAGGTGTGGACGGCTCGCCAAAAAAGAGTGCCCACCACTCGTCTAAAATCGTCGCGGGAACTTTTACCATCGCCGGCGAATCGGAGCCGAGCTGTCCCGCAGTGGGCGCAACGGGTATGACGGCCACTTCGCCGGTCTTTGCCATTCTTGCATCCACGCGCGCCCAATGTTCTACATAGCTTTCGCTGCGTATATAGTCCAGGTATGACTTGAGGCTCGCCTGCCGAGTCTCCTCGGTGGCAACGGCCTGCTTCAAGCGCGCTTCATCCTGGCGCATTTGTCGAATAGCCGTCAATCGAGAATTGAAACCAAAGGCCAACAGCACTGCTGCGACTACGGTCACTGCAACAACCCACCGCGGCAATAAAACTTTGCCCGTCGAAAGCTGATTAGCCGTCACGCTGTCCACCTCGATCCGTGGTCGGTCGTCCAACATCAGACGCCGCCCGCGTGGATCACTAGACACAATATTACTTTGCTTCACGCCGCAAGTCAAGTGCTCCCTTAGCCCGCTGCCGGGTTCGACCCGGCGCTGACCGTTGCCGGCTGCCGCTGTGTTACCCACACCAGGCTGATCAAAAACCCGACGAACAGTATCGCCGCGCCACTGAGATAGGGATAGTCGAAATTCATATCAAAGGCCAAGCCGGCCCAGATGGGTCCGACGATGCGCCCCAGGCTCATGAATGAATTGCTGAGCCCCATCGCCGCGCCCTGGCCTGTGGTGGCCCGTTGCGAAGTGAGCGAAAGCACCGACGGGCGCAGGAATGTTTTGGACAGGACGAAAAAGCCCGTCGCAAGCAAAATGGTTGGATAGGTATTGGCGAGCAGCAACACCAGGAACCCAATCGAGCCGGTGAGCAGGGAGGTCTTGATGACGGCGGCGTCTCCCCAACGCCCTGTCAGCGCGCCCGTGAACACCTTGCCGGCGGCTGACACCAATCCCACCACGGCCAGAATCATGCCGATGCTTTCTGGTCCATAGTTAAACTTGCGCAAAGCATATAGGCCAAAGACAGCTTCAAAATTCGCCAGCCCAAAGCTCGCCAGAAAAGCCATGAACAGCAGTATGCCGATGGGGCTCCTGCCGGGTAGCACGCTCCAGAATTCGCCCAACGGCATCGTCTTGATTTTGCTGCCGGCCCGCTGGCGAGCTTGTTCAGGCAGCGATTCAGGCAGCAGGAACATTATCAGCAGCATGGATACCAGCGATATGCCCGCAGCGGCAAAGAAGGGCGTCGCGATGGAGACAGTCCCCAACCAACCGCCGAACCCCGGCCCAAGGATAAGGCCCAATCCGCCGGCCGCGCCCAGGACGCCCATCCCGCCGCCGCGATACTGGTCCGAGGTGCTGTCACCGATGTAGGCCATCGCCGTGGAAGCTGTCGCGGCAGAAAGAACGCCCGAGAGTGCACGTGCCGCGTAGAGCATCCACAACTCGGTGGCCAGCCCGAACAGCAGTGACGACACGCCATAGCCCACCATGCCGATCATCAGAATCGGCTTGCGACCCACTCGATCCGAAAGGCTGCCCCACACCGGGCCAAAGATCAATTCGGTGAGCGCGGCCACTGCCACGAGCAGCCCCAGTTCCTTGCCTCCGCCGCCCATCCGCTCAATGTAAAACGGAAAGATCGGAATGACCATCCCGAATCCCAGCGAGACGACGATCAGGGCGAGCGACAGGATGATGACGTTCTTGTTACTGGTTCCCATGTGCGCTACCTCGGCACGTTCAAGTGAAACGTAAAACGTGAAACGTGAATAGGTCACGCCTCACGTTTTACGATCCATTCTTGGACAGTGTGACGACGCCCGCGCCGCCATCCACCGTGATGAGCTGACCACTCGTGATGCGCTTGGTTGCCACACCGGTGCCCATCACCGCTGGGATACCGTATTCGCGTGCGACGATGGAGCCATGGCTGAGCGGTCCGCCGATGTCGGTGACGACGGCCGAGGCCATCGCAAAGAGCGGCGTCCAGGCGGGAGTCGTGGTGGCGGCCACCAGCACGTCGCCCGGGCGCATCTGGTCGAAATCCTCCGGGCCGTGCAGGACGCAGGCCGGGGCCGTGACGCGACCCGCGCTCGCGCCGATGCCCTTGAGCGTGCCGCCCGTCTGGCTCTCTGCCGTTGCCGGCGTAAACGCTGCCATATCAAAGCCCATATACTTTTTCTTCGGTGGCAGCATCGGCGGCGGAGTGACGCGCTTGAGCACCTCGTGGGTGGCCTTGCGCTGCGCGACGCGTTCAGCCATGTTGCTCAGCGTCTCGCCGCGCTCTAATGCCTCGACGCTTGCATCCACTTCGTTCCGCTGCAGCCAAAAGATGTCCGCGCTTTGCGCGATGCCCCCAGCCTGCACAAAGCGGCGGCCCAGTTCGCGCAGCATTTCACGCAGCACGGGATAGCCCAGGCCGATATCGGACAGGGCGTTTTCACGCACTTGCGCCATTGCTTGTGCCATCCCCAGCGTCTTGCGGAAAGCCCACCGGCGCAGCCCCTTGAGCCGCTTGAGCGTTGCCTCGGCGGCTTGCACGCGCTTTTCCCCGGCGGAGTGCTGGCGCTCGTGCGGATTCACGCCCAAGCCTTCCAGGTACATTTTGATTGTCCCCAGCATCGGCGCCGCGTCGTCCAGCGGCAGCGGCCTGGCGAAATCCAGGTTGTAGATGATGTGACCATAGTCTTGCAAGTAGGCTTGGAAACGTTCGCAAAATTCCTGCCAGCCGGCAACAGGCGTCTGGCCGTTCGCCAGTCCCCAGGACACCCTTAAGGGGTGTTGCGCGGCGATCTGCTCCGCCGGCGTCTCCCGCAGATAGGCGGTCAGGCCGTCCCGTTCCTGACACCACATCGCCACGTCGTAGAGCGACTTGTCGGCGCGGATGGGCGTGCTGTCATAGCCCATCAGGAATGTAGTTGCAGCGGGGTCGCCTTCACGCCGGACCATTTTCTCGTACACGCGGGTGAACAACCCCTCGCTGCCTGCCGACGCGCCCGTCGTCGCCACCAACAGCGAAGCCAGGTGGAGCATGGCCGCAGCATTGATCTCCTGGATCGCGGCCCATAGTTCGGCGGTGGGCATGACCTCCAACGGTTTGGCCTGCCAACGCGCAACCGTCGCCACGTAACGCGGGCGTATCTCGTCTCGCCAGAGCGGGATGGCCCCACGAATGAGGCTTGGGAAGCCGAATATCATCCGGGTGAGAATCCACCACCACTGGCGCGGCGTGTACGCGACGCCCATGTAGGCATAGTCGTTGATCGTCAGGATGTAATCGTCCGGCAAGAGCGGCTCGGAGCGGGTCAATGGCCGTAGAACTTGTTTGATGCCAATGCCGGCGACCGACGGTATTGCCAGGGTAGCAAACAGCGGACTGACCGGGTCAGGCAGGATGTCCACGACGCTGCCGCGCATGTACTGGCCTTTGGGATTGGGCACGCTCCGCGTCCACTCGATGGCAGCGGGTGGTGTTTGCCCGGTCTCCGCTTTGTGCAGCGTGACCTCGCCAGTGCTGCCATCTACGGTGATCGTCTGCCCGCTGTGGATGCGCCTGGTCGCCACGCCCGTGCCCATCACGGCGGGGATGCCGTACTCGCGCGCCACAATCGAGCCGTGGCTGAGCGGCCCGCCGATGTCGGTGACGACGGCGGAGGCCATGGCAAATAGCGGCGTCCAGGCCGGTGTGGTGATCGCGGCCACCAGCACCTGGCCTGGCTTCATCTGGTCAAAATCTTCCGGCCCATGCAGGACACAGGCTGGAGCCGTGATACGACCAGAGCTTGTGCCGGCGCCCTTGAGAACGTCTCCAGTCTGACCGCTGACGCGCGCTGGTCCTATTTTCTCCAAGTCCATCCCAAAGAATTTTTGACCGACGGGCAGGCCCGGCGGCGGCGCCACACGCCGTTCTGCGCGCCACACAGCCTTGCGTTGCGGGACGAGTTCGGCAAGGCGGCTCACGGGTTCACCCTTGTCAAGCGCCGCCGCGG
>CAYGWJ010000309.1:0-12456 GCA_964353405.1 uncultured Anaerolineae bacterium
AACGTGAAACGTGAAACGTGAGTTGCTCGTCACGTTTCACGCATCACGCATCACGCATCACGCATCACGCATTACGCATTACGCATTACGCATTACGCATTACGCATTACGCATCACGCATCACGCATTACGCACTACGCATTACGCGCTTCGATATAGCTTGGTCAACACGAACTCGTTGTGCCGCAACACTTCGGCGGCGGTCAGGCGGCCATTGATCGTTCGCTCGAGCATCACGAGCGCGGCATCGGCGGCCTGGTCGAGATTCATCTCGATCCGCAGCATCGGGCTGAGGTCAACGTCCACGTGCTCCGACATCGTCGCGACGGTGAGCGGATTCGCCGACAGCTTGATGACGGGAATGACAGGATTGCCGATGACGTTGCCCTGGCCGGTGGTGAAATAGTGGACGACAGAACCGGCAGCGGCGCACAACGTCACCATCTCGGCGGCGGCGGACGACGAATCCATAAAGCTGAGGCCAGGCTTGCGCTGCTCTTCCGCGGGCTTGAGAAAGCCCACGATTTTGCAGCGGCCCGCTTTCTGAATGTTGCCCAGCGCTTTTTCCTCAATCGTTGTGAGACCGCCGCGAATGTTGCCTTCGGTCGGCTGGCTGCCGAGCAGCGAAACGCCCTGGCTTTCGACGAGGCGCTGATAATCGTCAAAAGCTTCTTTGAATTGCGCGGCGATTTCAGGCGTGGCGCACTGCTGCATGATAATGTCCTCGCCGCCGGTCACTTCGGTTGTTTCGCCAAAGATGAGCGTTGCGCCCGCGTCGGCCAATCGTTCGAACGTGCGCCCCACGGTCGGGTTCGACGCCAGGCCCGAGGTGGTGTCGGATTCGCCGCATTTGGTGCTCATCGTCAATTGCTTGACGGTGAACAGCTCGCGCGCAAGCTCGGTGGCATAGTGCACAAATTCCTTCGCCTTGCGCGACGCGGCTTCAATCGTCTTGTGATCGCCCGAGCGCTCAATGCTAAAGCCCGCGACGGGCTTGCCGGTCTGGGCAATTTCTTTGACGATGCGATCGGTCCAATTCGGCTCGATGCCGATGACGATAGCGGCGGCGCAGTTGGGATTGCGGCCCTGTCCCGCCAGCGTGCGGAAGGTCAGATCCAAATCCGCGCCGAATTGCAGGCGGCCATACGGGTGAGGCAGCGCCAGCGTCCCGCGAATGTTGTGCGCCACGCCTTCCGCCGCCGCATTCGAAAGATCATCCACCGGGATGACGAGGACGTGGTTGCGGACGCCAAAGCGCCCATCGGGACGGCGATAGCCCGTGAACTTGAGCTCTTCTGGCCTGATCATGCTGTCCACCTCTTGGTTCTGAGATTGTGCGTGTGAACGTGCGAGCCGCGCGGCGCGGCTTGCGACGCCCTGCCGATGACGCGCCCGTACTCGACGACGTCCTTGCCCGGCGCGATGTCTTTCATCGCCACCTTGTGCCCGAGCGGAACGTCGTTGATCAGTTTGACATTCGTGACGAACACGCCTTCGAGTGTCACCGCGCCCACCTCGTCGCCGGATGGGATGTCCCTCACGGCGACCCCGACATCGTCGTCGGGTTCATGCAACAAAATACTGTGTGCCATATTTCCTCCTCAGAAAAAGATTACGATGTTATGGTAGGGGCGAGGTCACCTCGCCCTTACCATCGAACGCCAATACAGCAGCACGGCTATCAGCAGAACAACGCCGGTCAAGATGTAGAGCGCGTTCAGATTCAAAACCACGCCCAGCGAAAAAGCCAGGAGCGGCCCCAGGGCCGACCCGGCATCACTGGCCGTTGTGAAAACGCCGACAAAAATGTGCGGGCGTTCCGACTGCAAAGCGACGGTGTTGGCGGATGCGCTCAACGTGGTGGTCAAGCCCACGCTGCCCACAAACATCGCCGCCAGGCAGAGCAACAGCAGCAGTCCCGATAGATTCACGACGCCCACGACCGCCATCAACATGGCAAAGGCAATCATCACCAACGCTCGCAACCGCCCGACCTTGTCCGAGAGCGCGCCAATGGTCGGGCCAAAGACGATATCGGACGACCAGCGCAACGCCAGGAGCAAGCCCGCCACGGTGCCGATCCGGACGCCCAGGCCGGAAAGCAATTCACTTGTTCCAAAGCGACCGGCCAGGAACAATGACGTCGTCGAGATGACGACACCTTCAAACATTCGGTCCATGAAACCCGCAAAGAGAAGCTGCCGCCCGAGGTTCGTCGCCAGCGCCGCGCGCCAGCCCGCCAGCGTAGAGTTTTTGCCATCCAATGGCAGCCGGCGCAGGACGGCATCGGCGTCATGCGGCCATCGGATCGAAAGCGCGACCGGCATCGCCAGCGCCGTCACGCCTGTCACCATCCATATGCCGGCCCAATACCCGTAGCGGTCACGGAGGTAACCGCCCGCCACAACGCTGAACGCGCTGCCCAGTCGAATCAGTCCCCACAGCAACCCCATCAGCCTGCCGCGCCTGGACTCGCTACCGGTCCAGACCGCCTGATATCCGCTCTGCCTCAGCGCCGACCAGGCAATGCCCCAGCCCAATCGAGCCAGCAGAAAAATGATAAAGCCCCAACCCACGCCATACAGCGCCGTCGTGACGAGTGACAACACGGCAGCGAAAACAAAAGGCGTGCGCGGACCAAGCCTCTCAAAAATCGCGCTGGCCCATGTGTTGGAAATCAACCGCACCAGCCGGTTGGCGGAGAGCAGCACGCCGACGAGCGGCAAGGCGATACCCAGATTTTTGGCCTCGAGCGGCAGGATGCCGTACAGGAACGAATCACCTACAATACACAGGCCAATCGTCGCGCCGACGGCGCTCACAAGCCGATCAGGTGTTGGCTGCGCGCCCAGCGCTGTGGCCGGCTTATCCAAAGATTCTCCACGTGACGTGGCGAGCGCCGATCGAGCCTGGGCGTTGTGCGCTGTTCAATACGGTTCCATCGAACAACGCGAATGACGATGCGCCTTCGCCCGGATACAGCCACACTTCAAGGTCATCTTCCAGATGACCGAGCCGCGCAGCGGAGGCTGTCGTCACATTGTCAAAGGTATCGAACGCATGGACAAAGCGCGGCAGGAGGCAGGCTCGCCGCAAAAAACGCGGCGTCTTGCCGAGCGGCGCATCCACCGTGATGCGTGCCGGGCCACGCACAGGCTTGCCCTCATTCAAATCCCACCACTCGCCGGGCGGCAAGATGACCTCACGCCTGGCGAGTCCGGGTTGAATGACCGGCGCAAGGTACAACGCCTCGCCCATCATCCACGCATCTTCGATGGGGTACAACTCGGCGCAGTTGGGCCAGATGAGCGCCGGGTGACGAATGATCGGCGTGCCGTCGCGCGTCGCCGCTTTGGAGAGCGTGTACAAGTACGGGAACAGCTTGACGTGCTCTTCCGACAGCGCGCGATAAATCTCGACTGTCTCTTGGTCAAACTTCCACGGCTCGCGATTGCGCCCGATGGGCCCGCCGTGCGCGCGCATCAGCGGCGAATAGCAGCCGACTTCAGCCCAGCGAAGGTACAACTCTTTGGTCGTGATCGGAGCAAACCAATCATACCAGCCGCCTACGTCCGAGCCATGCACCGGGAATCCGCAGATGGAAGCGTTGAGCATGGCGCGCACGGCCGCAGGCAGTCCATCGCCATCGTCCCAATCGGTATCCTGATCGCCCGGCCATTGCGCGGCCACGAATCGCTGCGAGCCGGCGTAGCCCGCGCGCGGGTAGAGCACGTAATCGTCACCCAACACGCCGCTCGCCGCGCGCTTCATCGCTTCACAATACATCACCGGATACGCGTTGCGCATCGCCAGTCCCGATTGCCCGTTGTAGAAAACCGAATCCGGCGGAATAGACTCGGCATAGTCCGTCATCACGCCTTGAATGCCGCGCGCATGGAATGTTTTCGCGACGATCTCGGCATGCCAGGCCGCCGCGCGCGGATTGGAATAATCCACGACGGTGGCCAGGCCGTGAAAGATGCGCTGCTGGTACGGCAGGCCCAGACGGTTGCGAATAAAGTAGCCGCGCTGCACTCCCTGGCGGTGTGTGGCCGCGCCCGCGTTCATGTACGGAAAATGCCAGGCGTGAACGCGATAACCCTCGGCGCGTGCTGTCGCGATCAAATCATCAATGTGAGGCCACCACTGGTTCGAGAATTCGTACGAGCCGCGAATATCCTGCCAGTGCTCGATGCCCACTTGCGCCAGTGGAATGTTCAGCTCACGGAATTTACGAATGTCTTCAAGTGTGTCGTCTTCGGTGACCGGCCCGGTGCGTGTCTTCCAAGGCAAGAGCACCCAGGCTGGAGGCGTCTCCGAGCGACCCGTTAGCGACGTGTATTGCCCAATCACGTCGAGCGGCGTAGGACCGGCACACAGGTAAAGGTCAATCTCGTTATCGAGCACGGTCAAACGATTGACCGTCGAATTCTCATCCCTGACAGCAGATTTGAACCACGATGGCTTGTACGTATTCCAAAACAACCCGGTGCTTACACCGCGTTCTCGCGCGATCAGGCAAAACGGAACAGGAAAGCCTGTGCACTGTTCGCGGTTTGGGAATGAGCCGCGCGGGCCATACAGCCATCGCAAAAACGGGTAGAGCCAGGGAAGCCGCTTCCTGGCCCATTCGTAACCCACGCCGCCTTCTTCGACCAGAAAGTATGCCTCTTCACCGCGCTGGTCAACTTTGTTGAAGCGTTGTCCAAGACCCAGGTAATGCGCATCGGGAAAATCAGAGAAGGCGATGGACGCACCCATCCAGACCGCTGCGCGAGACGAAGGACGAAATTCAATTCGCAGAATGTCATCGGCGTGAAATGTGAAACGTAAAACGTATGGATCGAGAGTGACGACAAGCGAGTTGCCCTCGGCCTGGATGTCCGTGACCCGAGTGACCGGCCGGCCCCACACGCGCCATTTCATCTTCATCGTGTTGCCGGTGTAAAGAACCGGAAGGGACAAAATCCTTTGCAACAGCACATCACGTGTGAGGCCGCGCTCGGCCAACTGCCAGAGAGTCTCACCTTGCGCGTTCTTGACGACGATGCCGAACGGCGCGCGAGTGACCTCGACGCGCACAGACTTGCCAGCCAGCGTCGCGCCAGGGCCGTTGATGGCGATGGATGATTTGAATTTATCCGGTTGTCCCACAACCAGCGGCGGCGGGTCAGCCGCATCGGACTGGCGAGACGGGCCGGGCAAGCGCCCTGCGAGAAAAAGCGCGGCAAGCGCAACCGCGCCGATTCCGAGTGTCACGCCTTCCAGTCCGCTCAAGCCTGCCATCGTGTAGGGCAGGTTGCTAACTTGCCCTACCGCCGTCGTGTAGGGCAAGTTGCCAACTTGCCCTACCATATTCCCGTAGCGTGTCATCAGCCAGACAAACAGGCCCGTCGAGATGGCCGCGTGCGCGAATGAGCCGACGACGGGAATCACGCGCACAAGGAATGCCAGCGAGCGCACCGCAAAGACGAGCAAGGCTAACGACACAGCGGACACAAACACCAAGGGCAATGCGCGCGTCCACGCGCCCAGCGCCGTCGAGACATCCGGCGTCGCCGCAAGCGCAACCATGAGCAACGTCGCCGCCACCACGACAAGGCCAATCACGAGCGCGGGGATCATTCGCCGAACCATCATTGTATAGTTCGGAAAGCGGATCACCGACTCGGTGATAAAGTGATGCACCATGGCCGCCAGCAACGCGACCACAATCCACGCAGGCAACGTCCGCGCCAGTCGCGCCATCGGTGGATCGCTCGGCGCTGGCGACCACATGCCAAGCACAAGCAGAAAGACAAGCAGCGCGGTACACACATCGAGCGCAAGGACGGCCCAATAGCGCGGCGCAGGTTTCGCGCCCCACAGCACGGCCCGCAAGTTACTCTCTCTCTCGAACGGCGAGAAATGCTGCCAGTAGATGAGTGCGGTCTGCAATGCGACGATAAAGAGACCGAGGACGAAAGACCAAAGACCGAAAGTCATGGCTCACCTTTGGCTGGTTCGAAATCTTGCGTTTCGTATAACGCTGGCTCTTCGCGCAGTTGGCGCGAGTCAGAGAGAATTGCTCTGCGCATCGAATGTAGTTTGGCAGCTTTGAAGGGCACGCGTGCCTCCGTCTTCGGTCTATCGTCCTTCGTCACTTGACCGTCAGCGGCACGTCAAGTGCGTGCGCCAACATCTCCAACTCCGGCACAATCTCGCCATACGCCATTACCAAGTGGTGCTCCCAACCATTCGACAGCATCTCGTTCAGGAACGCCATCGCGTTGCTATCGAACTCTACGCGCGTGAGCGTGCCCCGCACTTGCATCTCGGATTCGAGCGCCTGCCCGGTCGTGGCAATCATGCGCAAGTTGCGGCCATCGTCGCCCAGGCGCAAAATCGTGACGCGGCCCGGCTTGAGCGCAAAGCCGGCCGTCAGTCCCTTGCCGGCTGCAAAGTGCGAGAACAGATGCCGCGGCTGATCCTCTCTCGCCAGGCTGACGGGCGCGCAGCCGCCGTGCCACAACATACCCGTGTTGGTCGCCTCGTCCACCGAGACGAAATCAGTCAGGAAGGGGTGCACACCCGTCAATCGTCGAGCGATGAGCATCGAGAGTGTGCCCATGATGTCGCCCTCACAGCCGGTGAACAGGCCCATGTCCGTCAACACCGAGACCGCGCCGCAGCCCGCGATGCCATAAGCCACGACCAGGTCGCCCCAGCATTTGAGCGTCATCGCGCCAAAGTTACCCTCGGCCGCCAGGTCGCGCATGGCGAGGATGAGGGCGGCGAACAGATCGCCTTTGATCTCGTTGACCTCGGACACATCATCGAAAGACTTGAGCATATCGGGCTTGCTGGCTTGGACGCGCTCAGCCGCAATCGCACGGGCTTTGGCGACAATGGTCTCTAGGCCCACGTCAATGATCTCGACGCCGAGCGCGCGCCGGAGCGCAAACTTGTCCACGGCCAGATCTTCAAAGCCGGGCGCGTGCCCGCCGATGAAAGCGAGGCGAAGCTGTTGCAAGTCGCGCCGGATACCCGCCACGCGCGCAAACTGCGCGATGGTCTTGGCTGCGCGCGGATCGTCCAGCGCCGCGTAGAGCGTCGTCGGGCGGTAGCCGAGCTTGTAGAGATTGCTGGCATTGACGTGCGCACCGACGAGCGAGTTGAGCCGCAGCTTGCCCGTTTGTTCTTGCGGCTCCGGCCAGGCCCACAAAAGCAAGGGCAAGTTGGGGAACGACTGGGCCAATCGCTGAGCCAATCCGCCCAGCGCGAACGTGCCGCTCAGGATGACGAGCGCGTCAATGTTCGCCGCGCGCAGTTCGGCCATCGCCGCGTCTGCGTCGGTCTGCTCGATCACTTGCTTTTCGACGGCGCAAAGTTGAATGCCGTCGAGTCCGCGCACCATCTCTTGCGCTTTGACGTACCACTGCGCAGCCAGGTCTGCCTCGAACGTCAGGCGTGCCAGGCACACGAGGCCCACGCGTGTTGGTTCAGGATTAATAAAAGACATCTCTTTTCCATTTCGGATTTCGGATTGCTGATTGCGCAGCACGAATGGACTGCCCGGCGCGCACAGCAATCCGAAATCGCAAATCCACAATCACTCGTACGGCGTTGCGTCCCAGCTATCGGTAAAAATCTTGAGACCTTTGGCGGTGTATGGATGGTCGAACGCATCCTTGTAGACGTCAAAGCCCGCGGTCACAATATCCGCGCCCGCCACAGCGGCCTCGACGATTTGACGCCCGTTGCGGACGGCGGCGACAATCACCTCGGTCTTGAAATCATAATTGCGGTAAATCCGCATGATTTCACCAACAAGGTGCGAGACCTCTTCGCCATTGGCTTCCTTCCAACCGATGAAAGGCGAGACGAACGTCGCACCGAGTCGAGCCGCCTGCAACGCCTGCGCCGCTGAAAAGACGAGTGTCAGATTGACACGGATGCCCTTGTCCTTCAGCGTCCACAGCGCCTTGAAGCCAGCTTCCGTCGCCGGGAGTTTAATGACAAAGTTGGGCGACATGGCGGCGAGCTTCAAGCCTTCTTCGACCATCGCATCTGCCTCGGTGTGGTGCGGATTGACTTCGACCGAGATGGGCTTGTCGGTACCCTCGAACAGCTGGGCGATTTCGCGAATGGCGACGAGGAATGGCTTGCCGCTGTTGCGAACGTGACGCGGGTTGCTCGTCACGCCGTCAATGTTCCACATGTCGCGCGCGTAGCAGATTTCATCTGCTTTGGCGCTATCCAAAAAGAACTTCATTTCCATCCTCCTCTTTTTGACCACTGACCACTGGCTGCAGAGGTTAGGCGGTCTGCAGTCTCTCGTCCGCGGTCCTAGTTACGGCTCCATACTGGTCTGCGGATTGCTCTTGAGCACAATCGTCTCTGTCGTCAGCGCCATGATCGCGCCGCTGACAGCAGTTTGCAGCGCCTGAATCAGAACACCCGCGGCATCCAGAATGCCATCTTTTTCCATCGAAACAACCTTGCACTTGATAGCGTCATAACCGTAGACCGGGCCGCGCCGCTGCATCTGTGCCATCACGGCTCCGGGCGCGCTCGCGCCGGCGTTCGTGGCGATGCGGCGAAATGGCTCTTCCAGAGCATGTGCCAGCGATCTAACTCCCATCGCCTCATCGCCAGCAGCATTGACGTGGAGCACCGCCGGGATGCAGTTGAGGTACGCCACGCCGCCGCCGGGCACCAGCCCCTCCCGCAACGCAATGGGCAACGCACGCAGAGCTTTTTCCGCTTTCTGGCGGAGCGTGGTGCGCTCGGCTTCGGTGTATGCGCCAATCATCAGCTTGGCGACTTGTCCTCCCAGCCGCGCCATACGAAAACGCAATTCATCCATCGCTTCGTCGTCGGGCGGTCGTAGATTCCCTTTAGAGTACAACCGCTTGAGACGCGCGCGCAAGGTTTCGATTTGATGGCCAACTTTTGCGCGGCCACTGCCGACGACGATCAATTCGTCCGGGTCGGCCTCGACACGCGGCGAGTGACCCACATCCGCCGGCTGAATGTCACGCAAGTGCTGGCCGCTTTCAGGTAAAAGCACCTCCGCGCCCGTCAGGACAGCCAGGTCTTGATAATCCGTCCTGCGTTTCGATTCACTCTCGCGCAACTCGGCGGCGACTACCTTGAGGCGGCCTTGCTGGTGATTCATGATGAGGGCCGTGAGCGCCACATCTTTGATCTCGTTGGCGATCAAAGCAACGCTTTTTGATTCAGCACGAGCGGCCAATTCCAATACCGGCTGCAAGTCTTCAATGTCGGCCACGTCACCCGCGTAGAGCACCACCAGGCAATCGGACAACACCGCTCGCCGCCTGGCGGGGTCGGTGATGAGATAAGGCGAAGCCAACCGTCCCTTCCAGCGGCCGCCCTCGTAAAACTGCCGCTCGAGATAGGGCGCCATATAGTCTTCGATGCTCACGTAAGCATCCGGGCCAAGCTTGGCATAAATATCCACCAGCACACGACTGAGGCTGGCATCGTTCAGAATCGTCCGAGTGACCTTGGCAAGGCCAAGCTGATCCTTGATCGGCTTGGCCATCCCACGCAGCGCTTCAATCGCCGCCGCCGCCGCGCGGTCAATCCCGCGCCGAAGAGCCATCGGATCGGCTCCAGCGGCTTTCATGCGATGCGCGTGTTCGAGGATCGCCTGGGCCAGCACTGCTGCCGTCGCGCATCCATCACCCGCCTTCAAATGCATCCGCCAGACAAGGTTACGCGCCAGCATCGCGCCCACATCTTCAGCGCGATCAGGCAGCGCAAGAATGCGGCGGGCAATCGTCGCCGCGTCTGTCAGCATCTCGGGCTGGGGGCGCGTCTCGTGCTGAGATAGAATCGTCCCCTGCGTCGGGCCGAGTGTCAAGGCCAGCAATTCAGTGATCTGGACAAAGCCGCGCTTCATACGCACGCTTGCGTCGAATCCTTGCAAGACGTCGGGGTCAAGCATTATGTTCTTAATTCCTCATGATTTCTACCGACCGCTGACCGTCGCCGATTATCCGCGGTCCGCGGTCAAGCCATCGCGCGCCAAGCAAGCCCAGCGCCAAACACGCCACCGCCGTCACACCAAACATCGGCTGAAGGCCCATCGCTTCGGCCAGCACGCCACTTGCGGCCGGACCAGCGAACATACCAATCGCGTATACGGCCTGATGCAGACCCATCGCCGTCGAGCGGTCGGCGTCTTGCACATGCTGAATGCTCAAGCCCATCAGCACAGGATAGCCAATGCCCTGCGCCAATCCCATGATGGCTTGGGCAATCGCCAGAACAAACAGCGAGGACGACATGGCCGCAATGATAATGCCCACAAACATCAGCACGAAGCTGGCAATGACCAGCCATTGCCCGCGGATGCGGTTGGCAACTGAAGACGCCCACAAGTTGCCGCTGGCCATCATGGCAATGTTGAGGGTCGCAAACAGGCTTTGAGTGACGCCCGTTCCACCGAGCTGCTTGACCAACACCGACATGAATCCCAAACTGATCGCCCAATGCGCATACTGTCCAACGGCGCTCAACAGCGACGGCACCAGCACATCGCGCCGCACGATGAGGCGGCCAATGCCTCCCACCGAAGGCCGCGCGGGTGGGCGACGTATTTCGCCGATGGTCGCCATGATGATGATGGAAAGGGCTGCAATGCCCGTTGCCACAAAAAAGGGAAGCGAGTAGCCGCCCAGATTATCGAGCGAGCCAGTCATCGAGGTCGCCAGCGCTCTCCCGATAGAGTTGAAGAGCGTGAGCAGCGCACTGGCCTTGATGGCTTCTTTGGGCGGAAACAACGCGCTGAAGCCCACGACGAGCGGAACCCATGCCCCGGCCGAGAGTCCCGTCACAGCACGGCCAATCATCAAACCATTCACCGTACCGGTCGTGCCCATGATCCACGCGCCCAGGCCAGCCAGGCCCAGGCCGACCAAGATAAACGGTTTGCGCCAGCCGAGCCAATCGGCAGCGATGCCAAGCGGCAGGCGAATAAGCGCTTGCCACAAGCCGAACATAGACAGCACCACGCCCACCACCGCCAGGTCATTCGCTTTGCTTTGAACGTAGGTGGGCAAAGTCGGCAGATAAATGTACTGCGCCATCCAAAACAAAAACACGGCTGCCGAGTAAAGCGCGATGGTCAACTTTCGACTGGCAATACCCAGTGCGACAGGTCCAGCTTGTACAGCGGTAGATTCAGTCATCGGGTCAAGAATACTTGCTGCAAAACAGCTCAAACAGACGATCCAGTTTATCCGGCGGCAGCGCCGTTTCCATCCAGAAAGCCAGTCCTTCCGGGCGCAGCTCGTCGCACAGAGGCAGGACTTGTTCCGGTGGGCAGATGATTTGCAGTGACCGCTTCAACTTGAAATTCCTCGGTCGTCTTGTTTTCCTTTGCTTTGCTACTGAACGCCAGGAACATCGCGCCCGCTTGGGCAGCAAAGACGACCGTGCGTTCCAAATTATCCAGCGCCCCTTGGACCGCCTGCGGATTATAGATTTCACCGCCGACGTGAATGGCGACGGGCTGTAAGCCGTGGCGGGTCAACAACTGGCGAAACGCATCCGGCTGGGTGATGTCGAGATGTTGCGCGCCGATCTCGACGCCGTCGTAGCCGGCAGATGCAATCTCGGCCAGCACTTGCGGCAACTGCTGACGATTTTTCTCTGGCCCCCACGGGCGGGTACTGATAAGCGGATGGAAATGACACATCCGCTTATCGGCTTACATCCGTTGCGTCTATCACAACGGCGGTCTGTCGTCTACAGTCGTCTGATCAACGCCCGCCAAACCCGGTCGTTGCAATACCTTGCACAAAGTAACGCTGTGCAAAGATAAAGACGAGCAGGACGGGAATGAGCACGACCGTCGAGGCGGCAAAGAGCAATTCCCACTGCCCGGTCTGCTGCACGTCGTTCAACGCGCGCAAGCCCAACGCCAACGTCCAATTGTCTCGCCCGTTCAAATAGATGAGCGGCTGCAAAAAGTCGTTATAACTTTGCAGGAACGAGAACACGGCCACAGTCGCAATCACCGGCTTGGAAAGCGGCAGGATGATGCTGAACAGAATCCTAAAGCGACTCGCGCCGTCCACCAGGGCCGCTTCTTCCAACTCGATCGGAATGCCCTTGAAAAACTGTCGCATCAGAAAGACATACAGCGGCGCCAGCCCCAGCCAGTAGGGAACGACCAACGGCAAAAAGTTGAGCGGCAGAATGCCCAACACGTTCCCCGGCTTGGTCCAGCCCAGCGTGCTGAATTCGATAAACATCGGGATGAGCGTGATGACTTCTGGCAGCATCATCGTCCCGAGCAGCAAGGTGAAGAAAAAATCGCGGCCAGGCCATCTGAGGCGCGCGAACGCATAGGCCACCATGGACGAAGAAATGACCGTGCCAACGACGGTCAGCCCGCAGATGACGAACGTGTTGAGCGCGAATCGGCCAAACGGCAAAAGC
>CAYGWJ010000310.1:0-27860 GCA_964353405.1 uncultured Anaerolineae bacterium
TCCAAGCAAAAGCGACATTTGAACTGCTGGTGTGACAAAATCTCGGCTGGCAAGAGGCAAAAACAGCTTGGATTTAGAACGCATGGTCTAGAGATTTTGTCACACCTAATGTTGCGATGTCAACTTTGCCGGTACTCTGATCCTTGCCCGGTTGCCAACCAAGGCGATCCAGGGCCTGAGCGGCCGCCACACGCACGTCAGAGTTTTTGTCTTTGAGGAAGATGGTGAGCGGCTCCATGGCCTGCGCATCGCGCATCTCCCGCAAAGCCCAGGTAGCAGACATCGCATCTCCCGTATCCACCAACGCCTGCGCTGCGGCCTTGCGCACGCTGCCATCCTTCTGGTAGCCCAGCGCCTTGATCAATCCCTTGACGTCGCGCTTGGCTTTCATCTTGTCAACATTGGGTGGGCCAAAGAGTCCCATGTCTGTTCCTCCTTCCGCGGTGTGAATGGTTTGGGTTTATCCCATTGTCGGCGGAGACTCTGGCAGTGGCAATCCCGCCGCCAACCAGCGTTCCATCGTTACACCTAATGCTTCCGACGCGCCAAGCAGCAAGCTGCGCGCCCGTTCATGCAGTGCAGCGCAATCGGTTGGCGGTGCGTTGGGGCTATCGCGGTTGCTCCACGCACGGCAAAAGCCGCCACACAGATAGCGCAGCGCGCAAGCGCGACATTGGCGGTTGCTATCCACCGTGACACGCCGATACAAATCGTTGCGCTCAAGCACGGCGGCCAGTCCGTCGTCGAGCGCGTTGCCCAACGCGTGCTGGGCGTCGGTCAGCGCATAGCACGGAAAGCACTCGCCGCCCGGGCCAATGTAGAGGTTCATTCCCAGCCCGCAGGTTGAAGCAATGCGAGACTGGAGCGCGATAGCGTCTGCGTCGTCATCCAACGAAGAATCGAACTCAAGCCGCAGCGGCATGGCCGAGGCGCGGCCCAAAGGCAAAACGGGCTTGAAACGCACCGACACATCCAATTTCTGGCCCAATGCGCGCACTGCGTCGCCTTCCGGGCCGGCGGTTTGTTGTGCCGTGAGCGTGGCGGCGAGCACAACCTGGGAGAGACTCTTCGGGTTTTCCGAAACTCGAAGGGTCTCTGTCAGCGCCCAAGTTCGCTACTGTGCGTGCATACGCACCCAGCCCGCGTCGAGCGTTGTGGCAGGTTTCATTGCCATCCACACTGACGACGATTTGATCGGCGCTGTGCGCCATTCGTTCCATCAACGCGGCGTTCAATGGATAGGCTAGATTGGTTCGCAAGACGACCTGCGTCGGCTTGATCTCGCCGCGCAAAGCCGCCAGCGCGTCCAACACCTCATCGCGGCGCGGGTGCGCCATCGGCTCGCCGCCCGTGATGACGGCTTTGCGGAATCCAGCTTGCGCAATCTCACGCACCAGTCGTGCGATGTCGTCTGGCTTGAGGTAGGACAAGTTGGCAACTTGTCCTACGGGCGACGCATAACAGTGATCGCAGGTCAGGTTGCAGGCGTAGGTGACGTGCAGGTAGGCATTGACCAACCCTTGTGATTGATGATCCAACTCGTTGCGGAGCGCAGTCAGGCTGCCCAACGCGCGCGTGTGATCGGTGACGAGTCCAGCGCGCTCCAGCTTTTGCACAGCGTCTGCAGGCGAATCGCTCACGGCCAGGGCCGCCGCCGCCGCCAGCTTGCGCGCCTGCTGTGTGACCTGCTGCGGGTGCGGCCCGCCGCGCATGAGGCGGAGGAGCTTGCCTTTACGCATCAGCCCATATTTGCTGGGGCCTTGCGACACCACGGCTTCGAGGTTCTCGGCTGAAAACACTTCTGTCAACGCGCGGTCGGTGATCGCGGCAAAGACTTGTTTGTAGGCCGGGCAGTGTGGATCGCGCAACGTCCCATCGAACCTCCCTGCGCTAGCCACAAGCGCATTGTAGGGGCAACCGCCCCGACAAAAATTCAGGTGTGCACAGTCGCCGCATTCCTCAGCGATGCGATCTTGCCGCGCCTTGAACATATGCCACGCGGGCGCTTGTGCGAGTGTCTCTATCGTAGGGCAATCGTGAACGTTTCCCAAGCGATATTCGGTCATGCCGATGAAACGCTGGCAAGAGTAGATCTCGCCATCCGGCGCGACGGCCAGATATTCACCCAGGCAATCGCCAAACGTGCAAATCCCGCCGTGTCTGGCCGAGATGCTGCGGCACATCGAATCCAGTGTGCTGATGCGTATTTTGTCCAGGTTCGCCAGGTAGCGATCGAGCATGTCCAGGAGCAATTGGCCGTGCGCTTGGGGGGAGAGAGGCCAGACATCACTCGCGGATGTGTCACCCTGAGCCGCGAAGCGGCGAAGGGTCTCTGCCCCGCGTGACAGAGATTCTTCGGCCCTGCGGGCCTCAGAATGACAATACTGTGCGGCACTGGAACGAGGGAGAGTTGGCAGCGCCGCGTGGATGGGAAAGCCCAATCCCTCGCGGACAAAGAAATCAAAAATCTCTTCCACGTGAGGCGCGGATTGGGCGGTGAAAGTTCAAATGCAGCCCACGTCAAGGCCATGCGCGCGGGCGCGCTCGATGCCCGCCATCGTGCGAGTAAAATAACCTTGGCCGCGCTGCGCGTCGTTGATGGGCTCGGGACCATCCAGGCTGGTGCCGATGGAGACGCCGTACTCGCGGAAGAGGTCGCACAGCTCGTCGGTGAGTAGCCATAGGTTGCTTTGCATGGCAAAGCGCACTCGACGCGCAAGCCCATCGCGCAACAATGGCAATGCCATTTGGTAGAACTGAATGCCGGGGACGAGCGGCTCGCCGCCGTGAAAGGTAATTTCTAGAGGGTCTTTGCCGCCGAGCGTGTTTTGCCAACGCACCCCAGCATCAAGCGTGGCGCGCGTCATCGGCGGGCCGCCTGCATGGGGGCTAAAGCAATAGGCGCAACTGGCTGGGCAAGCCAGCGAGGGAACCAGCATCAGATGGCGCGACATGGGAACTGGCCTCCGTTCCCCGAAGCAATGACAAGACCAGGTCGCAAGAATGGTGGGGCGGCACGTTTTGCGCCGTGTCGCCCATTACTTGGCTTGTTCGAGCAGTTGGAAATATCGCTCCCGATTTATTCCGGCTGTCGCCAAGTTCGATTGAATGTGCATCACCGGCACTTTTCGTGGACTGGTTTTGATGACTACAGGACGCAGCACACCTGGCTTGGTCATCACAATATGGTCGCCCTTTTGCCGACTGACAGTGAATCCGTCTAACTCAAACACTCGAATCAACATTCGGTAATCAACCGGCGTGATTTTAGGCAAGCACTGCCTCCAACCGATTGATTTGAACGGGTTGTCGGTAGAGCCATTTGTGCGGGGCCAATGGCTCGCGGTGATAACCGGCTTCTTCCAGCACTGCTTCCAGAGTACCCATACGCTGGCACTCTTCCAAAAACAGTGTGACGGCTTCTTGTAGACTGGCTAACGCCTCTTGAGTCGTGTCGCCAAAGCTAGAGACATTTAACTCTGGGCAAAGAGCTACAAATTGCCCATCTTCTTCAAATAATTGGGTTGTATAAGGTACCTGCATCGTCTCAACTCCTCTGAATGATTTTACATCCGCTTGCGGTTGTGGGCAAGAGACGATGAGGTTGGACTTGTCATTCGATCCCGCCTCGCCTTCGCAACGCCAGGAGAAACGCGCGATACAACAGCGGGTTGTATACCCGGTCGAAAGCGCCAACGTAACGCACAAGCCGCCCGCCAAAGCCGCGCTTGAAGCGGTACACGCCCCACAGCCCGTCGCTTCGATTCAGGTACTGCGCATCGAGTGTCGCTTCGTCTTCGTCCGGCACGCCCCACAGGTCATACGTGGCGCAGCCTTGCGACTTGGACCAGCGGATGGCTTCCCACTGCAAGGCGTGGTTGGGCATCCGCTCGCGGTGCGCGTCGCCTGACGCACCGTACATGTACCAGGCTTTGCTGCCGAAGGCAAAGGCCATGATGGCTGCAACCGGCTCGGGCTCGAGGCCAACCTCATGCACATCGGCGATGAGCAGCCTGGCCCAACCTCGCGGGACGAATAGCTCGAATGCAGCGCGATAGTATTCGGCGCTGTGGACGCCAAAGCCATCGCGCGCGCCAGTGACTTGCGTCAGGGCGTAAAAGGCGGGCAGGTCGTCCACAGACCCTTCGCGCACGACAACGCCCTTGCGTGCCGCCAGCCGGATGTTGTAGCGCGTCTTTTGATGCATGGCCGCCAACAACTCGTCTTCCGTCTTGGTGAGGTCGAGCAGAATCGTGCAGTGCGGCTGGACAGAGGACGAAGGACGAAGGACGAGAGACGACGGGCGCTCGAGTTCGCTACGCGTTGCTTCAATGTCCGGTTCAAGTTTGACAGCAAAGGCGCGGCGAGAGCGGCACAGCTCATCCATTCTCTCGAACAGCTTGGAGACGAGCGCCGCATCATCCCAATTCACCAGTGGGCCCTTGGGGATGTAGGCGAGCGTTGCCAGCCCAAGCGGCAAGCGGCGAAGGAGAACCGACGCGCCTGCGACCACCTGGCCGCTGTCGAGGACGGCCACGCGGCCTGCGTTCCATCCAAAGCGAGACTTGAGCGTGGCCCACGCGCTGGTTTGCAGGACATGCCCGTCGGTGCGACGCTCGACAAACGCATCCCAGGCGGCGTCGGAAAGATCATAGTCAACGTAGAAAGTCATGCGCTCATTATAAAGCGTAAAACGCAAAACGTGAAACGTCGTGCGATGCGCGGCCAGCGCTGTGCAATTTGCCACTTGCGACATGTGAGATTAGATGGTAAAATTATGCCTCGTTGCCCAATCCCCGGCGCTTGTTCGTAAAAGTGTTATGACGGGCGACACAGTTCAAGGAGGCGCGACCTTGCTTCAAGATTTTGCTTTTGTCGGCATTTTCATCGTTGTTGCCATCGCGCTGGCCGGTGGCCCACTGCTTTTGGCTTGGCTGTTGCGACCCGCCAAGCCCAACCCCATCAAATCATCCACTTACGAATGCGGCGTAGAGACCTATGGCGATGCCTGGGTGCAGTTCAAGGTGCAATATTATATCTACGCCCTGGTGTTCGTCTTGTTCGACATCGAGTCGGTTTTCCTCTTCCCGTGGGCCGTCGTCTATAACCAACTCCCCTTGTTCGCCGTGCTGGAGATGGTGTTGTTTATCCTGATCCTGACCGGCGCTCTGGTCTATGCCTGGCGCAAGGGAGACCTGGAGTGGGTCTAGTTTTCTGGCCGGACGGCCTTTCGCCCCGCACCCATTTTTGGGCGTCGGGGCGTTTGTTGCGTTGAATCCCCTGATCCACACGGAGTGGGTGGAATGAATGTCATTAACGATCCTTTTACCTGGCTGGCTGGACTGCTCATTAACTGGCTGAGCACCTTCATGCCCCCGGAGGGCGTGAACATCACGATGGCGGTGTTGCGCGCGGCGTTCCTGGGTATCTTTGCGCTCGTCATGTTCATGGTCATGACGTGGATCGAGCGCAAGGGTGTGGCGCGCATCCAGAACCGCATCGGCCCGAACCTGGCCGGGCCGTGGGGCCTCTTGCAGCCGCTGGCCGATGGCGTCAAGGCGCTGACGAAGGAAGACATCACGCCGGATCACGCCGACCGTCTCGTCTACAACATCGCGCCCATTCTCAGCGCTGCAGCAGCAATGATTGTGTTTGCCGCTATCCCGTTCGGGCCGGGGCTGATCGGCGCCGATATCAACATCGGTATATTTTACATCCTGGCGGTCAGCGGCCTGGGCGTCCTGGCTATCCTGCTGGCGGGCTGGAGCTCGAACAACAAGTACGCGCTGTTGGGCGGTTTTCGCGTGGTGGCTCAACTGGTGAGCTACGAGGTGCCGCATGTGTTGTCTATCGTGGCGCCGGTGATGTTGGCCGGTTCGCTCTCGCTGGTGACGATCGTGGAAAAACAGCCGGTTTGGTTCATCCTCGTCCTGCCCGCGTCGGCCGTCATCGTGATGCTCTCCGGCATGGCCGAGGTGGGCCGCAGCCCGTTCGACTTGCTCGACGCCGAGTCCGAAATCATCGCCGGTCACCACATCGAGTACAGCGGCATGAAGTTCGCGCTGTTCTTTCTGGCCGAGTACGTTCACGCGTTTGGTGTGTCCTGCATCGTGACAGCGCTCTTCCTCGGCGGTTGGCGCGGCCCGGACATTGCAGGTGTGACGGTTCCCTGGCTGTGGTTCTTTATCAAGGCGATTTTGCTGTTCAACATCATGGTGTGGGCGCGCGGGACGCTGCCGCGCTTGCGGATTGACCAACTGATGGCGTTTAGCTGGAAGTTCCTTGTGCCGCTCTCGTTGGCGAATCTTGTCGTCGTGCCGCTGGCTGACCGGCTGGCCCAGGGATTGGGTTTGTCGTACGGGTCGTGGCCGTGGGCGCTGGTAATGCTGGCGTTCAACATGGCGATGATCTGGGTGGCGTTCGCGTTGGTGGGCGCAGCCGGACGGCGCGCGCGCATGGCGGTGCAAGCGCCAGCCGAGTCGCACGACGAGTCCGTGCATGGTGGCGAGCATGCATTGGCGCACGACGTCGAAGTGGGGCATGCGCCTGCGGCGGCCGGCGCGCACACTAGTCCGTAAAGCGGAGTTTCGTATGACTATTCTCCAGGTGATGTTTATCCTGATCAGCTTGATCACATTGGGCGGCGGTCTTTATACCGTCATTGCCAAAAACCTCTTTCACTCGGCGCTCGGGTTGATTCTATCGCTGGCCGGCGTGGCGTGTCTCTATGGGCTCTTGGAAGCCAGCTTCCTGGCCGGGGCGCAGGTGCTGATTTATATCGGCGCGATTGCCATCCTCATCATCTTTGCGGTCATGTTGACGCGCGGCGTGATGGGCGCGTTCCCGCGCGCGAACGACCAGTGGAGCTATGCCATCATCGTTTCATTGGCGCTGCTGGCGGTTCTGATCGTGACGTTGTTTCGCTTCAACTGGCCACAAGGCGCGCCGGCGGCTGTTCCTACAGACAGCATCGCTCGCCTGGGACAAGCGCTCGTTGATCCGGGCCAGTACGCCCTGCCGTTCGAAATTGCTTCGGTGTTGTTGGTCGCCGCGCTGATTGGCTCGATTTACGTGGCACGCGATAAGAATTGACAAGGTGACACGGTGGGGATGTGACAAGGTGACTAGTTCACCGCGTCACCTTGTCACCCTGTCACCGTGTCATTGGGGTTAGGAGCAAATGACGATGGTTCCTTTGATGTGGTACCTGGTTGTGGCCGCGATTCTCTTTAGCATCGGCGTGTTCGGTGTGCTGGCGCGCAGGAACGCCGTCGCGATTTTGATGGGCGTCGAATTGATGCTTAACGCCGTCAACATCAACCTGGTGGCATTCTGGCGTTACCTTCAGCCGGACAAGATGGTGGGGCAGGCCTTTGCGGCCTTTGTGTTCGTGGTGGCTGCCGCCGAGACCGCCGTTGGCCTGGCACTCATCATCAGCGTCTATCGCAATCGCAGCACGGTGGACGTGGAGAATGTTGATTTGCTCAAGTGGTAAACAGTGCTCACTAAACACTGTCCACTGACCACTGCTTGACAGAGGCATTTATGGACTTGACACTTGTCACCTGGCTCATTCCCGTTCCGCCGCTGTTGTCGTTTGGGCTGATCGTGCTGTTCTTTAACAAGTGGAAGCGGCTGAGCAGCGGCATTGCCATTTTCTCAATGGTCTTGGCCTTCCTCATGGCGCAGGTTGTCTTTTGGCAGAGCGCGCTGGTGCGCGGCCCCAAGTTGGCCGAAGAGCCGATCCACGGCGTCATTCCCTGGCTGTCCACCGGCCCGAATCCCCAAGAGTGGCTCAAGATGGGCGTGATGGTTGACCCGCTCACGGCCATCATGCTGTTCTTTGTGTCCATCACTTGCTTGTGCATTTTCGTTTACAGCACCGGCTACCACAACGCGGGAATGCCGGAGGGCAAGCACAACAAAACGGGCGAGCCGCCTGAAGTTGGTACAGTGGAAGTGATGTACTCGCGCTTCTTTGCCTACATCAGCCTGTTCGCGGCGGCGATGCTGACGCTGGTGGTGGCCGACAATATCTTGCTGCTCTTTGTCGGCTGGGAAGTGATGGGTCTCTGCTCATACCTGCTGATTGGCTTTTGGTTCTCGCGGACTTACTCCGACCCGAAGCGTATGACGCCATTCAAAGCCGCTATCAAGGCGTTCATGACCACGCGCGTGGGCGACGTGCTGATGCTGTTGGGCATCGCCTACGTGTACTCGCAAACGGGCACCCTCTCGTTCCGCGAGCTCTTTGAACCGGCCACCCTGGAAAAGCTGGCGACTAGTCCTTCATACATCGTCGGCCTTTCGGTGGCGGGATTGGCCGGGCTGTTGTTCTTTGCGGGCACGGTCGGCAAGTCGGCCCAGTTCCCGCTGCACGTCTGGCTGCCGGACGCGATGGAAGGCCCAACGCCCGTGAGCGCGATGATTCACGCGGCGACGATGGTGAGCGCGGGCGTGTACGCTGTGGTGCGCATGTTTCCGCTCCTGCACGCCGGCCTGGGTCACGGCGAGTTCACCGCGCCGATGCTGGCGATGGGTCTCATCGGCGCGTTCACGGCGCTGTTTGCCTCGATCATCGCCATCGCGCAGAACGACATCAAGCGCGTGCTGGCCTATTCGACCATCGCGCAACTGGGCTACATGATCGCTGCGCTGGGTGTGGGCGCGTGGGTGGCGGCGGCGTTTCACCTGGTGACGCACGCGTTTTTCAAAGCGCTCTTGTTCCTCGGCTCCGGCTCGGTAATTCACGGCGTGGAGCATGGGCATCATCACGCTGCGGCCCACGGTGACACGGCGCACGGATACACGGCACACGAAGGTCACGGACAGGGCGAAATGTTTGACGCTAACGACATGATGAACATGGGGGGGCTGCGTAAGAAGATGCCGGTGACGTTCTGGACGTTCCTCATCGGCGGACTGGCGCTTTCAGGCTTTCCGCTGGTGACGGCGGGCTTTTGGAGCAAGGATGCCATCCTGGGCGGCGCGTTCGAAAAGATGTCCGAGGGCAACTGGCTAGGCACGGTCGTGTTTGTGATGCTGGCGATTTCGGCGCTGTTGACCGCGTTCTACACCGCGCGCCAGATCAGCCTCACTTTCCTGGGCAAGCCGCGCACCCAGGCCGCCGAGCACACTTCGGAAAATGTGTGGACGATGACGGCGCCGTTGGTGGTGCTCTCGATCTTTGCCATTGGCGCAGGCTGGGTCGGCATCGAGCATACCTTCCCGGTGCTGGGCGGGATGGTGCCGAACTGGTTCCACAGTTTTGTCGGCGCGACGGTTGAGAATACCGTCGAGTTAAAGGTGCCCACCGAGTTCACGCCGGTGCCGCTCATCACCTCGCTTGTCGTGGCGCTGGGCGGATTGACGCTGGGCTTTTGGCTGTACGCCTGGCGCAAGCCGCTGCAAGCCGGCGAGCGCGACCCACTTTCCGGCAGCGTGGTTTACAAGTGGATGCAAGACCGCTTTTACTTTGACGAGTTGTACGACCTGGTCTTGATCCGCCCAACGCTGTGGCTGGCCAAGTGGACGTATACCTTCATTGACAAGACTGTGATTGATGGCTTGCTGCACGGCGTGGCGCGCAGCGCTGTCCGTATTGGCGAGGCGTTCCGCGTGTTCGACCGCGTGGTCATCAATGGCGGCGCGGATGCGTTCGCTAACAGCATCAAGGAACTGGGCCTGGGCTTTCGCGAAGTTCAGACGGGCAAAGTCCAGAACTATATGCTGTTAGCCTTGCTGATGACGATCATCATCTTCATCCTGTTCGAAATCCCGCTGCCTGCGTTGCGCTAAGATTGACCGGAGATAATCCATGGACTGGTTACTCAACAACCTGCTGACCCTGATCTTGTTCTCTCCGCTGATCGGCGCGGCTCTGCTCTTCTTCTCGCCGCGCGCCACAAGCGACCGCGTGTTACAGTGGATCGCGTTCCTGTGGAGCCTGGTGCCGCTGGCGCTTTCCATCCTCCTGTGGGTGGCCTATGCGCCGGATCAGGCGGGCTTTCAGTTCGAGTTCAAGACGGTCTGGTTCCCGCAGATCAACTCGGCCTATCACGTAGGCGTGGACGGCATCAGCGTGCCGATGGTGTTCTTGACCACGCTGCTCGTGCCGGGCGGGCTGCTGATCTCGTTCAACATCAAAGAGCGCGTGCGCGCTTACCTCATCCTGTTCCTGATGCTCGAGACGGGGATGCTGGGCGTGTTTATGGCGCTCGACCTGATCGTGTTCTTTGTGTTCTGGGAAATCGGCCTGGTGCCGATGTATTTCCTCATCAATCAGTGGGGCGGCAAGAACCGCGATTACGCGTCGTTCAAGTTCTTTATCTACACCATGGCCGGGAGCCTGGGCATGTTGCTGACCATCCAGTGCATTTGGGTCGCCACGGGCACGTATGACATCGTCACGCTCACGACGCCGGGGATGCTGCCCTTCACGGCGGTCTACCCGCTCAAGTTCGTCAGCGAGGCTAATTTGCCCCTCCTGCGCTCGATTGCGTTCTTTGCGTTTGCGCTGGCGTTTGCGATCAAGATCCCTATCTGGCCGTTCCACACCTGGTTGCCTGACGCGCACACCGAAGCGCCCACGGCCGGTTCGATGATTCTGGCGGGCGTTCTGCTCAAGCTCGGCGCGTATGGCTACCTGCGGCTCGTCATCCCCATGTTCCCGGATGCGGCCGCCCGGTTCGCCTGGGTTCTCGCGCTGCTGGGGACGCTGTCCATCATCTTTGGCGCGCTCGCCGCGCTGGGCCAGACCGATTTCAAAAAGCTGGTGGCGTACTCGTCCGTCAATCACATGGGCTTTGTGGCGATGGGCATTGCGGCGGCGGCGTTCGCGGTGGGCAATCCGGCGTTCAAAGATCACGCCATCATCGCGGCCAACGGCGCGGTGCTGCAAATGTTCAACCACGGTCTCAGCTCGGCAGCGCTCTTTGCGCTCGTCGGCGTGGTATATGACCGCGCGCATACGCGCGACCTGCTGGAGTTGAATGGCATCTCGGCTGCCGTGCCCAGGTATGCGGCGTTCCTGATGTTCTGCGCGTTTGCAGCCCTGGGACTGCCGGGTCTGAATGGGTTCGTGAGCGAGTTTATGGTTGTGCGGGGCGCGTGGCCCATCTTTACGCTGTTCCTCTCCATCTCCATGTTCGGCCTGTTCTTGACCGGCGGCTATATCCTGTGGATGCTGCTCAAGACGCTGTTCGGGCCGCAGAACGCCAAGTGGGCCAGGCTGCCTGAGATGAATTTCCGCGAGGCCATCGCGCTGGCTCCGCTGATGGTGTTGATGCTCGTCATCGGCATTTACCCGTTGTGGATTGTCCAGGTCATCAACGCGACGGTCGGTAGATTGTTTGGCGGTAGCTGATTCCTGATCGAGTAACATGAGCAAGCACGAAAAACTCTTGCTTCAGGTACTGCGCGGCACTTCCGAGGCGAACATTTCGTTTGACGGCTTGTGCCAATTGCTGATCTGGCTGGGATTTGAGGAGCGGATTCGTGGCAGCCACCACATTTTCAGAAAGCAAGGAGTGGAAGAAAAGATCAACTTACAGCGTGATGATGGCAACGCCAAAGTCTATCAGGTGCGCCAAGTGCGTGCCGTCATCGTCAAGTATCGATTGGGGGAGTAGTTACAATGTTCAAGTACGAGGTTATTCTTTATTGGAGTGGTGAAGATCAGGTTTTCGTAGCGGAGGTGCCAGAACTGCCCGGGTGCATGGCGCATGGCAGCACACCTCACGAGGCACTGTCGAATGTTCAGGATGCCATTCAGTTGTGGATTGATACAGCCAAGGAGTTTGGCGATCCTGTGCCGGAGCCTAAAGAGCGGCGTTTGATGCTGGCTTGAGGTAAGTGAAGATTTGATGTGCCAGGAACGGTTGCAGGGTGAATATGGCCGCCTATTGCGCGAAGTGAGCGCGCATTTTGAGGGCAAGGGCGGCGTTTACCAGACCCTTCTCAACCTGGCTCGACGGCTGGACGAAGAGGATATCCCTTACGCGGTCATTGGGGGTATGGCACTTGGCAGGCACGGCTATGCGCGGATGACCGAAGACGTAGATGTGCTGATGACCGCCGAAGGATTGGCAGCGTTTCAGGCGCAATGTGTAGGCAAAGGCTACCTTCCAGCTTTTGCTGGCGCAAACAAGACCTTTCGAGATACTGAGACCCAGGTTCGGATCGAGATCATTACAACCGGCGAATACCCTGGTGACGGTAAACCGAAATCGGTGGTGTTTCCTGACCCGATTGAAGCGTCAGTCGAAGTTGAAGGTGTTCGCGTCGTCACACTGGACAAGTTGATCGAACTCAAGTTGGCGTCGGGCATCAGCGCGCCCCATCGCCTGCGTGACTTGGCGGACGTGCAAGACCTGATCAGCATTTTGAGCTTGCCCGCCGAGTTTGCCGATAGCCTGGATGAAAGCGTGCGCAGTGAATACCGACGGTTATGGCAGTCAGTGCAAGACACACAGAGTCAGGCAGACTAGTAGCGAGCGTATAACGCAAGGCAATACGCGATAAGCGATATGCAACAAGTGAACGAGGCAAGACGATGCAATTTCCATTTCTAAGCGTCATCATTTTCGCCCCGCTGATTACGGCGGTACTCTTGTTCATGCTGCCGGCGAACCGCAAGGACGAGGTGCGGGTGCTGTCGGCGTTCACGGCTTTCATCACGCTGGCGCTGTCCATCTACGTCTTTGTCGCTTACGACAAGGCCGGGCCGCAGTACCAGTTCGTGGAGAAATTCCCGTGGGTGCCGGCCTTGGGCATCAGCTATCACGTCGGCACGGACGGTGTTGGTCTGACAATGCTCCTGCTGACGGGCCTGGTCATCTTTACAGGCTGCCTGGTCTCGTGGGGCATCCAGGATCGCCCGCGCGAGTTTTACGCATTCCTGCTGATCTTGGTCTCGGGCGTGTTCGGCGTGTTCGTATCGCGCGATGGCTTCTTGCTGTTCTTTTTTTACGAGATGGCGATCTTTCCGATGTACATCCTCATTGCCACCTGGGGCTCGACGCGCAAAGAGTACGCGGCGATGAAGCTGACGCTGTATCTGCTGGTCGGCTCAATTGTGGCCCTCGTCGGCATCCTGGCGCTCTATTTCGCAGCGCCGGAGCGGACGTTTGACCTGGACGCGTTGAACAAGTTTGCCCAGAGCGGGGCGTTCATGTTCAACGTCAACCTGCCGCTCGATCTCAAGATCAACTTTGAGACGCTGTGGTTCTTGCCGGTCTTTATTGGCTTTGGCGTGCTGGCGGGCATCTGGCCGTTCCACAACTGGTCGCCCGACGGTCACGTCGCCGCGCCCACGGCCGTTTCGATGCTTCACGCGGGCGTGCTGATGAAGCTGGGCGCGTTCGCTGCGCTGAGAATGGGCGTCGAGTTGATGCCGCACGCGGCGAGGCAGCTCTTGCCCTTTGTCATCTTCCTCGTCACCGTCAATGTGGTTTATGGCGCGGCGATTGCGATGGTGCAAAAAGATTTCAAGTACGTCATCGGCTTTTCGTCCGTCAGCCACATGGGCCTGGTGACCATGGGCTTTGCCGCGATGAACACCGCTGGTCTGAACGGCGCGGTGATGCAAATGTTCAGCCACGGCATCATGACGGCGATGTTCTTTGCTGTGGTCGGCATGATCTACGATCGCGCGCACACACGCGACATCCCCAACCTGGGCGGCTTTGCTCAAAAGATGCCGTGGGTGGCAGTCGCCTTTATTGTCGGCGGTTTGGTGAGCATGGGTATGCCGGGCCTTTCGGGCTTTGTGGCCGAGTTGCAAATCTTTATGGGCGTGTGGAAAGCCGGGCAGGCGGGCGTCGCGGCGTGGTATCCATACATCGCGGCCATCTCGTCCCTCGGCATCATCCTGACGGCGGCCTACGTGCTGCGCGTCGTCGCGCAGGTCTTTTTCGGCGAGTTCCACGAAGAGAGATTCCATGGCGTAGGTGATGTGACGGTGCTCGACAAGACGGTGCTGGCGATCCTGGCCGTGGTGCTGATTAGCCTGGGCGCGTTCCCCCAGTTGTTGATGAACATGATCTCGACCGGCACTGCGCCCATCGTAGAGATGTTTGCGCGTGTGGCGGGAGGTGGGTAAGTGAATCCTTCGATGCTCAATGCCGGCCTCGTGGCGGTGCTGCCAGAAATTCTTTTACTCGTTCTCGCCTTCACGGTGATGGGCTTTGACCTGTTCTTGCCGGAGGCGGGCAAGAAACTCTTGGGGCGCTTGACCATCATCGGTCTGATCGTGATTCTGGTCGTGGACCTGCTTCTGCCGGCCACCGGCTCGGTGTTCGGCGGAATGATCTACGTGGACGGCTGGGTGGCGCTATACCGGATGCTGTTCATCGTCGCCGCGATTTTGGTCTGCTTCATTTCGATGGATATGCGCGGCCTGGCACAGAACGGCGAATACTATGGCCTGCTTATCTTTTCCACGCTGGGCATGAGCCTGATGGCGGCCTCGCACGACATCCTCATGCTTTACGTGGCCGTCGAGACGACCAGCATAACGCTTTACTTGCTGGCGGGCTTCTTGCGCGTGGACAAGCGCAGCGCCGAGTCCGGATTAAAGTACTTTTTGTTCGGCGCGTTCACCAGCACCATCATGCTCTATGGCCTGAGCTTGCTGTATGGCTTTACGCGCGCGACGGGTTACGGCGCGTTGGCGGCCGAGCTGGCCAAGCTGGCGGCCGAGCCGAGCAAGTGGCTGGTGATGGCTCCGCTGCTGCTGGTCATGGTTGGCCTCGGGTTCAAAATTTCGGCCGTGCCGTTCCATTTCTGGGCGCCGGACGTTTACGAAGGCGCGCCCACGCCCGTCACCGCGTTCATCTCGGTGGCGAGCAAGGCGGCGGGCTTTGCCGTACTGGTGCGCTTCCTGATGATCGTGTTCCCGATGGCGCGCGGCGAATGGGTCGCGCTGCTGTCTGCTCTCTCGGTTGTGACGATGACGTTGGGCAACGTGCTGGCCATCTCTCAAAAGAACATCAAGCGTATGCTGGCGTACTCGTCCATCGCGCAGGCGGGCTATGTGCTCATCGGCGTTGTAGCGGTCTCGAACCCGAACGTCACACCCTATGGCCCCGCATCGGTGCTGTTTTACCTGGGCGTGTACGTGCTGACAAATATCGCCGCCTTTGCCGTCGTCATTGCAGTGACGAACGCGCTCGGCTCGGAAGACATGTCGGCCTTTCACGGTTTGAGCCGCCGCTCGTTGGGATTAGCCCTGGCGATGCTTGCCGTGATGCTCTCGCTCGGCGGTGTGCCGCCGCTGGCCGGGTTCTTTGCCAAGTTGTATGTCTTTGCGGCGGCGATGGGCCAGCGCTTGACGTGGCTCGTCGTCATCGGCGTGCTCAACAGCATCGTCGCGTTGTACTACTACTTGATGGTCATCAAGTACATCTTTGTGGATCGCAGCGAAGGCGATGAGCAGCCTATGGAGATTGCCCCCGCGCTCAATTTTGGGATGTGGATCGCCGTGGCGGGCATCTTGATCCTGGGTGTGTTTGCCACGCCGTGGTACACGTTGGCAGCCAAAGCGGCAGGTTTCTAGGCAAGATGCAAGATGCAAGATGCAAGAGGCAAGAGGCAAGCTTGCCGCTTGCGGCCTGCATCGGGTGCGGCCTGCATCTTGCATCATGCATCATGCTGTGATAAACTTGCACCCGCGCCGTGATGTGTGCTGGAGCGTGTCGTGAGTTCAAACCGTCCTGAAGGAGTAGCCAAGAACCTTGCGCTGGCCGGGGTGCTATCTCAGGTCGGCTGCGTGACGGTGGTGATCGTCGTCGGTGCGCTGTTGGCCGGCCTGTGGGTGGATAGCCTGTTCAATACCCGGCCGCTGTTTACGATCGTGTTCTTGTTGGCTAGCATCCCCGTGAGTGTGTACAGTCTGGTTCGCGTGGCGCTTTCGACCGCCGCCCAGTTCCAGGCGGAAATCAAAAACGAAGGAAAGAAGGAGGGCGGAGCCTAGTGTCAGGAAAAGGTTGTCTCATCGCACTGGTTATGCTGGTGGTGATGGCCGTCCTGTGCTCGATCAGCTCCGGGTTCCTGGGAGCATTGACCGGCAACAGCGGCTTGTTGAGCGGCATCGGCCTGAACCCCATCCTGCCTACGATCAAGCTGCCCGCCGAGATGGTCGTGCCCATGGGCGAGGCGGGTGGTTTCAAGGTAGGCCTCACCAACACGATGATCGAAACGATCATTGTGGACGTCTTGTTGGTCGTCCTGGCGGCCGTGGCAACGGCCAAGATTCGTTCCGGCTCGAAGGATGCGCTGGTTCCTCGCGGCCTGCAAAACGTGTTCGAGATGATTATCGAGGGGCTGTACGGCCTGGCCGAAAGCGTCCTGGGCAGGCGCGCCAGGCAAGTTTTTTGGCTGGGAGCGACAATCTTTCTCTTTGTCCTCTTTGCCAACTGGCTGGAGCTATTCCCAGGCGTGGACAGCGTGGGCATTTTGGAACATCCAAAAGAGCCGGGGATTGCGTACAGCCGCAACGGGGCGTTGCTCTCGCTGCCTGAAGTCAAGAACGAAGCGCCCAAGACCGAGGCCAAGCCCGCTGAAGGCGCGCACGCCGAGAAAGAATACGAGGGCTGGGAACTTGTCCCCTTTGTGCGCGCGGCTGCCACTGACCTTAACGTGACACTGGCTATCGCCCTCATCTCGGTAGTGATGACACAGTATTATGGCTTCCGGGCCTTGGGTGCTCAGTACATGGGCAAATTCCTGGCGACCAAGCGCCTGGGCCAAGGCAACGCAATGGGGTTGATTGACCTCATCGTGGGCGCGCTGGAGCTTATCAGCGAGTTTGCCAAGATTGTTTCGTTCACCTTCCGTCTATTCGGCAATATTTTCGCCGGGCAGGTGCTGTTGTTCGTCATGGCAGCGTTCCTGATTCCATTCCTGGTCTTTGGGACGCTCATTTTCTATGGGCTGGAAGTGTTCGTCGGCCTGATTCAGGCTATTGTGTTCATGATGCTGACGTTCGTGTTCATTGCTATGGCCACAGCCGGGCATGGCGGTGAAGAGCATATAGAGCACGCCTAAACAACAGGGCGACAGCCCCATGTCGCCACCAGGTTACGAGAGCTAAAGCAATAACAAGGAGGAACGAATGGATCCAGTTTCTATGCGGCAATTGGCGGCAGGTTTGGCGATTGGCTTGGGCGCGATCGGCCCCGGCATCGGCATTGGGTTGCTGGCGAACGGTGCGCTTCAGGCCATCGGGCGCAATCCTGAAGCGGCCGGGCAGATCCAGGTGAACATGATCCTGGGTATCGCCTTCGCCGAAGCCATCGCCATTTATGCGCTGGTTGTGGCGTTGCTGCTCAAGTTCGTGGCCTAACGCGCGATTCATCGGGAGGTGACGCTTGGACATCCTGAATAACATCGGGATCAATCCCATATTCTTGCTGGCACAGATTGTCAACTTTGTCGTGCTGGCTGTATTGTTGCGCGCGCTGCTCTATGGCCCTGTGACCAAAATGTTGGATGAGCGTCGGGCCAAGATTGAAAAGGGGCTGGAAGACGCCCGCCAGGCTGAGGCGGCTCGCGCCAATGCGGAAGTTGAGCGGCAAAAGATTCTGGATGGCGCGCGCGCCGAAGCGCAAAAGATCCGCGCCGAGGCTAACCAGCAGGCCGAGCAGACCGCCGCCAAGATGCGGGCCGACGCGCAGGCCGAGGCCGAAAAGATCAAGGCCGATGCGTTGGCCGGGTTGAGCGGTGAGCGCGACAAGATGTTGAGCGAGCTGCGTGGGCAGATCGCTGCGCTGGCGATTGCAGCGTCCAACAAGCTCATCGGCGAATCGCTCGACCGCAGGCGGCAAGAAGCGCTCATCGCCGACTTTTTCGCCAAGGTGCCAGCGGACGTGCGCGTGGGCCTGTCCGGCGTGGCGGGTGAGGCCGAGGTCTTTAGTGCCGTGCCGCTCACGCCGGAAGAGCAGTCGCGCGTCAAGAGCGAGCTGTCTTTGGGCGTGGCCAGCTTCAAGGTGGATCCCAGGTTGTTGGGCGGCTTGCGCGTGCGCGTGGGCGACAAGGTGGTGGACGGCAGCGTGGCCGGGCAATTGGAATCGCTGAAAGCCAGCTTGAGCTAGGTCTTTCCATACTCTGACCTCTGACGAGGGACGAACGACTTACGTCGCTCGCTTTTTGCCCTTTGCCAGTCACACGTCAAGGCGGCGCTTGTGCTGTCCTTGACGTTTTGTTTTGTGAGGCTATAATCTAGGTTGGGTGCTGCGAGAAGACAAAGCACACAACACGTGAAAGGATCCCCACATGAGAGACCGACCAGGCTGCTTGACAGGGCTTTTGGAACTGACATTTCTAAATTGGATTTTCGACGCACTCCAGGATCGGTTCGGATTCGGCAAGGGCTGCTCCTGTAGTGGGCTCGGCTGCGGCGTTATCCTGCTATTGGTTTTCTTGCTGATGGCGTGCTCGATCCTGGGCGGCACAGACTGGGGACACCTGGGTTTCTCGTTGCAGGGCCTATTCCAGTGAAGTTATCGGAGCTGGTCAGCGGGCTACCGTATGTCGAGAGTATAAGCGGCGGCGACCCTGACATCACGCACATCACCGGCGATTCGCGCCAGGTCACGCCTGGCGCGCTGTTTGTGGCCTGTCCTGGCCTCTCAGTGGATGGGCACCGCTTCATCCCGAATGCGGTCGAGCGCGGTGCGGCGGCTATTGTGGGTCAAGCGGCCGTGGGACAAGCTGGCAACTTGCCCTACATTCAGGTACCGGACGGACGCGAAGCGCTGGCTTTTCTGTGTGCGGGCTGGCAAGGCTTTCCCGCCCGCCGGCTGGTGATGATTGGCGTCACCGGCACCGATGGCAAGACGACGACGTGCAATCTCATTCACAGTATTCTGACAGCGGCCGGCATGAACGCTGGCATGATCAGCACGGTCAATGCCGTCATTGGCAAGCAGACCTGTGACACGGGCCTGCACACGACCACACCCGACGCGCCCGACGTTCAGAAATATCTCGCGCTCATGGTCGAGGCCGGGCAGACGCACTGTGTTTTGGAAACCACGTCCCACGGGCTGGCCCAGCATCGCGTGGATGCTTGTGAGTTTGACGTCGGCGTGGTGACCAACATCACGCACGAGCATCTCGACTTTCACGGCTCGTTCGAGGCGTACCGTGCGGCCAAGGCGCGGTTGTTCGAGAGGGTGGCCAACTCTACACGCAAAGGCGTCCCCAAAACAGCAGTGCTCAACGCTGACGATGCCTCCTACGAGTTTCTGCGCGGAATCCATGCCGACGTGGAATTGAGTTACGGCATGGCGACCTGCGCGCTGGTCAGCACGCTGGAGGTGGCGCACAAGCCGGACGTCACCCGCTTTGTCGCCGTCACGCCCGCGGGACGTATCCCGCTGGAGACGTATCTTGTCGGCGAGCACAACGTGATGAATGTGCTGGCGGCGGCCAGTGTGGGGCTGGCGTTGGGGCTGTCCGTGGAGGCGATTCAGCGCGGCGTGAAGGCCTTGCAAGCTGTGCCGGGGCGCTGGGAGCGAATTGACGAGGGGCAGGATTTCCTGGCGATTGTGGACTTTGCTCACACGCCGAATGCATTGGAGCGTATGCTTCAAACGGCGCGGCGCATGACGAAAGGCCAAGTCATCGTCGTCTTCGGCTCGGCGGGCTTGCGCGACGTGGACAAGCGCGGGCTGATGGGACACGTCGCCGGCAGGCTGGCCGACAAGGTCATCATTACGGCCGAAGACCCGCGCACTGAATCGCTGGACGATATCATGACGGCGATTGCCGAAGGCGTGTTGGCCGAAGGCCGGCGCAAAGACCTGGACTTTTGGCGCATCGGTGACCGGGCCGAAGCGATTCGATTTGCCGTCGGACTGGCGCAACGTGGAGATGTGGTCCTGGCTTGCGGCAAGGGGCACGAGCAGTCCATGTGCTTTGGCGTAACCGAATATCCTTGGGACGATAGACAGGCGATGCGGAACGTATTGCGATTGACGCTCCACAGTGATTAGGGTAGAATGTTTCCGCTATGAGCATGTCCGACCTTGCACTGGTCATTGTCAACTGGAATACGCGCGATCTGCTGCGTGACTGCCTGACCAGTGTCTATGCCAATCGCGGCGTGACCTTTCAGGTTTGCGTGGTGGACAACGCTTCAACCGACAGCAGCCCAGAGATGGTAGAGCGTGAATTTCCTCAGGTGCGCCTCATCCGCAACCCGCGCAACAGCGGCTTTGCACATGCCAACAACTTGGGTCTGCGTACGTGGAGCTTTGGAGAGCCTGGCAATCCCGATACCCCGCGCTACGCCCTGCTTCTCAATTCGGACACCGTCACCCCGCCTGATGTGCTCGCGCAGATGGTCGCGTTTCTGGATACGCACCCTGAAGCCGGCGTGGTTGGCCCCAAGCTCGTTCGTCTCGATGGCTCACTCGACTTGGCCTGCCGCCGCAGCTTTCCCACGCCGGCTGTGTCCTTCTACCATTTTTTGGGGTTGAGCAAATTGTTTCCCGCCAGTCCACGCTTTGGCCGTTATAACCTCACCTACCTCGATCCTGAGCAGTTGACCGAAGTGGACAGCGTCAACGGCGCGTTCATGCTCGTGCGTGCTCAGGCGATTGAGCAGGCGGGGCTGCTTGACAAAGATTTTTTTTTCGGCGGCGAAGACCTGGACTGGGCATACCGTATCAAGGCAGCCGGCTGGAAGGTTTACTACAACCCGCTGGCGGTTGTACAGCATGTCAAGCGCGCGTCATTCCGCAAGAATCCTCAAGCGGCATTCGAGTTCGAGCGCGCCATGTGGCTGTTCTATCGCAAGCATTACCAGGCTACGACGCCGCGCTTATTGAACACCCTGATTTGCGCTGCGTTGGTGGTGCGCGGTGGAATGCCGCTGGTGCGCGAGATGATGCGCAGTTCCAAAAAGAAAGACTCGTATCACCGGAAGGTGTCCGATGAAGAGTGACAAGACCAAGGCCCTGTTTAGCGCCATGCTGGTCGTCAGCGATATGCTGATGACGATGGCCGCGTTTGTGTTGGCCTATTACATTCGCCGCGAGATTCCTTGGCCCAACCCGCCGCGCGACCTGGCTCCGCTCAAGAGCTATATGGGCATGTTGTCCATCCAGGTCTTTTCTATCCTGATTGTCTTTTTCATCTACCGACTGTATCACCAGCGGCGGGCTGTGTCGCGCGTGGACGAGTTCTACGCCGTGTTCGGGGCCGTCTCGATTGGCACGATGATGTCCGTCGCCATCACCGCTTTGACGTTCAAGAACAGTGTGGTAGAGTTGGACTTTTCGCGAGCGATGATTGTGTATGCCTGGCTGTTCACGATTGCGTTCGTGATGCTGGGCCGCCTGGTTCACAACTGGCTCCAGGGACGCGCGAGAGCGTCCGGGTGGGGGCGTGACCGCGTGTTAATCGTGGGCACGGGCGATGTGGCCCAGATGATCTTGCAGAAAATCCAGTGGTCGCCCTGGCTGGCTTACGAGATCGTCGGGCTGGTCGCCAAGAACGGCAATGGCAACCATGCGCCGGAAAACATCCTGGGTGCGCCGACGCTGGGCCTCACCGACGACTTGCCCCGGCTGATTGATGAGCACCGCATCAACGAGGTGATCATTGCCCTGCCGGAGGCCACCCACCAAGAGACACTGAGCATCATCGCGCTGTGTGATCGGAGCACCATCAGCGTCAAGGTCTTTCCTGATCTGTTCCAGTTCATCGCGGGCCAGGTGGGTATAGACGATCTGGGCGGTCTGCCGCTGCTTTCGGTGCGCGATGTAGCCCTGCGCGGTTGGAAGCTCACGGTCAAGCGCGGCGTGGACATTATCGGCAGCGGGATGGGGTTGGTACTGCTCTCGCCGTTGATGCTGCTGGTGGCCTTGCTCATCAAGCTGGAATCGCCCGGCCCGGTGTTTTACGTACAAGAGCGGATGGGCCTCGACGCGCGCTCGTTCCCGATGCTCAAGTTCCGGTCGATGCGCCAGGATGCCGAGCAGAATGGCCCCGGCTGGACCCGGCCTAACGACCCGCGCCGAACACGCCTGGGCGCGCTGATGCGTCGCCTCAATATTGACGAGCTCCCACAATTCATTAACGTCTTGATCGGCGATATGAGCATGGTCGGCCCACGCGCCGAACGGCCTGTGTACGTGGACCAGTTTAAGAAAAGCATCCCGCGCTACATGGACCGCCATCGAGAAAAGGCGGGCATCACGGGCTGGGCGCAGGTCAATGGATTGCGTGGCGACACTTCAATTACCGAGCGGACCAAATACGACCTGTGGTACATTGAGAATTGGTCGCTGCTTTTGGATTTCAAGATTTTGATCCGCACGGTCATGCAGTTCTTTGGCGACCGCAACGCTTACTAAATCTCAAATGCCAAACACCCGCACTGCGCGTCACCCCTGGGCAATCCACACCCCTGGGCAATCCCAGGGGCATGGGGCATGGGACAAAGCGCAAGTGTCTCGAGCGTCAGAGGCGCGCATGAGGTCAGCTATGCGCACCGTTATTATCGCCAATGGCATCGCGCCAGACGAGGCGACGGTGCGCTGCTGGCTCAACTCTGGAACGCGGCTTTTCTGCGCCGATGGTGGCGCGCGGACTGCGCTTGCGTTAGGATTGCGGCCCGATGTGGTCGTGGGCGACATGGACTCGCTCGACGAAGCTCAACAAGCGCAGTTGGCGGCGATGGGATGCCGCCGGGTCGTTTACCCCGTTGCCAAAGATTGGACCGATCTAGAGTTGGCGCTCAAGCTGGCGGTTGACGAAGGCGCGGCCGAGATCGTCGTCTTGGGCGCGTTGGGCGGACGGCTCGATCAAGAGCTGGCCAACATCCTGTTACTGTTGTTGCCCGAACTCGCAAGTATTCCCACGCGGATTGTGGACGAGCGTCAAGAGATATTTGTCACGCGCGGCCAAGTCGCCATCACGGGCCAGCCGGAAGACATTGTCTCTCTGATTCCGTTGGGCGGCGACGTGACGGGGATCGTCACCGAAGGCTTGTTGTATCCACTGCGCGATGAGCCGCTCCTGGCCGGCCCGGCGCGCGGCATCAGCAATGTCATGATGAGCGAGGTTGCCCGCGTGACGCTCAAAAGTGGCGCATTGCTCGTGATTCATTCACCGGCATAGGCTTTGATCTACGATTGTGCGATAGACCTCGGCGGTCTGCCGGGCCGCATGATCCCAGCTAAAGCGCGCGGCCTGAGCCAGGCCGCGCTCGCGCATCTGAGCGCGCAGAGCGTCGTCGTGCATGACACGCGCGATGGTCTCGACCCAGGCGCGCGCATCGTCAGGCGGCGCGAGCAAGGCCGCTTGTCCTGCCACTTCTGGCAGCGATGAGGTGTTGGAGCAGATAGCGGGCGTGCCGCACGCCATCGCTTCCAGCACAGGCAGGCCAAAGCCTTCGTAGCGCGAGGGCATCGCCAGGAGTGTGGCTGCGTTGTAGAGCGCGGGCAAGTCGTCGTCCGGAAAGAATCCGGTAAAGTGGACGAGGTTCTGCAAACCCAACTCGGTCACGCGCTGAAAGATGGGTTCGTAGAGCCAGCCCGGTTTCCCCGCGATGACGATGGGCCACGTGTCGAGTCCCTGCTGTCGGCGCGCAGCCAGCACCTCAAAGAGAAGAGGATAGTTCTTGCGCGGCTCGAGCGTGCCGACGCACACGATGAATCGCTCCGGCAAACTGTGCTTGCGGCTAACTTGCTCGACTTGCCGACTTGTCATCGGCTTGAAGCGCGCCTCCACGCCTTCGGGGATGACGTGGATTCTTGCGGCGGGTGCGCCATACAGGCGCACGGCGTCGCGCTTGCTGCATTCCGAGACGGCGATCACAGCATCTGCCGCGCGCAGGAAACGCGGTATCATTGTGTTGAGATAGATGCGGTTGAGCGGCAGGTGCGAGCCGGGGTCCATGCGAAAGATCAGGTCATGGAGTGTGAACACCGAGCGAATGCGGCGCAGGCGAGGCAGGAGATGCTCGGTGGCGTGAAAGAGGTCCACGCCAGGAAACTGGGCATCTTGCGGCACGCCGAACAAGTGAGCCAGCATCGCCGTCAACCGCCACGGCTTGACGGAGAGCCGCGTGGTCAGTTGAGGCAGCGAATCAATCGGCGGGTCGAGGTGAGCCAGGCCGCGTTGGTGGTAAAATGCGAGATAGTCGTACTCGCCTTGCGCCACAAGTGCGCGAGTCAGTTCGAGCGCGTACCGGCCCAGCCCGGCGCGGCGATGCACGGCAGCGGAGACGTCGAGGCATATTCTCACGCGAATCTCCCCGAGTGGCCGAGTTCCGGTCGTCAGGGGAAATCGGGGGAACTCGGCATGGGTCAGAGCGTTGCTTTCAAGACACGACACGCCCGCAGTGTGACCCACTTGCTCATGCCACCTTGCGGCTCAAAGTCAACCCAGAGCTTGCCCGAGTAGGCGTACTGGTTCTTCCAGCGTCCAGCCGCATCCTGCTTCGAAAGCAGCCACTCGATGGCGGGCTTGAGTCGCTTGTCATGGGCGTGACCCAGCTCCGCTAATACCTCGAGGTTTTGGAGCACGTCGGCTACATAGCCGGAAGGAAAACCGAGCTTGAACCAACTGGAGCTGATGCGGCCATCGCCCGATGGATAGTCTGCCTTGACCGGATCTCGGCTCAAAAGAAATGTCATGCCAACACGAATAGCCTTCTTGACCTGCGGGGTTCGTTTGTCTTCAGGAATGCGGGCCAGCGCGCGCAATGCTTTGATCGCGCCCCAGGCGCACGGCTCGCCATCGTTGACGGCGCACGCGAAACCGGGGCCGGATGTGCCGGATTTGTAATACTCGGTGAACTTGTCGCCCGTGATCGAGCGGGCTTGCCACTCGATCACGCGCTGGACGCGCTCGTCATCGCCCAGCCCAAAATCGAGCATTGCGCGCAGCAGGTTGCCGTTCAGGCAGTGCAGGACGAGGTTGTTGGGCGGGCGCTTGACTTTAAAGCCGCCCCGGCAGCCAAAGCCGCCGTTCGGAGCCTGTGTGTGCTCAAGCACATACTCGCACGCGGTGCGCACGCGCGGGTCGTTGCCGTCCGCGCCGAGCTGGTCAAGAAAGATCACGGACCAAACGGTCGAGCGATATTTGGGGCTGTAGCCGGGGCCAGGGTTGACCCAGTAGCCCTGCGGGTACATGGCGTCCAAAATGTTTTTGACCGGGAAGCTGGAATTGATCGCGGCGCGTGTCGCCTTAACTTTAGGATCGTCGGCAGGCCGGTCGAGCAAATCCGTGAGCGCGAAATAGCGCACCGGGGGATTGTCTGGCTCCAACAGCCAAGGGAGCGGGTCGCTATTGAGGCGAGAACGCCAGTCCATCTATACCTCGCTTGCCAATTGCTTTTCCGCCGCGCGCAGGCGCTGCATCACCTTGTCGCGGCCCAGGACGACCATCGTCCCGAACAGCGGCGGGGCGACCTCTTTGCCGGTCACAGCGATGCGGACGATGCCGAACAGTTGGCCGGTCTTTAATCCCAATTCCTCGGTCAGCGCGCGCATCGGCGGCTCCATCACGTGCTCGGTCCACTCAGGAACATTGTCCAGCGTGGCGATCACGCGCCGCAGCGCCGCCAGACTCGAGGCCGCGTCCATCTTTTTGCCGGTGAGGGCCGATGCGGGCGGAATCGGCATCTCCTTAAAGAACACGTCGCACCACCCCGGCGCATCGGTCAGGCGCTTGAGCCGCTCTCGAATGAGCGGGATGATTTGCTCAACCTTGTCAAGCCCGATTTCCTCTTCCGTCATTCCGAGACCGGCGGCGAGGAAAGGCAGCACGCGCCGCGCCAACTCATCCTGCGGCATCATGCGGATGTACTCGCCGTTCATCCAGTCGAGCTTGTCATAGGAGAACACCGCGCCGGCCTTGTTGACGTGCTCCAGGCTGAATCGTCGAGCCAACTCTTGGCGTGTAAAGATTTCCTGCTCTTCGCCTTCCCCCGGCGCCCAGCCCAAGAAGGCTAGAAAGTTGAACAGAGCTTGCGGCAAAAAACCTTCTTGGCGAAACTCGGCAATCGAAGCCGCACCGTGTCGCTTGGACAGTTTTTTGCCGCCGGGCTCTAGCACGTTGGGAACGTGCGCAAATACGGGCATGGGCCAGCCGAACGCCTGATAGAGCAGGATGTGCTTGGGCGCGCTGGAAATCCAGTCGTCGCCTCGTGTGACATGCGTGATCTGCATCGTGTGGTCGTCCACCACGACGGCCAGATGGTAGGTAGGCAACCCATCGCTCTTGAGCAATACCTGGTCGTCAATCAGGCGATTCTCGAATGTAATGTCACCCTTGATGACATCGTGGAACGCGGTGGCGCCTTCGAGCGGCACCGCCAGACGGATGACGTGAGGTTTGTTCGGATCCACTTGACCGGGTTTCTTGTTTCGGCACAGCCGGTCATAGCCAAGTGGCTGCTTGCTCGCCATTTGCTGCTGGCGCACGGCCTCCAATCGCTCCAGCGAGCAGTCGCAACGATAGGCCGCACCCTGCGCAACCAGCTCTTCCGCAGCTTGCTTGTAGATATCACGGCGCAGCGATTGGATGTAGGGCCCATACGGCCCACCGATTTCAGGCGCGTTTGCCCAGTCCTCACCGATGGCGGCCAACTCTTGGCGGCTGGGGCCTTCGTCAAATTCGACCCCCAGCCACTTGAGCCCCTCTAGTGCCATGCGCACCGAGCCGGGCACCAGGCGTTTCTGGTCAGTGTCTTCGATGCGCAAGATGAATTGGCCGCCCAAGTGACGGGCCAACAGGTAATCAAAAACCACCGTGCGAACGCCGCCAATGTGCAACTCGCCCGTGGGGCTGGGGGCGAAACGAACGCGAACAGTCATTTCATTCCCTGAATTGCTGATTTTAGATTTCTGATTTTGGATTGCCGGCCGAAGCGCGAAGCAATCCGAAATCAGCAATCAGCAATCTAAAACTCGAGCTTTTTGTGCCGCATCGCCACACTTTCGGCAATGCCGAGCGCGACCATCAACGTGAGGAGCGAGCTGCCGCCGTAGCTGATGAACGGCAAGGGCAGCCCGGCCACCGGCAGCAGGCTCAGGTTCATGGCAATGTTCACCGCCGATTGGACAAAGATCATCATCGTAAAGCCAATGACCAGGTATCGCCCGAACGCGTCGCGTGCGATGGACGCAATCCTCAAGAGCCGGAACAGCAGCAAGAGGAACAAGCCAAACAGCACCAGCACGCCCAGCGCCCCCAGCTCTTCGGCGATGACGGAAAAAATAAAGTCCGTGTGGCGCACGCGCAAAAAGTGCAACTGGCTCAGGCTGCTGGGATTGGTAAAGCCTTTACCCAAGAGGCCGCCGCTGCCGATGGCGATGAGCGCCTGGTCAATGTTGTAGCGCCCGCCGGGGTCGTGTGACGGATCGAGAAAGACGATCAGCCGGTTTTGCATATACCCTTGCAGGGCGAGCCACATCATCGGCAGCGCCGCGACGCCCGCCGCTCCGAGCGCGGCCGCCTGTTGCCAGCGCAAGCCGGCCACATAGATCATCGTGGCGCCCACCACGAGCAGCAGCACGGCCGTGCTGAGGTTCGGCTGCGCGAAAACGAGCGCCGTGGGCAACAACAGCAACCCGACTGCCCCCAGCATCACGGGCCAGCGGCCGATGTCGTCTTCGTGATGGGCAAGGTATTGCGCCAGCGCCAGAACGATGAGGACTTTGGCGACTTCGGACGGTTGAATGTCAATGACGCCCAGCGTGAACCAGCGCCGCACGTCGCCGATGCGGCTCACGCCCAGCGCCAGAGAGACGACCAGCAGGATCAGCGCGACGACGTAGAGGACGCGAGAGATGCCGCCAAAAAGGCGATAGTCAATCGCCGAGACGCCCATCATCACGCCC
>CAYGWJ010000311.1:0-19672 GCA_964353405.1 uncultured Anaerolineae bacterium
CAGGCGCGTAGGGTTCCATGGCACCCTCCTGTTTGTGCTGACTGGACCGTTATACTTTTTCGACGCCAGGAGGATACCTCATTTTTCTAAATTGTCTATTGACCAAGCAACATGGGAAAGTTATTTAATTCTCGTTCCTAATCTGCCAGTAAAAGCTAGGTTTTACTTGGTTTTTCGCCTTTGAGTATTCTTCAGAGCTGCACAGGAAAAATGAAGCTTGACAAACCACTAGAGTCCTCATTCTTCCGGGCATGGCAACCAGTACTGCTCTCGTTGTCCGCGCAGATCAATGGTAGAGTCACCTCTCCCAAACAGAGCCGAGCGACCAAATAGACATTGACTTTAGTCGGACGTTGCCATTGCGGGCCAAGAGATCAACGCGGAGGCTGTCAGCCCGTGTCGGGTAGATGCGGCCTGCCAGGCAGGTGTGATCGTTGGCGAATACTTCCAAGACCGACCGGTCCAGGAAGATGTGGAGCCTCAGCTCGCCACGGGAATCCAGACTCAGCGGTGCTTCGCGCACGCCCCGATCCACGCTTGTGCTCAGGCTGGATTCGTCGAGTTCCAGAATCAGGCGCTCTTGTCTGCCATCATAAACGAGGCGCGTCTGTTCTTCGCCTTCTGGGGAGCAGAACAGCTTGAGACCAAACTCGGCCGAGGCGCCAGGCTCGAAAACGGTTTCGATCTCCAGGCAATCTCCCTGGATGTCGGGCAGCAAACCGGTAGAGCCAGGCGTAACTGGCAGGTTTTCGAAATGCCAATGCTGACGCCGCAGGGATTTCAATTCCTCAACCGGTTCGATGCGCAAGGTACCTTCAGGCATCCGCGAGAGAGTCATCGGTAAGGACATCACACCCGCCCAGCCGGCTTCCAGGAGTGCAGTTTGCCTGCGTCCCTCTTTCAGCCATCCCCACATCACCGTTCGCCCATCCTCCGTGTGCATCACCTGGGGCGCGTAAAAGTAATTCCCATGCACCAGGATCTTTTGTACCGAGGGTGTGAATTGCTGATCGTGGAAATCCCCTATGTAATAGACCGGATATAAAAGGTCACTTGGTTCGGATAGAACGGAAAAGAAAAGCACATATTGGCCATCCAGTTTGAAGAAATTCGGACACTCCCAGATGGTCCCAGTCCAGAAAGGTTTGATCTGGTTGATATCTCCTTGCAGCAGTATTCCGAGATACTCCCAGTGAACCAGGTCATCCGAACGATAGCGCAGGATCAGCCCGCCCTGGCCTTTTATTTTTGACCCGATGACCATGTACCAGCTTCCATTCTCTTTCCACACGAAGGGGTCCCTGAATTGCCCCCCTGTATGCGCCCCCAGTTCTTCAGGTGGGGCAGCGATCACAGGATTGCCTGGATATTTTTCCCAATTCACCAGGTCATCTGAGCCTATCGCCAGGCACACGACCTGGGGATGGACACCTGTGTAGATGAGAGTTGGAATACCCTCATCATCTACTGCACATCCGGAATAGCAGCCTTCCGCGTCCGGCCCGCCGGGGGTCGGCGTGAGCGCCAGCGGCAGATCCTGCCAGTGCACCAGATCCTGGCTCACGGCATGCCCCCAATGGATGGCGCCGTGAAAAGGCCCGTTGGGATTGTACTGGTAGAAAAGATGATATTGACCCTTCCACTGGATCAGCCCGTTGGGATCATTCATCCAATTCTTCTCGGGGAGAAAATGAAAGCCGGGCCGGTGTTTGTCCTGCAAGTTTTTACCAGTTCTTTTTACCATCAGAGGATTTTCCATCGTTGTTGTTCCTTCTGCTACATGGTTTTAACCACTATGTTTGCGAAACTCGCCTCTCTAGGTGCTACCAGTTCACCCGATCGGTGCTGACGGCATGTCCCCAATGCATCGGGTCTCCGACGGTTCCGGCCGGGTTGTGTTCAAAGTTGTACTCCGGCGAAAAACAGCATCGGGTCTCAAGTGAAATCATAGCTCGAAAACGAGAATTCGCCAAACCACAGTTAAAAGAACGGATGGAATTTTAAGTACGCCGATCTGTTCGGGTCATTCATCCTGTGTTCCACAGGGGTAAAGTGATAGTGAGAATGGTACGATTCATTCCGAGGCAGCGTATCGGCGGCGGGATGCCAGTTGCCGGTGTTAATGACAAGGTGGTAGCGCGTCGGGTAAGACCAGTCCACATCGTAGAAGCGTTTCACGTAGCGCGCCGAAACCTTGTCACGTTCGCCGATCAACCTTTGCGCCTCCTGGGGGTTGAGGCTTTCCCGTTCCTGTACGCGCTGCACTCGCACATCCAGCGGGGCCTCGATGCGTACGTGCAGCACGCCGGGTTTCTCTTGCAGGACGGCTTGTCCGCCCCGTCCCACGATGACCACGTTCCCGACCTGGCTTGCTGCCAGGATGGTCTGCCCGACGATAGCCACGCTCCGGGCCTCACCCACTTCTTCCACTACCTTGACCTGCACGCCAGCCGTGCCCCGCTGCCAGCTCGAGACCTGAGCGACTGCGGGCGACTCGCCCGGCGGCGTCTTCAGTAGAGAGACCGGCGGTGTCGCCAGCAGAGATACGAGTTGGTCTAGAATGGTCCGCGCTTTGTAGTCAACCTCGGAATAGTCCACCACCTCCTCTTCCGACAGGCCTGCCTTGGAGGCCAACTGCGCCACGAGTGTTCGATCAAATAAGCAGTACCAGAGTATCTCTCAGATCCGGGCCGCGATCTCGTTCCCGTTGCTGCCATATTGTCGCGAGATGGTTATGACTGCCATAGGACATCTCCTTTCTCCCTTTCATAGAGCAGCCTTATCCCTTGACGCCGCCCATCATGATCCCTTCGAGCAGGTAGCGCTGTCCAAAGATGTATACGATGACCACCGGGATCAGCGAGATCGTCACACCGGCCAGCACGATGGAGATGCTGCCCGTCTGCATATACCCTTTCAACTCGTTGAGCCCCAGGGGGATCGTGAACACCGACGGATCGTTGAGAAAGATCAGCGGCCGGAAAAAGTCGTTCCAAACGCCGTTGAAGGTCAAGACGGCCAGCACGGCCAGGCCAGGGGCCACCAGCGGCAGATAAACCTGCCAGAAGACTTGCAGTGGATTGGCCCCGTCAATGGTGGCCGCCTCCTCGAACTCGTTTGGCACACCCAGAAAGTATTGGCGCAGCAGGAAGGCGCCAAACGCCGTCGGCACGGCCGGCAAGATGAGCGACAGCAGCTTGTTCGCCAGCCCCAAGCGGCTGATCAAGACGAACACTGGAATGATCGTCGCCTGGAGCGGGATCATCATCGTCGCCATCACCAGCCAGAACAAGACGTTGCGGCCGGGCACATCGAGCCGCGCAAAGGCATAGCCGGCCAGAGAGGCGGTGAACAACTGCCCGACGACGACGGCGATGGCCACGATGAAGCTGTTGAGTATTTCCAGAAAGAACGGGATTCTCTCGAACACAGCCCGGTAATTAGACCAATCCGGGTTGAGCACGATCCATTGCGGCGGCACGCTGAACGACTCGATCGGCGTCCGCAGTGAGGTGGACACGGTCCAGGCGAACGGCGCGACCACGATGATGGCAAAGACCACCGTCAATGCAAGCGCCAGCCATCGGCCGAAACGATAGCGGAAAAAGTCCCCCCAACGCTGCGCCGAGGGGCGCTGTGTGCGCATGGTTAGACGGTTCGCGTTTTGCATGGTTGCCTCCTTACTGGTAGAACACCCAGCGCTTGCTGCCTACAAACTGCACAGCCGTCACCGCCAGGATGACGAGGAACAAGATCACGGCGAGGGTCGAACCGTAGCCGATTTCCATGTTCTTGAACGCCGATTCGTACATGACCATCACCGCCGTGCGCGTGGCATCGCCCGGCCCGCCGCGCGTCATGATGTAGGGCAGGTCAAAGACCTGCAGTCCACCGATCACGCCGGTCACGGCGGCAAAGAGAAGCGTCGGGCTCAGCAACGGCAGGGTGATGTTCCAGAAACGCGTAAAGCCGTGGGCGCCGTCGACGTCGGCCGCGTCGAGGATCTCGGTCGAGATGTTGTTGAGCCCGCCGGTGAAGAGGATCATGCTAAAGCCCATGCTCAGCCAGACGTACGAGAACACGACGGTGACCATCGCCCAGTTGCCCTCGGTGAGCCACGGTATGCGCGGGACGCCCAACAGTCCCAGATAGTAGTTGACGGCGCCAAACTCCTTGTGCACCATATAGCCCAACACGATCGCCGTCGCCGCGCCCGACATCAACATGGGCAAAAAAAAGGCCGTCCGGAAGGCGTAACGCAGCCATGTGCGCAAGCGGGATTGGATCACCATGGCCAACACAAGCCCAACGGCCATTTGCAGAGACACGGCGAACACCACAAAGAGGCCCGAAGTCCCCAAACTGGCGAGCGCGCGCTGGTCGGCAAACAGCCGCTGGTAGTTTGCCAGGCCTACGTATTCCATGGGCGAGAACACGTTCCATCGGAAGAAGCTGAGCAAGAGCGAGAACACGACCGGACCGGCCGTAAAGGTCAGGATTCCAAAGATTGTCGGCGCCAGGAACAGATAGCCCAACAGGGCTTTGCGCCGCGCCATGCCAGACAGAGTGTTCTGCGTGAGCCAGCGGTACGGATTCAGAGAACGCCGCTGGCCTCTCATCTGAGTAGATGCTTCGGTAGCCATCTCGCACTCCTTGTATGTAAACACCGCCGGCGTGGGCGGACACTGGCGTCGCCCGCCCACGCCGGTATGGAAAAAGACGATCAACCGGCTTTCTTGTACATATTGGGATTGCGCTGGTAGAGGGCCTCCAACTCCTTCTGTAGGGCGTCCAGCGCCTCCTTGGGTGTCAGCTTCTCATTCATCGCCTGGGCGGTATAGGTGACGAGCAACGCCGTTTCTGCGTTGGAGACAGGTGGCGCCGGGATGGGGGCCGTGTCCGGGTGGTCATCCAGCGTGGAATAAAAGACTTGCCAGTGGGCCGGGCCGGTCTTGGCGAAGCGCTCCGCATTCAACATGGAGCGGCGCGTCGGCGTCGTCAACGTCATGGGGTTGAACATACCGTTGGCGACCATGGCCTCTTTCGAGATGCGGAACTTCATATAATCCCACGCCGCCTCTTTGTTCTTGCTTTGAGCAAAGATCCACTGGCCGGCCGTGCCAAACTGGTGGCGCTGATTCTTCCACTTGGGGAAAAGCTGCACGTCGAAGGAGCCGTTGGGCATGCCGGCGTTGGCCAGGCCACCCGACCAGAAGCCGCCAGCCGGCGTCATCGCCAGCTTCCCAGTGGTGAAAAAGCCCTGCAGCGTCTCGCCGGTACCCATCTCGATCGAAGGCGTGATGCCTTCCTTGTAGAGCTGCACCATGAACTCGAGGGCCTCGACGTTGGCCGGATCATTGGCTTTGGGGGCCGTCCATCGCCAGCCGCCGCCGCGGCCTTCCGCTGCCTTGTCGCCGGTGTAGAACGTCTGCCACAACCATTCGCCGCCCGGTGCGCGTTCTTCCGTCAGCAGATTGCCGCCGTTGACGAACATCCACGGCCCCCAACTGCCCCACAGGCGATTCGTCCAGGCATAGCCGAACCGCTCGGTCTTGCCGCTGGCGTCCTTCTTGGTGGTGGCTTTGGCAATCTTGTAAAAGTCGTCCTTGGTCCAGTCGGCTTTCGGCGGCTCGATGCCGGCATCCTTGAGCACGGCCGTGTTGTAGTACATGTTCGGGGCGTTGAAATCTATGGGAAGCTGGTAGAGACTGCCTTCCCACATCATCGCCTCGATGAGCGACGGGTGCACGTCGGCAAAGTACTCTTTGAGCGCGGCCGCGTCCCGCTTGACAAAGTCATCAATCGGCGCTGCCAGCTTTTGCCCGGCATACAACTGCGTCGCCTCGGTCGCCGCGTAGCCCAGGTCCAGAGTCTGTCCGGACGCCACCAGGGTCAAGATTTTCGCCGCAACCTCTTCATGATCAATGCCAGTGACGTTCACGAAATCAAATTCGACGTTGGGATGCGTCTTGCGATACAGGTCAATCACTGGCTTTTCCTGTTCCTGATTGACCTGCATGCGCAAGACAACTTTGCCCCCGCTAGGCGCAGATGTGGGGCCGGTCTGTTTGGCCCCAGGTGCTGCAGTCGGAGCAGCGGCAGGAGCCCCACCGCAGGCGGCCAACGCGAGCGCGGCTGCACTCGCGCCGGACCACTGCAAGAACTCACGACGACTGAGGCCCTTAGGCTTTCTGATGTCCATGATGATCCTCCTTTTTCCCTTTCGGGAACTCTAGCAAAACGACAATCAGGTGAACTCTACTCGCAATAGCCCGATCCGGGTAGACAGCTAATGGGTTTGGATTCAGTACGCACCTCCTTCGACAATCACGCGGGCTGGCTTTCAACGCAGGGACACACCAGGGTCTGCTGCACGGTTGCGCCTCGTCTATGCAAGACACTCAATTTTGTTTACTAAATCGTATTACTAAAACTCAAAAAAAAGAGCCTTGACCATCACGGTGAAACTCAAACTGAGGCGCGCTCCACAAATTTGCATTCAATCTTGTGCTGAACAGGGCTTCTTTTGTCTGGATTGACGATCATCTCAATCAAGTGTTGAGTTGCCCATGCGCCCATCTGGTAATGAGGCAATTCCATCGTAGAAAGTGGAGGGTACAAGTGGGCAGCTATGAGTTCCTGGTTGTCAAAGCCCATGACCGCAACATCGTCTGGAATCCTGCGGTTCAATTTGCGTAGAGCATCGTAGGCGCCCATGGCCATGCGGTCGTTGAAGCAGAAGAGAGCAGTGGGTGGGTCGGGTAGCAGAATCAACTCCAGAGCGCATCGGTACCCGCCTTGCGAATCGCACCACGCGCTGCGAACCAGGTTCTCGTCGAAGGGCACGCCATAGGCCGCCAGGGCCTGCTGGTAGCCTGCGAGGCGGCCGAAGGTAGCCGGTTGCGGCGCCTCGTGATTCATGAAACCGATACGCCGGTGCCCCTTTTGCAGCAAGACCTCAGTGGCCGCGCGCCCGCCAACAATCTCGTCAGGGACGACCGAAGGCAGCGAACGGTCGTCACAATAGCAGTCTAGCAATACGGCAGGGACTTGGCGCATGGCGACAGGAGGATTCACTACACGATGATACATGGCCGCGTAGATGAGGCCCTCGACCTGCCGGTCCAGGAGCATTTCAACAGCGGCCTTTTCGATTTCGGGGTTGGCCTTGGTATTGACCAGAAGCAGGAATTTGTCGTTCTCCCAGGCGGCGTCTTGAGCACCTTCAAAGATTTTGCCGGCAAGTGGGGTGATAGCAATTTCGTCGGTGATGAAACCCAAGGTCCCCGAACGCTGCATGCGCAATCCCTGGGCCAATACGTTGGGCCGATAACCGAGTTGCTGAATCGCCGCCCGGACGCGTTCTCTGGTTTCCTCCGGGATGTTTGCGTTCGGCGTGTCATTGATGACGAAGGAGACAGTTGTCTGCGACACGCCAGCGAGTTTCGCTACATCGTTCATAGTATGGGAGTGTCTACTTTTTACTTTTTCCATCGGTGGAATCCTGGATCATACGATTTGGTAATACGAATTACTAAATCGTATTTGTATTATACGACGTATTCCCTTGCTTGTCAAGAGGCAATTTAGAGGTCTTTTTCTGGAGATTGCCCACAACGGCTCAAACCGCCAGGGTGGCTGGCCGCCGACGAGGATGCCGAAAGTGAGTTGAGATGTAGATGATCATCAACTTGGAGTGATAGAGGCTTTGCACGAAGCGTATTGATAACTGGTCTGCCTTTGCGAGTGGTTCCCAGACTGCGAGCGTACCACGGCCTATGCGAGCCAGCCGTAATCATGGTTGAGAAGGCCCTCGTTTTCGTGAAGAAAACGGGAGTCTGGTTTTCTACGTGTTCGCCAATTTCTTTTGCAACGTCGCCAGTTGCCTTAACCTGCCCTCAGCGATGAGTTGGGCCTGCTTGGGCCAGGACGAGGCGTAGCGCCCTTGAATGCCTTTTGCTCGGAGCCAGGTCAGGAACGGCTTGGGCTTGAACGACGCGAGCTGCTCGTAAATGCCGATGCCCGCCGTGTAAAGCGCAGCCGCCGTCTTGGGGCCGATGCCTTTGATGCGCGTCAGGTCATCGGCTTGGATCAGCTTGCGTTCCTCTTCGACAGGCGCTTCTTTCACCGCAGGCAAACCGAACGACACGCCCGGCCCGAACGAGACGTCGCGGTCGCCCTGCACGTGGAGATACCACGCCGCCGAATAGCCGGTCACGCCGTTGGGCATTTGCACATGTAGCCACTTGCCTTGTTGCCCTACTTTGCTTCGGACGGCGTCTTCCGGTTCCAGCGCTTGCAGGACGGTGCCATCGGGCGCTTGGGCCAATATTTGCTCACTGACGCTGGGGCCGCCGCGGACCTTGAGCGGCGTATCGGGACTGCTGACGACGACGGCAATGGTGGAAACGGGCGTAGGAGCGGGCGCAACAGACGCGCCGCTCAAGCGCAGATACCAGGCTGCTGCATAACCCACTTGACTATCCGGCGTGCGCACCCAGAGCCACTGGTTTTGCTGCCCCACTTTGCCACGTGCAATGCCTTCCGCTTCGAGCGCGCCGAGTGTGACTCCATCATTTACCTTGGCGACCAACGCGCCGCTCACCGAAGGGGCGCTGCGCACGTTGAGGTAGCCCACATCAGGACTGTTGACCTGCACCTGGAGGGTGGGCTGCGCAGGCGGCTCGGGCTGCATCGGTTGAGCGCCCCCTTCAAACACTCCCACGTAGGGAGTGGGGTCAATGATATCGTAGGGGAAGCTCGTCTCGTGGGCTTGCGTCGCGCCGGCCTTTTTGATTGTCAGGTGCAGGTGAGCGCCGAACGAGTTGCCTGTGTTGCCGGAGAGGCCGATCAATTTCCCGGCCTGGACGGTTTGCCCTTTTTGAGCAGTGATCTGTGACAGGTGGGCGTAGACGGAAGAGTACCCCTCGCCGTGCTGGATGCGCAGTTGGTTGCCATAGGGTTTGCCGATCGGATCCGAGTCGCCGTCCGCGCGGACATCGGTCACTACACCGTTGGCTGCGGCGTAAAGCTGGCTGCCCTCGGGTGCTTCAAAGTCAATCCCTTCATGCCCCGGCAGGCCGAATTTGCCATAGTACTCGGGGCGCGCGCCGAAGGCTTGCGTGATGGTGCCGAATTGCGTGGGCCATCGAATGTGAAAAGTCACCCGTCCCCTCCCTTGATCTAGTGAAAAGGCATTCCTTACACGGGTGGAATTCTGATTCCGGTCTTGGCGCTGATGACGACAAGCGCCTGGTAGACCGCGTCACGGACCGCTGGGTCCGGCGCGGTAAGCTGCGCGCGCAGCGGCTTGATGGCCGATTCACCTCCCGTGTGAGCCAGCGTGTGAATGGCCGCCAGCCGCACCGGCGTATCGGCCTCGGCGAGCGCGCGCATCAGCACCGGCTCGGCGCTGCGGCCCAAGCCCACCGGCATATTGCGTGTTGCGCCCCATTCCACGAGCCAGCCTTGCTGGTCGAGCACAAGGGGCGACAAGTCCAAGGCATAGTCCTGCGTGTGCCTTATAAACGCCAGCGCCTCGGTGGCGGCGGAGCGGACGAACCACTGCGGGTCGTCGCGCTCGAGCTTGACCAGGATGTCACGCGCCCAATCGGCGCGCGTGGCCGCCAGGCCAAATGTCGTCGCGCGGCGCACGAGCACGTCTTCTTCGCGCACGGCTTCCTTGAGGATGTGATGACCTTCCTCGCTGCATTCGGCCAGCGTCAGCGCGGCTACTCGGCGCAGCGCTTCGTCGGCTTCCAGCAGAACCGTGGCGAGATGCTCGATGCCCGTCGTCCCGCACTGCGAACCCATCGCGCGCACCGCTTCCTCTCGTGCTGTTTCGTCCGGGTCCTTGAGCGCGGCTTCAAAAGTTGGCAGATCTTGCTCGCGGCCCAGCATCGCCAGGCCGCGAATGCCCGCTGCTCGCAACTGTGCGTCGGGCGAGCCCAGCGCCTGTTTGAAGAGATAGCCCAGTCCTTTGTCCTGTGTCGAAAGCAGCGCCATCAGCGCGCGCTCGCGCAATTGTGGCAGCAGATTGGGCTGCATGAACAACCCCGCGACCTGCGCCAGCACTTGGCCACGCCATGCCACCTCCGGCCCGGCCGAAGCGGCCCAAGCGGCCACCGTCCACAGTTGGGTGTGGAACAGGTCATCGTCGCGCTTGAGCAAAAGGTCAACCAGGGGTGCGATGTTGACCAGCCCCGCGCAAAATTCGATCACGTCGCCCCAGTCCGCGTCTTCAAGGTGTTGCGCCAACAGCGCGCCTTCGCCCGATTGAGTCATCTGCCATGCGGCCAGATAGCTCTGCATCCGGCGATGTACAAAGGCAAACGCGTCCTTGCGCCGTTCCACAAGCAATCCGGATTTGATGAGCGCCTCGACCGATTCCGGCACACCTTTCGGCTTGGGCGGCGGAGGCGCCGGCTGATCGGGCGTGGAAGGTGGCGCTGCCTGGCTCGGATCGGCAGGTTGGGCAGCGGGATCGGTCGCAGGTTGAGCGGGCGCAGCCTGCGCCTCTGGCTTGCGGCGCGGGTCGAGCGGGGACGGCAAAACCTCGACAACCAGTTTTTCGATTTCGGCCCGGTCGGCAGCGAAACGGTTTTCCTTGAACAGCATCAGTGCCAGGCGGCCCATCACCGCGCGAGCCAACAGCGGCGACAGGGGGCTGGTGGCTTGCGCGGGTTCGAGGAAAGCGTCGACCGTCTGACCGTAGGCCATGGCGCGATTGGGTGGGACCGAGCCGCGCTTGCTCCACATGAACGCCGAGAGCGTCACGTCGATCGGCAGAGGCGCTATGCCTGGCACGGGCTTGAGAATCGAGGCAAGCAGCTTGGCATCTTCGTTGCTGCCTTTCGCGGCGCGCACCCACCGGTCGGCCAGTCGAGCGACGGTGGAGGCTGTCCACGGCGCGAGCGACATGGCCGTAAAGCCCAACTCGAGCAGAGGCCCGAATCCACGTGGCGCGGCCGTCACGACATAGCGCACCTTCTCGTTTGCTTCGCAGAGCAATTTGAGCCAGCGCTTGACGCGCGCTTGCGATTCGACGTTGATCTCGTCCCAGCCGTCGAGCAACACAACAGCCTGGCCGTTTTTGATTTGATTGCGGACCAGGCCCGGCGCGCTGGATTGAACCAGCAACGGCATCTGCGCGACGAGTGCGTCAAGCAGCGCTTTCACCGGGTCTGGTGGCGGAGGCGCCTTGGCGGCGGGAGATGCTAGAGTGTCAACGGCGGCAGGGGGTTGTTCCGATTCGAGTGTCAACTCGGACAGGTGCAGATAGACAGGCAGGCTGCCTGATTCAAGACCGAACGGCGGCTGCGATTTTTCAAGCGCGTCGGCAAACACGCGTGCGAGGTATGCCAGGAGTGCGGTGCGGCCAGAACCAGAGCCGCCCGTGACGACCAGCCGCGTGGCGGCCTTGAGCGCGATGCTCAGCGGCACCGTCGGCGGAGGCGGCTCGGCCGGTCGGGTGGAAACAGCGGGCCGAGGCAGCGGGTGAACAAGGCTCGGCTCGACAAATAGCTCGGCAAGGGTTGCTCCTTCGCGCAGAATGTGCAGCGCAGCCACTCGTCCTGTGAGCCATTCCGCGTAGCGCTGCTGAGCACCCATCGTCAGCCGCTCGCGGGTGCGGACGACCTGGCCTCGCGCGGACTCGATGGCGCGGCTAATGTTCTCCCGGAAGCGATAGGCCGCCGCTGCCCCGGTCGCCAGGCCTACACCTGCGCCGATGAGCGCAGACACCGGGTCGAAATGCCACGGTTCGCCGAGAGGCATCCACAGCGGATTCATACGGTCTCCTCGCTTATGCCGGCAATGACGACGGTCGAGCGGCTGCTTTGAATGAGACTATTGTTCGTCCGGCTCTGATGCGCTGACGAGGCGATAGCCGACTCCGCGCTGGGTGAGGATAAGGCGGGGGTGGGTGGGATCGGCTTCGAGTTTTTGCCGCAAGTACCAGATGTACAGCTTGAGGTAATGGCGCTCGGTTTCCTGTTCCTGCCCCCAGCCATGGGCGAGCAGGTAGTGGTGGGTCACGACTTTGCCTTCGTGCTCGATGAGGCACGATAACAGTTTGAACTCGATGGGCGTCAGTTCGACCGGCTGGTCATTCACCTGGACTTGATGTGTGTCCCGGTTGATCCAGAGTTTGCCGTTCGTGTAAATGTGGTTGCGGACCTCATCGGGCTTTTGCCGACGCAACACGGCGCGGATGCGGGCGTTCAACTCCTTGATCCCGAACGGCTTGACAAGGTAATCGTCCGCGCCCAGGTCCAGCCCCCGCACGACATCTTTCTCTGTGCCCAACGCTGTAGTAAAGATAATGGGCACGTCCGAGATTTCGCGGATACGCTGGCATGCTTCCCAGCCCGTCATGTCCGGCATCATGATGTCGAGGATAATGAGGTTTGGCCGCCATTCGCGAAGCTGGGCCAGCCCCTCGATGGCTTGCTTGGAAACCTGGACCTGGTAACCTTCGCGTTGAAGCTGCCAAGACATGAACTCGGACAGGTCGTTATCGTCTTCGATAATCAGTATGCGTTCGGACATATTGTTTGTCCTTTATTCGATCAAAAGGATGCGCCCGCAGTTGCCGCAAAAGTTGATGCCTTCCGACAGCCGCGTTCTGACCAGCAAACGATCCGAAATCTCTTCGCCGCAAGCGTTGCACATGCCTTCTTCCACGCGCCCCACCACCAACCCGGCATGCTCGTGACGGAGCCGCTGATAGGCCTGGACATGGTCGGGTGCAACGGCGGCAATCTTTTGATTGCGCTGTTCGGTCAGCGCGGCCAGTTCACCTTCAAGCTGCCCGCGCTCCTCGGTCAACTTTTTCTGATTGGACTGCCAGTCTGACTGAAGGTCCGCCAGATGGCTTTGCGCTTGACGCTCGCGGCTTTCGGCATCTTCCAGGCCGATCATGGCTTCCAGCAAGTCGTCGTCGAGCGTGGCATGGTGACGCCGCAAAGCCGCCGAGTCGTTCTGCAGATCAGTCAACTCTTTGGGGTTCTTGACCTTGCCGCTATACAGCCGCTCTTCGACCAAAGCCATCTTGGCCTCGAGTGTCTTGACTTTTAATTCCAGGTCTTGGCGGCGGGTGCGGGCGTTCGCAACGTCAGCCCGCGCGGGGCTGACAGCTTCCGCCGCCACTCGCAGCGCCTCTGGCTCGGCCAGCGCAGCGATGACGACCTTTAGCCGGCGGTATTTGGCATCGCGTTCCTGATCGAGCGTTTGAAGTTGGAAGAGCTGTTTGGACGGATGCATAAGCTGATGCCTGAATCCCGGCGTGTAGGGCTGCGACGAGGTGAATTATAGTCTGGGGGCGGATAAGATGCAAGTGCATCTGACCCAATCCTGACCCAACAGGATTCAGCCGCCCAACACCCTGGCCCACAAGGGCGGCCCCAAGATCAACAGCCCGACGACAACGGCTATGAGAGCGCTGACGAAGACCGCCGCTGCGCTGACGTCTTTGCTCACTTTTGCCAGCGGGTGAAGGCCGGGGCTGGCGAGGTCAACCATGGCTTCCAGCGCCGTGTTGATGAACTCGGCTGTCCACACGAACCCGATCGTCAGCGCGAGGATGGCCCACTCGGCCCTGCTCAATCCCAGCCATACGCCCAGCGCCACGGCGCATACGGCGGCGATCGCGTGGATGCGGGCGTTGGGCTGCGTGCTGAGCATGTGCCGCATCCCGCTGAAGGCGTAGCGAAAACTCGCGATGCGGGATGGGCTGTGTCGGTTCGAGGGTGCGCCTGGCATCATGCTGCGTTGATCTTGATCTGCACACCCAAGTCGCGCAGAATTTCTTCTTGCGCTGCCCACATCTTGCGCTTCTCACGCGCCTTGGCGTGGTCGTGACCCAACAGGTGCAGGACACCATGGATGACCAACAAGGTCAATTCGCCGGCGACCGGATGCCCGCCGATCCGGGCTTGCGCCACGGCGCGCGGAAACGAAATGACCACATCGCCCCGATAGGCGGGTTCGCCCGGCGCGGCGATGAAGGGCCCTCCGGTCGTGGTTTCGGCGAACGACAGAACGTCCGTCGGCGCGTCCACCCCGCGATGCTTACGATTGAGCGCGTGGATTTCATCATCGTCTGTGATGGCAATCGTCAGTTCGGCATCGCCCTCGATGTGTTCGTGCGCCAGAGTCTTGACGGCTGCTTGGCGCAGTCTGCGCACGTCAATCTGCTGGCGATAGGCCCCGGCCCGGAGGTGGATTTTTGTCATGGCGGTCTCCTTTGTTGCGTGTTGCAGATCACGTCTTCCGTTCAAGATACGAACACGCCTTACGGACTCGGTGACGAGCGGCGGCTGCCCTCGCTGTCGGCTGCCCCCTCGCTCATCTCCGGGTATTGAATCCTCGGATGAAACACGCCCTGCAATGTCAGCGTGAACGACTCGCGGATCGCGTCGAGGTCACGCAGGGTCAGCGGGCACTCGTTCAGCTGGTTGCATGCGATGCGGTCGCTGATCACTTTGCGAACAATCTCGCTCAACTCTTTTTCCGACCTCGGGCGCGCGGCGCGCACGGCGGCTTCGCAGCCATCGGCTAGCATCAGTATCGCCGTTTCTTTGCTCTGCGGCTTGGGGCCGGGATAACGAAAGGCGTGCTCGTCTACTTTGGAGGCATCGCCTCCGGCCTGCTGAACGGCCTTGTGATAGAGAAAGCCGGCGCGCATGGTGCCGTGATGTTCGGGGATGAACGCGCGAATGCTGCTGGGCAACCGGTAGCGTTTGGCCAAGTCCAGGCCATCCTGAACGTGGCGCGTGATGATTTCGCCGCTGGTGTGTGGGTCAAGCTTTTCGTGGACGTTACTGCCTTCGACTTGATTTTCGACGAACATGTAGGGCCGCGCCGTCTTGCCGACGTCGTGATAGAACGCGCCTACACGCACGAGCAGCGCATTCGCTCCGATGCGCTCGGCAGCCTGCTCGGCCAGGTTGGAAACCATAAGCGTGTGATGATACGTGCCGGGCGCTTTCATCAAGAGTAGTTGCAGCAGCGGATGATTGGGGCGCGAGAGTTCCAACAGTTGCAGCGTCGTCGTCACGTCAAAGAGATTGCCGATGAGGAAGAGTCCGCCGACGGACAGGCTGGCCGCCACACCGCCGTTGGCGATGCCGGCGATGATGAGCGTCAAGAGGCCAAACAGGTCGGTCAAGCCGGAGGACAACCGGAACGCCAGGACGACGGCCACGTTGACCAGCGCCACGTACAGGCCCGCTCGAAAGTAGGCGCTCAATCGCTCGACGCGCCCGAGCGCCAGAACAGCCATCAATCCTCCGCAGACAGAATACGCCGCCAGCTCGAGCGAGCCATGACTGATCACGCCGACCAGGCTGCCCATCACGGCGGCGACCAGCACAGCCAGGCTCGGCCCGGCCAGCACGGTCAAGAGGATGGGCAGCGCCGCCGCCGGGAAAAGATAGGGCAGAACGGTGCGGCCTGTGATCATGCCTTTGGCGGTGAGGACGAACAGCAAAATCAGCATGGCCAGCAGTGCTAGCTTGCGTGGGCGCATCCAGGTGGACGCCTCGAAACGCCCCAGGTACATTCCTAGCAGCAGCGTGACCACGCTGGCGTGCAGGATGGCGCTCAGCCAATCGCCCCGTTCGTCCTTTGGCTGACGCAGGCCAAAGGTGTCGAGCGCTTCCACATCCAGTGCGGAGACGATCTGCCCTTCGCGCACAATGATCTGTCCGGCGCTGTAAGAGCGCGAGACCGGCTCGACGGCCTGGCGCGCTTTGGCGCGCGCGGCGTCAGTCGTGTCTGAATCCAGAAATGTGTTGGGCGCGATGAACTGTTGCGCCAATGAGCCGGCGATGGCGGCCTGCTCTTCGGTCAAATCTACGCTCACCATGGCCGGGATGCGAAAGCGAACCTGCGCAACACTGCTTTCGCGGATTTCGCCGCGCATCGCCAGGTCGAGCACGTTGAGCATTTCGGTTTCGGTCTTGGCCCAGGCCTCGTCCCGAAAAGAGATGATGCGCTCTGCCTGCTGGGGAGAAACCGAAACGCCCTCGAGGGCGGACAACGCCGCTTGCTTTTGAGCGGGGGTGGCGTAAGGGTCAGTGCGGACGACGCGGATGAAATCGGCTACGGCGCGGGCATACGCAATTTGCTGGCGGGCGACGCGAGCATCGGGCGGGGCAAAGACCGGCAGGACGTTGCCCTCGGCCCTTTTGCGTGCGTCTTCAGTGAGCAGCTCGCTCACAAACGTGTCGCGGCGCGGACTGCGCACGTCGCGCGTGGCGACGTCGCCGGCTTCAAAGGTGACCCGATCGCCGGGCGCGGCCTGCCAGATCAAGACGGCGGCGAGGGCGGCCGTGAACGCCACGCCGACGAGCCACACGCGCGTGGCGCGCCAAGCCATCCGGAAAGGGTTAGGAGGTCCGGACTCTATATCCATACAATGCAATGAGGGAGCCGGTGGCTCCCTCGGAAGAATTCATCAGCGTTTCAGCGGCCACGGCATCGCGCGGCGACAGGGATTACGTGGACAGCAATTCGCGCACCACTTGGCTCACCATTTTGCCATCGGCCTGGCTTTTGAGTTGCGCCATGAGTTGCTTCATCACGACGCCGGTCTGAGCCGGGCCGGTTGCGCCGGTTGCGGCGATGACAGCGCGCGCCGCCTCAGCCACTTGCTCGCGCGTCAATTGCTGAGGCAGGTATTCCATCAAGGCCAAAAGTTCGGCCTTTTCATCGGCCAGCATTTCAGGCCGCCCGACCTTTTCCAGCTCTGCAATTGTGTCGCGCCTGCGTTTGACCTCCGTCTGCAAGAGCGCGGTCACCTCTTCATCAGTCAGATCGCCACGAGTGGCGCGTGTTTCCGCCGTTTCGGCAAACTTGATCGAGGCGAGTGTCAAGCGCAGCGCGGCCAGCTTGCGCTTGCTGCCTTGTTTCATCGCGACTTTGAGATCGTCTTGGAGTTTTTGTCTGAGTGCCATGCGGAAGATTATAGCGGGGTAGGGGGACGCTGTCAAACGCGCGCGCGTCGGCCCCCAAGTGCCGCCCGCCAGGACCACGTGTGTCCAAAGGTGCAGTCATGGCTGGTCATTCGGAAGTGGCGGGGCGGCAGGCGACTGTCGCCCCGACCATAACTTGCGCTCTTTGACCGTATTCCTACATTCCGAAATTCCTCAAAACAAGTGGTAGGTATATCTGGTGTGTTTCTCCAAACATTGCGAACTGAGACAAATGTGTTACCGTAGCTACGAGTCGGTTATTGTTTGCATCGCGCTCAATGATGGTGATGCCGTTGACACTCCAAGTATTACCATTCCAGTAACGCAACTCCAAAGTATTCTCGTCAGATATAATTGCTATGTCTGCGTTAGAGTACTCTACTGTGATGGTGATAGGCTTGGTGAAGATATAGTTGGGAATATGTACTCCATCACTGCGGTACGCTTCAATCTGGAACCCTTGCCCCGCAAAGGCATATCCCGCCGGGGAACTGTGGGCATAGTCCCGTTCTGTAAAAACCAATTCTGTTGTCTCTGTTACTGCACCACTTGGAATCTGAATGGTCGTGTGGAGAGATTGAGTGCCAGTGTGCGTCAAGGTCGCCCCTGCACTTGGCGCTACCTCAGCGATGGGACGCTGCATGTACGCATAGCGTAGTTTACGGTCACTATAATCACTGAGATAAGCTATGCGAGGATAACCAGATGGGTCGAGTGCTAACGATAGTCGAGCCCATCCAGGGACTCCTTGAGTGTCCACTGTCTCAACAACCCACGTCGAACCCTCAAGATATGCATAGCGTAGGAATCCAGCATCGTACGTATCATTGTAGAAAGCAATGTGTGGCACGCCCAAGCTGTCAAACTTTAGAGAAGTGGCACCTGGCTTCACGAATCCTGATGGTGAAAGTATGTTCATAACAGTCTGAGTCATAATACGTGTGACTTCTTGAACTGTCCATCCTGAGCCGGTGTACGAAGCATATTTGAGGTGATACCAATCGCTACTGTCGGAGGGATAGGAGATGAAACTAGCATGTGGACTTCCATCCGATGCCAAAGCAAGCGAGCCGCCAAATCCAGATGCAATGGTCTGAGTGTGCCAGGTGCTACCATCCAAATAAGCATATGTAACACCTGTGCCATCGTAGAGAGTGTGCAAATGTCCCTCTGAATCTATCAGCAGGCCGTATGACACGCCAGCCCCATTTCCATATGCGATACCGGCGACTGTCTGCGTGAACCACTGACTGCCGTCATAGTAGGCATGGCGAAAGTAAGTCGGAACCGAGCTTTGGGGTTGTGGGCCATAATAGGTAATGTGTGGATGCCCGGCCACATCCAGAGCTAAAGCGGAGTTGCGTCCTAGTCCATTGCCAGTATACCCTTCAATGGTCGTTACTGTCCAACTTGTGCCATTGAAGTCGGCATACTTCAATATGCCATTGCCAAAACTGATGTGTGGGTAGCCTGATGTATCCAATACGAGGCTTGTTTCTCCACCATAAGAGTCTACTGTGCTCGTTACCCATTGCGTATCACTTGTCACTGCATAGCACGTACCGGGCGCACATTGATAGGCAATATGCGGCTTCTGATGTTGGTCAAGAGCGACTGAGGGCCCCCAACCGCCATCAGTATCTACAGTCTCAGTAATCCATTGATGTACTACAGACTGTTGGGCTTGAAGGTCAGGTAGCTGATAAATCATGCCTTGTGCTTGGACGGTGCGCTTACCCACGCCACCCAATGTAATCAATAATGTGGCAGTCAAGAGCAATGTACTTGAAGCCAGCAGTCCTAACTGTACCTGCTTTTTTCGCAAACTAGTTGAATGTTGCATGTCTTTGACTCCTTTCCTGTGAGTTCGTGGTCTTGGTAGACTCGTTGACTGATGCGACGGTGCGCCTTCTAACGGTTATAGTCGGTAGAGGAATCCCTTCCCCCGCCGCTACTTCACCTTCGGCCGGACATGAGGTAGATTGGGTGGGCACGGGAGCGCACAGCCGAACTGTGTAGCCTCCCATGCCCCCCGCTGCACCCGACGTAACAGTTTCCCGTTATCGGGCGCTTCCAATCACTTCACCTTTGCAGGTATCGCCGCAGGATTCGCTCTCAACGGCCATACATTTTAGGCCTCCAGCAAATCTTGACGACGTTCGTGACTGGACGTAGCCCTTCGCCCTGTACGCGACTTTCTCGCGCTCCGACTACTACGGCTACGCTGCCACTCGCCACATACTTCAGCCGCAGCTAGCCCAGTCCCACGCGGGACGATGTGGCAAGCTTCCCACGTTCACGACGTTGCCCTTTCTGTCTAGCTTAGAGCGGTTTCCTGATCAGTGTACGGGATGGCTGCTCACGGCGGATTGCCAAATCCGCCGCTGGATTTGGCAATCCAGCGGGAGCATGCCGTACATGCAACTGGAATTCGCTCTAGGTGCCACCTCTGCGCCCGTCAGGTGCGCCCTGCACCCACGCCAGTGTCCGCCAGGGTTTTTCTCGTCACCCATTGCGGTTCATCCTCTTCAAGGGACTTTTGAGGTTGACCCTACCTAGTTTCTGTTGGGAAACCCTATTCACGTGTTCGCCGTCCTTGAGCGATGCCGACGTGCCAGCTTTTGTGCAATGACGGCAAGATTGTTGGCGATGACGCCCCAGCCCAGCCAGCGTTCCATGCCCGGCTCGCCTTTGTT
>CAYGWJ010000312.1:0-5005 GCA_964353405.1 uncultured Anaerolineae bacterium
TTGGTGCAGGCGTCTCGCGCCGAAGCCGCCCCGCCTCGACCAAACGAATAGTCCGGCGCAATCTGGACGAATTTCTTGTACTTGGTCGTCAGGTACTGGCACAGGTTGATGAAATCCTGGTAGTTGTTGCGGCTGGTGCGGCAGGTGTACTCGTTGAAATCTTTGCCAGTGATGTCGTTGGCAGCCGCCGGGGCGACGATGAGCACCTTTTTGTTGTCTCGCGCGATGCCTTGCAGCGTCGCCGTGCCGCCCGAGCTCACCGTCCCGACCAAGAGATTAACCTGCTTGACCTCGATCAATTCGCGCGCGACCGTGGCCGTGGTGTCCACAACGCCCTTGTCGTCGGCGATGATGATCTGGATCTCACAGTCGCCTAGCTTGAAGACATTGTCCTTGCCGGGCGCGCCCGTGACGTACTCCATGCCCAGCAAAAAGCTGCGCTCGGCCATGGCCCCGTAGACGGCCAACGCACCTGACTTGTCGGTGATCAGGCCGATCTTGATCGGCTTGTCGCACTTTAGTCCCGCCGCGGCAGGAGCCTTGGTCGGCTCCACCGCCGGGGGCTTGGTCGGCTCGACCTTGGCTGGCGGCTGAGTCGGCGCAGGGGTTGCCGCCGGTGCGCAGGCAGCCGCCACGAATGCCACGATGACCAACAACGTAAACAGGCGAATGGTTCTCATTTTAAAACTCCTCCTCATTGATTGGGATGTTTCATTTGATAAACCGCAGGAGCGAAGCCTAGTTCGTCCCTGCTCCAACACAACCGTCTCCCTCGCTGTAATGGCACCTCCTTTCCGCTGTGTCTAGTGGGTAGTGTCTAGTGGCTAATAGTCGGACTGCCCACTGACCACTATCCACTAACCACTGTCCACTGACCACTATCCCCTAACCACTGTGCTGGGCCAGGAAACCCAGGATGATCGTGTTGAACTCGATGGCTCGCTCCCAGCATGTGGCATGGCCAGATTCCCGCACAATGTGCAGTTCGGCGTGCGGAATGCCCCGGTGCAGAATCTCGGCGTAGGCGGGGCCTTTGATGAGATCTTGATCTCCAACCAGGATACACGTGGGCACTTTTATCTCTCTCAAGCGTTCGGTAAAGTTCACACCCAGGAAACACTCGCACAATCGGACGACCGCCGGGAAATCCAGCAGAGCGTAGCGCTTCTTGGCATCTTCCAGCAGCGCAGGATTTGCGCGGATGAACTGGGGCGAGAAATTCCACGGCACGGTGGCGTTGAAAAAGCCCATCGCATCCGCCGAGCGAGCCGGGTCTATCCAGCTCTCGACCACAATGCGCAGCTCTGGACCCACCTCGCTGACGGTGTCTGCCAGAATTAGACTGCGAACCCTGGCGGGATACTTTAAGGCAAACGCTTGAGCGACCTCGCCCCCGTACGAGATTCCGGCAACATGAGCTTGCTCGATCCCCAGCGCACCCATCAGCGCTGCCAGATCATCGGCGTGCAGCTCCATGGTGTACGGGCCTTCTGGATGGTCAGATTGTCCCTGCCCCCGACAATCGTACTGCAAAAGACGATAGTGTTTGGATAGGGTCGCCGTTTGAAAGACCCAACTGGTGGCCGCGTTCATGATCACGCCGTTGTTGAGCACCAGCACCGGGGTGGCCTCGGGGCCGTGCAGCTCATAGTATAGTTCAATTCCGTTAGCTCGAGTTTTCGGCATTGCACTACTCCAGATCCTTTACCAGCACCAGCGCTTCCCCTTCGCAGACGATAACGCCCGCAGGATTGGCGCAGACGGTGCGCAGATTCACCAGGTCTTTTTCTGGCCGCAAGCGGATGATTTCCACGGTAGCCGTAATCTCGTCGCCGACATGAGCCGGGGCAGGAAAGGCGAACTTTTGCTTGAGCCAGTTTGTCCCGCGTCCGGGCAGCCGGGTTCCAAGCAGGCACGAGAACATGCCGCCCAGGAGAGGGCCAGGAACGATGTCGCTCTGGGCGGACTTTACGCCCGCGAGCGCCTGGTATTCGGTCAGGTCTTGCTCAGTAAAGGTTCTTGTATCGGAAGCCTTCTGGCCGATTGCCAAGCCTTTCATTCTTCCTCCGGCAATTGAACCACTGTCTTTCCCTCACATCCCACTGTCCCATCTGCTTTGACGAGGGTGGTATTGAGCCAGGCCAGTTGTTGCTCTGCTCGAACTTGCGTGACCTCCAGGCACACAGTCACTTGTTCGTCCACATACGTTGGATTGGGGAACACAAGCTCCTGCTCGATCTGCCGCGCACCCGGCCACCGTGAGTCCAGCACACCGCAGAGGGTGGCATACAACAACATGCCATGCGCCACCGTTCTTCCAAAGTGCGTCCGCGCAGAGAATTCTGCATCAACGTGAATCGGATTGTCGTCGCCGCTCAGCGCCGCAAAGCGATCGAAATCGCTTTGGGCAAAGACCCGTTTGGATATCATCGCCTGGCCCACCTCTAGTTCCATTTTGCCGTACCTCTTGCCGCAACCCTCTCTTCGCGTTCAAGTGATCACTATCCACTAACCACTGACCACTCCTTGCCGTGCTTGTCCCGCAGCTCGCCCTTGACCACCTTGCCCGCCGGATTGCGCGGGAGCTTGTCCACGAACACGACCGATTTGGGCGTCTTGTAACGAGCGAGGTTGGCGCGGCAAAACTCGATCACGTGTGGCTCGGCGAGCGTCTGCCCAGGCTTGACCACGACAATCGCTCGCCCGACCTCGCCCCATTTTTCGTCCGGGATGCCGATGACGGCAACTTCGGCCACCTGCGGCAATTGAAAGATCACGTTCTCCACTTCGGCGGGGTAGACGTTTTCGCCGCCAGAGATGTACATGTCCTTCACACGATCCACAATGTAGTAATAACCATCCGCATCCCTCGTGGCGACATCGCCCGAATGTAGCCAGCCATCCACGATAGCTTTCGCCGTGACCTCGGGTTGCTGCCAGTAGCCCGGCGTGACGCCCGGCCCTTTGATGAGCAGCTCGCCCCGTTCGCCGGGCGGCACATCCTTGCCTTCGCGATCCACGATGCGCACGTCCACGTGCAATTGTGGCTTGCCGACCGAGCCGGTCTTGCTGGCGGGATGATCTTTTTCGATGATGAATACCGTGGGGCCGGTCTCGGTCATGCCAAAACCGAACTGGATGTGGATGCCGCGCTTGCGGTAAAGTTCCAGCAAGCTGGTTGGGATGGGTGAGCCGCCGCACGCCCACGAACGCATCCGAGAAAAATCGGTCTTGTCAAAATCAGGGTGTTGACTGAGAAACAAGTAGACCGCCGATACACCAAAAAACGCCGTCGCCTCGGTCGAGAGCAGGCGCAGCGTCTCACTCGGCTCAAAACTGCGCTGAATGATGGCCGTGCCGCCTACGTGAAACGTCGGGTTGGGATACATGTTTAGCCCACCGGTGTGGAAGCACGGCAACAAGTTGAGAGTGACATCCTGGGAGGTCAGATCAATAGGCAGACCAATGTTGAGCGCGTTGTACAACACCATGCCAAAGGTCTGCGCCACACCCTTGGGCCGTCCGGTGGTGCCGGCCGTGTAGAGAATGTGCCAGACATCGTTCAAGCTGCGCGGCGACATGACGATGGGCTGGCCGGAAGCGTGAGCCAGCGCAGTTTCATAAGCCCATTCGCCTTCGGGGGGGGCGCTCGCCAGCGTCATCACACGCGACAGATCGAGTTTTTCCCGCAGAGCGAGCGCCTGGGCGGCCTCGCCAAACGGCGGGTCATAGATCAGCGCAACGGGTGTCGAATCGCGCATGATGAACTCGAGTTCAGGCACGGCCAGCCGCCAGTTCAGGCAGACCAGAATAACGCCGGCTTTGGCGCAGCCCCACAATATCTCGAAATAATCTAAAGAATTCTGGGCGAGCAACGCCACACGCTCGCCGGGCTGAACTCGCCACTCGTCGCGCAAGAACTCGGCCAGGCGGCTGGCGCGCAGATGAAATTCAGTGTAGGAGTAGCGGCGATTCGTGGCCGCGTCAACCAGCGCTATCTTGTCCGGGCGAAGGTCAGCCTGCTTGGCAAGCCAGTCAAATGTGTACATGCTTCCTCCCTGCGTGACGGTTGGTTAGAGCTTGTAGCGTGTCCACATCATTTCACCGTAAACGCCAGAAAAGTCTGCTTCTTTTCCCCTTCGCCGCGCTCCAAGAATTCAACGGTCATGGGTGTGCCGATCTTGATGGTGGCCGGGTTCTTGGCATCTAGACCCAGGATGCGCGCGCTGATCTTGACGCCCTCATCCAACTCGACGATGCCGGTGACGTAGGGGTTATTGCGGTCAAAGCCTTCGGCGATCATGGTCGTCGGGCCGACGTAGATGGACGTGAACGCAGCCAGTTTGCCTTTGCCCGCTGTCTCGACCCATTCGAGTTGATCGCCGTGACATCTGGGACAGATGGCGCGCGGCGGCAGGTAGAGCGCGTCACACTGCGGGCAGCGCGAGGCCATCAGTTTCTTTTCGTTGAGGAACCGGTTGAACGATGCAGCCGTGAAAGGTAACGTAGCCATCATTTGTCTCCCATGAAGATAGAGTCTCTATCTCCGCTCGTAGATGTGCACGACGCAAGTGGAGCCGGTCGCGCCGACGTTATGCGTGAGCGCCAAGGGGATGTCGCCCTTGATCTGACGCTCGCCGGCTTGACCGCGCATCTGCTTCCAAATCTCGACCGCCTGCGCCACGCCCGATGCGCCCACGGGATGGCCCTTCGATTTTAGCCCGCCCGATGTGTTGACCGGCCTTGCGCCCTCGCGCGCGGTCACACCATCTTCAGCCATCCTGAAGCCTTCGCCTGGTTTGAAAAAACCCAGGTCTTCGGTGGCGATGACTTCGGCGACGGTGAAACAGTCGTGGACTTCGGCAATGCGAATGTCGGATGCTTTGACGCCTGCCATCTCATAGGCCCGCTGCGAAGCGATCTGCGCCGCGCGAATCGCCGTGAGGTCGTCACGATCGTGCAGCGCCACGTCGGATGCCTGCCCCGAGCCGACAAGGTAGAGCGG
>CAYGWJ010000313.1:0-2865 GCA_964353405.1 uncultured Anaerolineae bacterium
CTCAATCTTGCGCCGAGGCATGATGGCACTCCTTCATCGAAATACGCACCATCATGCCAGCCTCGGCAGAATTGTCAAGAAAATTCACTGCATATAATTCGCGCCAAAATGGCCCAATGTACCGCTGTCCAGGTTATAGAACCTTTGCCGCAACTCGCCAAACCGCCGGATTCGCACGCACGGCATGTAAGGGTCGCCCCCGCCGCTTACACCGCACGGATAGGTTTGCGGCGGCCTCTAGTCCCAATAATCTGTTCCACTCTGGAAATACGGGTTCTCTGTTATCCAGGGCAGTTCGCGGGATTCGGGCGTTGACGTTCTTCTGACAGTGCTTCATTCCATCACTTCCATTCTTCCAATGCAAGATTGAGTTTGAGGACGTTGATGCGCGGCTCGCCCAAGATTCCGAATTGGCGGCCTTCGGTGAACTGCGTAACCAGCGCCCGAACTTGATCCTCGCTCAGGCCGCGCGCACGCGCCACGCGTGGAACCTGGTAGAGCGCCGCTGCGACGCTGATGTGCGGATCGAGTCCGCTCGCAGAGGCCGTTACCAAGTCCACCGGGATAGACGGGTTGTTCTGGAGCGCAAGCGAGAGGTCGGCGGCTTTGAGCGCATTGATGCGCGCCTTGACCGCGTCCGTCAACGCCGAACTGAGCGGGCCAAAGTTTGAGCCGGAAGACGCAGCCGCGTTGTACGGAAACGGCGACGTCGCCGAAAGCCGGCCCCAAAAATACTTTAGGTCATCAAACGGCTGGCCGATGAGGACCGAGCCGATCGGCTGGCCGTCCCGATAGATCAGGCTGCCGTTGGCCTGCCGTGGAAACACGGCCTGGGCCACGCCCGTGATGACCAAGGGGTAAACCAGCCCGGTCAGAATCGCGAGCAACGCAAACAAGACAATCGCAGGTCTAAGTTGAGCCAGCATAGCTACCCTCTATTTCACATTCGCGATCGGCGTCATAGCCTTGATGTGATTTTCGGCTTCGGCCAGCCGCGTGCGTTCCAGCGCCTGCGCAGCCTGCGATGCGAAATTCTGGAGCAGGCGACTCTCTTCTGGCGGTAGTAGCAGGTAGCCGTGCCACAACTGGATCTCACCCACCAGTCCCCACGCGTTCAAGATCGGCAGGACGAGATCGGGTCGGCCTTTGCCCACGCCATCGCGTGGCTCGCTGGCAATGGCGCTCGGCGCTTGCCCTTCCGACTGGATGATGACCTTTACCAACGAGGCCTGAAACATCTGCTGCAATTGCCGGGCCAGAGTATGGGCGACAGCTCCCTGCGTGCGCAGACCGGCGAGCGCCGCACTCATCTCATACATGAAAATGGCGTCGCGCTGACTGGCTCGCGCTTTGGATAGTGCGGACTGGATGCGGCCCACGATGACGACGGCGACGACCAAAAAGATCGCCAGCACCAGCCAGCCTTCCAGCCGGCCAACCGCGAAGGTGTAAAACGGCGGAATGAAAAAGAAATCAAAAGCCAGCGCTGCCACCACCGCCGCGACGAGACCGGGGCCTTGTCCCCAACGAGAAGCGCTCCACCCGATAGGCACCAGGTACAACAGCGCAATGACAGCCTCGCCGAGCGTGTCACGCCCGATAAGCCACAGCACGGCCGTCGTCGCTGCGACCGATAGCACGGCCAGCGCCGACTGGGAAAACATTTCAAGCGAGAAAGACAAAGGGATTCGCTTCACAGGACACCTCCTTCACTAGACCAGGTGAAATGCCACCAGGAGCAGGTCAATCAACTTGATGCCGATGAACGGCGCGACCAGCCCACCCAAACCATAGATGAGTAAATTCTCTCGCAACAGCGCCGCCGCGCCGATGGGGCGATAGCGCACGCCGCGCAACGCCAGCGGGATGAGGATGATGATGATGAGCGCGTTAAAGATCACGGCCGACAGAATCGCACTTGAAGGCGTAGCCAGCCCCATGACGTTGAGCACCTTCATCGCCGGATAGGTGCTGGCAAAAGCTGCCGGGATGATGGCAAAGTATTTGCTTATATCGTTCGCGATGCTGAACGTCGTCAGCGCGCCGCGCGTCATCAGCAGTTGCTTGCCGATCTCCACGACCTCGATCAGTTTGGTCGGGTTCGAATCCAGGTCAACGATGTTGCCCGCTTCTTTGGCGGCTTGGGTGCCCGTGTTCATCGCTACGGCAACATCGGCTTGCGCCAGCGCGGGTGCGTCGTTTGTGCCGTCGCCCGTCATGGCGACCAGCCGCCCACCGGTTTGATAGTCGCGGATCAGCTTGAGCTTGGTTTCGGGCGTGGCCTGCGCCAAGAAATCATCCACGCCTGCCTCGGCGGCGATGGACGCTGCCGTCAGTGGGTTGTCGCCCGTGATCATCACAGTCTTGATGCCCATACGCCTGAGCTCCGCAAAGCGCTCTTTGATGCCGCCCTTGACAATGTCTTTGAGTTGAATCACCCCGAGCACCAGAGTGCCCTCAGCCACCACCAAGGGCGTGCTGCCTTGCTTGGCGATAATCTCGACGGTCGTTCGTACTGTCGGTGAGAGCTGCCCGCCTTGACTATTCACGTAGCGCTCGATGGCATCGGCAGCGCCTTTGCGAATTCGCCGCCCATCCAGGTTGACGCCGCTCATGCGCGTCTGTGCACTGAACGGGACAAACGTCGCGTGCATCGCTTCAATGTCGCGCTCGCGCAGACCATACTTTTCCTTCGCCAGCACCACAATAGACCGGCCCTCGGGTGTCTCGTCCGAAAGTGACGCCAGTTGGGCCGCATCAGCCAATTGCTTGTCGCTCACCCCATCGGACGGTATGAACGCTGTGGCCTGGCGGTTGCCGAGCGTGATCGTGCCGGTCTTGTCGAGCAACAGCACGTCCACGTCA
>CAYGWJ010000314.1:0-6792 GCA_964353405.1 uncultured Anaerolineae bacterium
CTATCAAGCGCATCCGCTCTGGTATCGGGCGGCAAGCATTGGCTGGCGGCTGACCCCGGTGGGTCTGTTCGGCGCGTACGCGGTTCTTCAAGCTGTCTTTATCGTGACGGGGATCGTGATGCTTGCGCTGCGCCTGGGAGGCGAGCCGGCCCGGCAGAGCGCGGCATGGTTCGACGGTTTGGGGACTGGCTTGAACGATCTGGCGCCGATCGGACTGCCAACCCTGGGCAGCGTGCTCCCCATCAATTGGGGTAGCGTGTTGTACCTGGGGCTGATGGCCGTGATCGGTCTGCTGTATTGGAGTTGGCTGGCGACCTGGTGGGTGCGCCAACACCATCGGCCCCAGGCTGCTTTGGAAGAAAGCATTTGATGGGCGCCGAATCTGTCCGAATAGTCTAGGCGGCAAATGCGTTAACAAGGCAGAATAGCAACACAGCATAACAACGCTATTCGGACAGAAAGGGGAAACACAATGGAACACGTACGAGTTTTGAAGCAAGCCTGGCGTCTGCTCTGGCACAATCGCGCGTTGTGGGTCTTTGGCATCGTCCTGGCGCTGACCACCGCTTCGGGAGGAAATGTACTCACATGGCGCGGCAATAGTGGCAACAGAAATACCAGTCAGCCCTACCCTAACTTTCCGCTTCCACCCGACTGGCCTTCCTTCAAGGCGCCAAACTTGGCGGAAGGGCTTACGCCTCAGGTGCGGGATACGCTCATCGCCGTTGGCATTGGGCTGGCCTGTGTGGTCGTCGTGCTGATCGTCGTGGCCGCGGTGGCGCGCTATGTGAGCGAGACGGCGCTGATCCGTATGGTCAATCAGCATGAGGACTCGGGCGAGCAACTCACCGTGCGGCAGGGATTCCGCCTGGGTTGGTCGCGCACGGCCTGGCGGCTCTGGCTGATTGACCTCCTGATTGACCTGCCAGCCGCCTTCGCCGCCTTGCTGCTGTTCCTGGTGGCGCTGGCTCCACTACTGTTGTGGACGACCAAGAGCACCACCGCCGGCGTGATCGGCACGGTCGCCGCGATTGGGCTGGGCTTTCTGGCGCTGCTGGCCATCATCGTCGCCGCCGTCGCGCTGAACCTCATCAAGCTCTTTGCTCGCCGAGTGTGCGCGCTGGAAGGACTGGGGGTAACAGCATCGGTTCGTCACGGTTACACCATGCTCCGGCGCAATCTGAAGGACGTTGGAGTGATGTGGCTGATCGTGGCGGGCGTGCACATCGGCTGGCCGATTGCGATCGCTCCAGTCGTCATCCTGCTGATCGTCGTGGGCGTGCTGCTGGGCGGAGGTTTGCTGCTGGCGGTGCGCGGGCTGACGGGGCTGGCCTTGAGCGAGGCCGCCGCCTGGATCGTCGCGGGCGCGGCGGCCGGTGTGCTCTTTATCCTGATGCTGGCGATTCCGCTGACGTTCCTGGACGGGCTGAAGGAAACCTTTTTGTCCAGCACATGGACGCTGACGTATCGTGAGCTGCGCGCCCTGCGCGAGACGTCCGGACTGGAAGCTGCACCAACTGCCGGCTAGTGCGACATTCGCGGACTGTACTGCCCGCAGAGGGCTGACCGAATCCCCCAGGTTGTAGATCGAGGGCCTGGGGGATTTCGGCTTGATTGTTGAAAGCAAATGGATGTACAATGGTTCCTGGATAGAGTCCCACAGCCATGCAACCATGATCTATAGCGATTTCAGTTTCATTTACGACCTTCCGGAGTCGAGCCTTTAGAGCGAATTCCAGTTGCATGTACGGCATGCTCCCGCTGGATTGCCAAATCCAGCGGCGGATTTGGCAATCCGCCGTGAGCAGCCATCCCGTACACTGATCAGGAAACCGCTCTAGGCGGATCCGGCTAAAGCCTTGATTCCAGATCGTAAATCCAAGTGGAATTCGCCCTAAAGGAGGCAATCTCATGCGAGACAAGATTCAGGCTGCACTCGAGCACAGCCAGGCGGATTACGTCGAAATCCGCCTCGAGGAACAAGAATCCACACGCATCGCGTATCGCGGCCAAGACCTGGAGACCGCCAGCGCCGTGATTGATAAAGGCGGTATCGTCCGCTGCCTAGTCAAAAAGAACGGCTGGGGTGTCGCTACGTTCAACAACCTGGACGATCTGTCGAGCAAAGTTGACCAGGCCTACCAATGCGCACGGGTCGCCCGGAGCGCCGAGCCGATCGAACTGGCGCCCGTCCCCGTGACGGAAGATAGCATCAGCGTGAGCCTGCAACGCGATTATCGCGGCATTTCGATGGCCGAGAAAAAGTCGCTGGCCGAAGCCTACAACCACATCATGCTGGGCTATAGCGACAAGATCATTGATACACAATGCGGCTACAGCGACAGTTTCAGCCGCATCACGTTGGCTTCTTCGGAAGGGACGACCATCGAAGAAGAGCGTCCTTCGGTGGCTGTAGTATGCGCGGCCATTGCGCGCGAAGGCGACAACGTGCAGACGGCCTATGAGACTCGCGCCGGGCCTTTCGGGTTCGAGTTTGTGCAGGGTCAGGAAGAAATGGCCCGCAAGGCCGCGCGCCACGCCGTCGAATTGCTCGGCGCCCCGACCGTCGTCGGCGGCCAATATCCCGTTGTGCTCGATCCGGTGCTGGCGGGCGTGTTTATCCACGAAGCCTTTGGGCATCTGTCCGAATCAGATTTTGTGTACGAAAATCCGCAGGCGCGCGAGATGATGGTCCTGGGGCGGCGCTTTGGGCAAGACCACCTCAACGTCTTTGACGATGGGAGCATCTCTGGCCTGCGCGGCACGCACAAGTACGATGACGAAGGCACGCCGACGCGGCGCAACGATCTCATCAAAGAGGGCATTCTGGTGGGGCGGCTGCACTCGCGCGAGACGGCCGCCAAGCTGGGCGAACCGCCGACCGGCAACGCACGCGCCATCAACTATCGCCATGCGCCCATCGTCCGCATGACGAACACGGCCATTCAGAACGGGACGATGTCTTTTGAGGATATGCTCAAGGATATCAAACTGGGCGTGTATGCCTGCGATGCTTACGGCGGGCAAACGGCGCTGGAAAATTTCTCGTTCAGTTCCGGCTATGCCTACATGATCCGCGACGGCCAAATCGCCGAGATGGTCAAAGACGTCATCCTGGCCGGCAACCTGTTCACCACGTTGATGAACATTGATGCCATCGGCAATGACTTTCAGTGGATTTTGCACGCGGGCGGGTGTGGCAAGGGCGGCCAGTTCCCCTTGCCGGTGGCTTTTGGATCGCCGCATATCCGCATTCAGAACGTCGTCATTGGCGGCCAGTGAGCAGCGCCGCAAGTGGCGCAAGGAGCAGAACATGGACATCCTCAAGCAATTGCAATCCCAGGCCGAACAGGTCGAAGTGGTCAACCTGCGCAACCAAGCCACCACGGTCACCTTTGAAGCCAACCAGCTAAAAGCCAGCCAGGTCGAAGAAACCCAGGGCGTCGCCGTGCGCGTCGTCCGGAATGGCCGGCTGGGCTTTTCCGCTTCGAGCGACGACAAAGCCATGGAAAAATTGGCGGCCAACGTGCTGGAATCGGCAGCTTATGGCGATGCCATTCCCCTCACTTTCCCAGCGGCCCGGCCCGCCACCCAGGTCATCGCCTTCGACAGCAAGATCGCCGAGTTGCCGGTCGCCCGCTTGGTCGAAATCGGGCAAGAGATCATTGACCTGATACGCGGCATTGAACCCGAGGCCCGCCTCAACGTCTCGCTCAAGCGCGGCATTCAACAGACCTCTATTCACAACCAGGCCAGCGCTCAGGTGGCGTTCACTCGCTCGCCCCTGTCCATCGAAGTGGAAATTGCTCGCGTGCAGGGAGACGATGTGCTCATCCTGTTTGACCTGATCGGCACGACGGTCTGGGAACACGACTATATGGCCCCCGTGCGCCGATTGGGCGACAAGCTCGACAAGGCGCGAACGCTCACGACCATCCGGTCGGGAAGAATGCCAGTGCTCCTTTCGCCTTCGGGGTCTTTGGTGCTCGGCCTGCCGCTGATGGAAGGCATCAACGGCAAGAACGTCTATACCGGCAGTTCGCCCATGCGAGGCAAAATCGGCCAGAAACTGTTTGACGAAAAAATCACGTTGGTGGACGATGCCACGCTCGATGGACGGTTCGGCAGCGCGCCCTATGACGACGAGGGGGTGCCGCATCGGCGGAATGTCCTCATCGAACAGGGTGTGCTAAAGGGTTTTCTCTATGACCTCAAGACGGCGGCCCAGTCGGGCGTCGAGTCCACCGGCAATGGTTCGCGCAGTCTGTTCAGGCCGCCCGAACCTGCGCCGACCAACCTGATCTTTAGAGCGGGCGATACACCCCTGGCCGACATGCTCGCGGGCATTGACGAGGGCTTGCTGGTCGAGGATGTGCTGGGCCTGGGACAGGGCAACATTATTTCGGGCGCGTTTTCCAATCCGCTCAGCCTGGCGTTCAAGATCGAAAAGGGTCAGATTGTGGGACGGGTCAAGAATGTCTCCATCGCCGACAATGTCTATGACCTGCTCAAGACCGTCCAGGCCGTCAGCCGCGAATCGCAGTGGGTCTATCAGAATTTCTGCGCGCCCTATATCCTGCTGCCCGAGATGAACGTCGTCGCCAAAGAAGCCTGAGCTTGCCAGGAAGCAACATGGCATACTCCAACTCGGAACATTTTAAAACCGTCTGCCTGGCGACAATGCTGTGCCTCCTGGTCGCCTGTGGCGTTAGCTCAACCACGCCCGCCAGTGCGCCAACCCATGCACCGGCTCCACTCGCAGCCCCGCCGACCGCCGCACCCACCAGCCGCTCGGATGGTCTATCGGATGACGAGGTCAGGACACTTACCAGCCTGGCGAAGGTGGATGACTATCCGCTGTACACGCTGCACTATTATGGCGCATACAATCTGCGAATGTCCTCGATCGAGCAAAGCACGGACTCGGCGTGGGCGTGTTCGCTCTTTGCCGCGCTGGGCGATACGAGCAACCTGCTCTATGGCCGCAACTTTGATTGGGAGTTTAGCCCGGCTTTACTCGTGTTCACGGCTCCACCCGATGGCTATGCCACGGTTTCAATGGTTGACATTGCTTACCTGGGTTTTGCAGGCGATAGAGCCACCAGGCTGCTCGATCTGTCACTGGCCGAACGGCGTGCGCTGCTGAACGCGCTATCCATTCCGTTCGATGGGATGAACGAGCGCGGGTTGGTCGTCGGCATGGCGGCCGTGCCGCCCGGGCAGATGCGTCCCGACCCGGCCAAGCCCACCATCGGCTCACTGGGCGTCATTCGTCGGATGCTAGACCGGGCCAGCACGGTGGACGAGGCTGTGACGATCATGCAAAGCTACAACATTGACTTGGCAGGCGGCCCGCCCATTCATTACCTGATCGCCGACCGATCCGGGCGCGCGGCGCTGGTCGAGTTCTATCAGGGCAAGCTGGTCATAATCCCGAACGAATCGCCCTGGCATCTGGCGACCAATTTTTTGCGCGCTTCGGTCGAATCGGCGGACGGGCAATGTTGGCGATACGATGCGATCAGCCGACGACTCGCCGAAACCCAAGGTCGGCTGACCACACAGGAGGCTATCGCTCTGCTGGAGCGCGTCTCGCAAAAGAATACCCAGTGGTCAATCGTCTATAGTCTCAGCACAGGCGATGTGACCGTGACGATGGGCCGCCAATACGGAAAAACGCACACCGTCAGCCTGCGCGGCCTCAAGGTCACACCCTGATGGTACGGACTCGCTCTGATTGCTCGATAGGATTCCGCAGCCAATGCCAGCGCCACTGCTGATGACCAAGCTCCACCTTCCGCCGTTGCGTTTGGCGCTTGTGCCGCGCCCGCGCCTGATCGAGCGATTGGATGCAGGTCTCCGCGCTGCGTGCCTTGCTGCTCACGCCGCTCGTTCACGTCGGCCTTGAGCCGCCAACACCCCCCGCGCCACACCACGCGCAGCGGGCCGTCCGCCGCTGGTCTTGCCCGCGCAGCGCGCGCCCGCGAAATGACAACCGGATTCGTCTATCTCTTTAGGGACGTTGTCATCTTTACCCTCGGCGCGTTGTTCGCGCTGGTCATCTTGGGCCGCATCAACCGTGTACGATTACATGAACGAGGGCATGTACACGGTCTACTATCGCAATTACAGCGTCGGGTGTCCCAACAGCGAGATTATTGTCCAAATTGCCGGTGTGTTGTGGTACGAACAAGAACCGCTGGAAGAAACGCCGACGCCGACGGCTGTGGCGACCTGGATCGTGCCGCCTAGCCCAACGCCGCGTGGCACGCGAAGCGTCGAAACGCCGGTCGGGTCAAGCAACATTGACTTTATCATGCAGCAGGGAACGCTTGTCATCGGTTGGGTCGGCCCTGCGCTCTTTGCAATCCTCTTTGGCCTGATCCGCCGACCTCTTGACAAACCCATCTTTGGGGATATACTTTTGTTTGTCGTTTAGCCGCTTGTGTTTCCCCCTGCCAACGTCAAGGAGGCACCTGCCATGCATCCGCCAGATGGACCACTGGCTCCACTCCCCGGAGCTGAGACCGTGTGCCGCGTTTTACCACCAAAACTCGTTTCCGCCTATGCTGCCCACAATGAACAAAAGCCGATGGAATTCCGACTACTCTTCCCGAGGGGAACATTTGCGGAAATGGGAGTTGGCGGTGTATACGGAATAAATTCCGTATACTACTGAGGTTTAGAGTGCCAAATGCACTCGATCCGAGTCGAGAGCGTTGAACCTTTACAATTTCTACGTGCGTGCGCTCTACGCCGCCGCAGTAACCACTAGGTTTTGCCGCTTTTTGG
>CAYGWJ010000315.1:0-4508 GCA_964353405.1 uncultured Anaerolineae bacterium
AGCTTTACCATAATGCTGTCAGCCATTCCAATCGCACAGCCACCTGCCCAGCAAGTGTCGCAGGAGAGTGCGAAATTCATACGAAAAAGCTGACTCGTTGCCCTTGACAAGGGCGGAAAAGCCTTAACTTGTAACCAATGGACTAAGGGACAAGTGGCGAGAGTTGCATGGCTATATGAGCAAAGAGGCCACGCTCAAGCGCAAGGAATGGTTGCTAGGTAGATTGACGCCATAAATCAGAGGGCAGCCGATGCGCTTTCCATGTCTCGTCTGGCCGTGGGCAATGGCGCAGATGTGAACAGGAACCGGGTCATTTCGCCGCAACTGCCTTGGCTCGCCAGTCGCGGAGGGCAAACGGCAGGTAGAGGACCAGGCAAACGACTAGGCCGATCATTTCAATGCTGAGGATATACCAAGGCCACGGCCCCAACACATCAATCAAGCTGGCCGTAGCCGGCTTGCGCGCGATGAATAAATAATTGCTGCCGATCAAACTGTTCACGACCATGACAAAGACCATATAGATATTCAGCCCGATCACCAGTCGCAAGAGCGATTTCCAATACGGGCGGAAGCGTTCAATCACCGTCATGTACACCGCGGCCGTAATAATGGCGCCATGCGAAACGATGGTCTGGAAAAATCGAAAATGCGGAAAGCCGTAGCGGCCCGCGTCCGGCGTGAGCAGCGCCTGCATAGCGGCCCCAATTCCCATGAAATAGACAAACTCGTAGAGTGAGTAGTTCTCGAAAGCCAGCATGTAGGCGCTGAGCCAGACCATGATGCTGCACAGGTGCAGAGGCAGCATGGTCTGAATCGTCCACTGGCCGGTGGTGTAATTCCAAATATGCCATAGCGTTTCGTTCGCGACGAGAATGCCGGCCAGGGTGTAACGAAAGATGCGCCGCGCCCTGGGACTAGGATGGCGCCATAAAAAGGCGACGGCAACATTGAGGAACAATACCACGGCCAGCGCGATCAAATGCGCCGACCCGAACAGTTTGAATGGCTCGCCCGTCCAGTCTTTGGCAAAGAATTGGCTCATGGGTTTCTCCGTCAAGAAGCTAGACAGATTTTAAAAAGACGCGTGACGTGATAGACCGTCACCTCGTGATCAATGCCTTTGAAATGCTGGCCGGGGACAGGCTCGACCTCGACCCCGTCTTTCACCAGATCATAGGTCGCCTGGCTGATGAGCACCTGACCAGCGTGCGCCCCGGCGCAGATGCGCGCGCCCAGATTGGCCGCGCGGCCAATCACGGAGTAATCGGTGCGCTGCTCGCAGCCGAACTCGCCGGCGATCAACTCACCCGTGGCGATGCCAACTCCCAGGCCGCCGACTTGCACCCCGCGTGCCACCCATTGCTTCGTCAACTCTGCAAAGGCTTGCTGCATCGCCAGTCCAGTCTGCACCGAGCGCAAAGCATGGTCTGGCTGCGCGAACGGCGCGCCAAAGAGCGCCATCACCTCGTCGCCCACAAACTTGTCCAGCGTGCCGCCTTCATCCAGCACCACATTCGCCATCCGCCCCAGGTAATCATTCATGAACTCGACGAGGACATCAGGATTCAAATGCTCGGCCAGGCTCGTCGAGCCGCGCAGGTCGGCGTAAAGCACCGACAGGACAAGCCGCTCTCCCTTGAGAATGTCCACGTTGGGATTCGCCAGCAGCCGTTCCAGCACGTGCGAATCGAGCGACCGGCCCAACACCCGGCGCAGCCTGCCGCGCTCCAGTCCTTCAAAGATGGCCGTGTCCATTTGGCTGACGATGGCACGTAACAGTCTGCGCTCGTCCGAGGTAAAGCCGCGCGGGTCATGGCGCACCGCCCCAAGCACACCAATGATCTCGTCCCGCAGAATGAGCGGGAGGCACATCACGACACACGGCGTACCGAGGCAGACCATCTCGGCGCGCTTCAGCGCCTCGTCCGCCGCGCGCTTGACCAACGCCTCGTTGGCCGAAACGAGCCAGAAATCCTGCGGGGCCACAGCGCGCAGCTCCAACTGTTTTCCGGCGTAATTGTAGAGCATGACCACGCCCGCCTCGGCATTGACTACGGTGCACAGCTCTTGCAGCACGGTATTGAGCATATTGTCAAAGGGGAGGTTCTGATCGCGGATGTGGTCAACGCGATACAACGTCTCCAGCTCCTTGTTGCGCTGCGCCAGGTCGCGCCACGTGTACGATTGGATCACCGCCGAGTCAATCTGTCCTTCGGCCGCCTTGAGCAACTCGATCTCGTCAACGTTAAAGGGACGGCCTGCACGGGCCACGAGCGCCACGCCCAGCGGGTCAACCAGCACAATGCGGATAGCCGCCACGTTCAGGTCGCGCGGCAGGTCCCCCGCCTGCGGTACCTCCGCCTGCCAGGTAACTACGCCCTCCCCTTGCATCGCCTGCTGCGCCAGTGACAACAAGTGATTTGCATCGAGGCTCAATGCCGGGCCGCGCTCGCTCATCGCCTTGAGTTCCAGACCGCCCGTCTCGCGGTTGAGCACCTGCAAAAGACAAAGGTTAGCCTGGAAGCGGTCTGCCAACACGCCGACGATTCCAGCAAACAGCGCTTGAGGCCCTTGCGCCGTATCGCGCACACGGTCAATCGCCAGGACGATTTCCAACTCTCGCTCGACAAGTGACATTTCAGATGACGGTCGCTGGTCTTGCATGAGCATCTCTCCTCTCAGATGACATTAGGCTTCAGTTTTGGCCTCACTCCCTTCCGCCAGCTGCGCCAGGTGCTTTTCGATCTGCTCGCGAATCCACGGCCACTCTTTGGCTTTGAGGTTGAATTTCTGCGATTGGGTGATGCCGCCTTGCGGATTGGCCCGGCCGCGTGCCACGCGCACCTTGCGCCCACCCTGCACGTCTTCGATGATACCCACCTGGACATACCAGCCTCCGCCCAGCGGGTGCGGCTCCGATGTGGCGATCCACTTGCTGCCATAGTCCTTTTCTTTTTCGTCGGCCATGTCACACCTCACAAATGTTATGATAAGATTGTAGTCCAAAGTGCGCCGCGGGGCAAATCGCAATGTTCCCCCGGTTGCCACATCCCCCAGCCTGTTGTATCATTCCCTCGTGGAGGTGCTCCATGCCTAAACCCAAGCTCATCCTGATTGACGGTCACTCGCTGGCCTACCGCGCATTCTTTGCCCTGCCGCCCGATTTAAAGACGCGCAGCGGCGAACTGACGAATGCCGTGTATGGCTTCGCCTCGATGTTGCTGTCCGTCTGGCGCGACGAAAAGCCGGATTACATCGCCGTGGCGTTCGACGTGGGCAAGACGTTCCGCGACGAGATGTACGCGGAATACAAGGCCACGCGCGCCAAGATGCCCGACGAACTCGCGCCACAACTTGACCGCATTCAGCAGGTCGTACAAGCCTTCAACCTGCCCGTCGTCACCGCCGATGGATTCGAGGCTGACGACATCCTGGGCACCCTCGCCGCTCGCGCCGCACGTGACGGGTTGGACGTGCTCATCGTCACAGGCGACACGGACGCCTTTCAGCTCGTCGGCCCGGACGTGCGCGTGCTCACCAGCCAGCGCAAATGGTCAGAGACCAAAATCTATGACCAGGCCGCCGTGATGGAACGCTACGGCCTGGAACCGCACCAGTTGATTGACTACAAGGCGCTGGTCGGCGACACGAGCGACAACGTGCCGGGTGTCAAGGGTGTGGGTGAAAAGACGGCCACGCAACTCCTCCAGCAGTTCGGCTCGGTCGAGGAAATCTACCAGCGGCTGGATGACATCACGGCCAAGCGTGCGCGCACATCGCTAGAGGCGGGCCGCGAGAGCGCCTCCCTCAGCAAAAAGCTCGTCACGATCAGGACCGACGTTCCGATCACCGTCAACTGGGAAGAGTGCCGCACGGCTACATTTGATCGAGCAGAAGTCACCCAGTTGTTCCGCGATCTTGAATTCCGCTCGCTGATTGAGCGATTGCCTGGCGGCCAGGTCAAACCAGAAACCACAGCACAGATGCCATTGTTCGGAGCGAGCGAGGCACACACCTCTGTGAGAAAAGCGAGTGTTGTTCAAACCAAAGCAGCGGACAAGTCCACGCGAGCGACCATTGTGTCTGACGAAAAATCACTTGGCAAACTCGCTAATGCATTGGGCAAATCTGAACTGATCTCTTTCGACACCGAGACGACCAGTACCGATTCAATGCGAGCCAGACTGGTGGGCATCTCACTCGCCGTGAAGGAGGGCGAAGGCTGGTACATTCCGGTCGGGCACGTGGGCGCGGATCAACTGCCGTTGGAAAAAGTCATGGAGGCGCTTCGCCCCGCGCTGGAAAATGAGCGTATCAGCAAGGTTGGGCACAACGCCAAGTATGACCTGGCCATGCTGGCACGACATGGCATCAACGTGCGCGGGCTGAACTTTGACACGATGGTGGCCGAGTTTTTGATCGAGCCCGGTTCGCGCACGTTGGGGCTAAAGGGATTGGCCTGGTCACGGCTGGGTGTCGAAATGACGCAGATCGAGGAACTCATC
>CAYGWJ010000316.1:0-12072 GCA_964353405.1 uncultured Anaerolineae bacterium
GCTCGGCAAGCCGACGCTCGATCACCTCAACGCCTGGAACAAGGAGCTCGACGCGGCGGGGATAGATGGGCACGTCAGCCCGGTGTTGTTACCTCGATACACAAAGGGAGATGCCACAGTGTCGCTAACATTGTGAGGCGATTATCAATTGCGTGGCACTCTGGGCCGCAGGCGCTGCGCAGCGCCTGCGGCCTATTCGTTTGCACGCTACACGATTTATTGCCAACCTGTACTCGCACCATTTAGACAGACCGATACACTCGTGCTGCTGCAACATCGGTACAGGATGCGACAAGTCGGCCTGTTGATCGTTACGATTGAAAAGCTAACCGAGTGAACGCCCTTTACGCTTCTGGGGGGGAAGCCGAAAGCATCACGACCGGGGACGCGCAGCAAGACGCTCGCTTCGGCTGAACGCAATCGGTCGGGCTTGTTGACCCTGCCAGTCACGCTTCACTGGGTCGAGTGACTTGCGACTATTCGTCTTCCAGGTCGTACAGCAGGCCGAGCAGATCGTCCGTCAACTGCGCTTGATCGTCGGTGCGGCTTTCTGCGATGGCATCTTCGATCTCTGCGACCAGGCCCTGCAACTCGTCCAACCCTTCGCGCCGGGTGTCCAGCACGCGCCGCGCGCGCTCTAGCAGCGCCGCCAAATCCTCCGAAGCCGGCTGCGGGATCACAGTCAATCCGGCAATGTGCTCGGCAGCCGCAATCTTTTCCGTTGCGTCCATGCGCTTGTGCTCGGCCTTGACCGTGATGCGGTGCTCCTTGCCGCTGCCGCGATCCACGGCGGTCACGTTGAGGATGCCGTTCAAATCCAGATCGAATTGCACCGTGATGCTCGGCGAGCGGCCCGGCGCCTCAGGCTCCAGGCCGCTGAACAAAAACTTGCCCAGCAGTGTATTGTGCGACGCCGTCGTCTCTTCGCCCTGATAGACCTCGACCTCGATGGCCTTCTGGTCGGGATAGATGGCAAAAAACTGTCTGGCGTGCGACGTGGGGATTGTCGTGTTGCGGTGAATAATCGGTCCGTACTGATCGGGCACGATGCGCCCAAAGCGCACCTCGGCCACGGCGATGCCCAGCGTGTGCGGCGTCACGTCCACCAAGATCGCGTCGAGCGGCTCGCCCGCGATGATGGCCGCCTGCGCGCCCGCGCCCAACGCCACCGCTTCGTCCGGGTTGATCTCGACCTGCGGCTCTAGCCCGGTGTGATCGGCCACCAACTCCCAAACGAGCGGGATGCGCGTCGAGCCGCCGACGAACAGCACACGATCCAAGTCGCCGGCTTCCAGGCCCGCGTCGTCCAGCGATTGGTCAAAGGCTTCCAGCGTCTCGTCGAGCAAGTCGCGGATCATCTCCTCGAACTCGCGGCGCGAGACTTCGGTTTCCAGGTGCAGCGGCCGGCCGTCCTTTTCGAGCAAGTATTCTTCGCGCACCCGTGCGAACGGTTGAGTCGAAAGCTCGATCTTGGCTTGTTCGGCGGCGCGCGTCAGGCGAGCCAGCGCCTTGCGATCCTCGCGCGGATCAACGCCGTGCTCTTTTTCAAACACGTCGGCCAAGTGATCCACCAACCGCTCGTCAAAGTCATCGCCGCCCAGGCGCGTGTTGCCGTGGCTGGCGCGCACTTCGATCACGCCCGAATTCAACTCGATGATCGAGACATCGAACGTGCCGCCGCCCAGGTCGTAGACCGCCACCGTTTGCCGATCCTGAATGCGATCCAATCCATACGCCAGCGCCGCCGCCGTCGGCTCGTTGATGATGCGCTCGACGATGAAGCCGGCGATCTCGCCCGCGTCTTTGGTCGCTTGACGCGCCGCGTCAGAAAAATACGCGGGAACGGTGACGACGGCGCGCGTGACCTCTTCGCCCAGGTTGGCCTCGGCGATGCGCTTCATCTCGCGCAGGATGATGCCCGAAATCTCGGACGGCGTGTAGGCGCGGCCATTCAATTCGACGGTCTCGCTCGTCCCCATCTTGCGCTTGATCGAGCGCACAGTGTTCTCAGGATACAGAACGTATTGATTGCGCGCGGGCGTGCCGACCAGCAATTGACCTTCCGGCGCAAAGCCGACGACCGACGGCACGATGCGTTCGTGCCCATTTGGGAGTATGACGGTCTTGCCCTCGCGGACAAAACCAACGGCGGAATAGGTCGTGCCCAAGTCAATGCCAATGATCTTGCTCATGAATTCTCCTCAGGTGATAGACCAGACAGATCTTGCAGACCTGTCAGGTCGTGTGATTCCGCGCGGGCCACGACGACCTCAGCGTAACGCAGCACGCGGTCGCCCACCGCATAGCCCCGCCGCAGTTCCGAGACGACGGTGCCGGACGGCGCATCATCCCGCGCGGGCACGGTGTCCATTGCCACGTGACGGTGCGGGTCAAAGGGCTGACCAATCGCTTCCAGCGGCTCGACGCCTTCCATCGCCAGCGTCTCCAACAACCGCTCGCGCACTAACTCTAATCCTTGCAGCCAGGCCGCGTATGCGTCTTGCCAGGCAGCCATGTCAGCGGCGAATGCCCGCAACGCTTGTCGCTCTCGTTCGCGCTCGGACGGTTTTGCCTGACTCGTCAGACGAGCCAAGACGGCGGGCGCCGCCAAAACATTCGCCCACCACGGCGCGCGATCACTTGTACGCCGATCCATCGCTTGAATCACCCGCGGCGAGGGCGCGCGCTCCAACAACCGCTCGCCGGAAGCAATCGCCTCGTCCAATCCATCCAGCACGGGCAACAGGCGTTGCGCAACCAGGAGACGCGCTTCGGCCTGCTCGGCAGGACGACGAGCCAGCCAGTCGGCGCGCTCCTGTTCGCGCCGCGCATCTTGCGCGCGCAATTGATCGAGCGCGGCCTGCACTTGCGCCTGTTGTTTTTCAAACAGCGCGTTGAGCTTGAACTGCTCGCGCCCCAGCTTGGAGACTTGTTTTCCCAGCCCGGCCAAATCGAGCGGCGCAGTCGGTTCGAGGCTATCCGCTTCTGCCGCTTCATCTTCCGCTGCTGGCGGAAGCGATGGCGGTACGCTCTCGCCGCGCCATCGAGCTACAAGGCGTTGTATCCACGCGAAGCGGCCGCGCGAAGCGACAGGCTCGGTCACAGGCGCACCTCTCGAAAATCTTCGCGAAAGTTGGTGCGGGTCAAATCTGTGCTGACTTTGAACAGGCTCAACACGTCCTCCGCGTGAATGGTCAAGTCGAGTTCGGGCAAGCGCACCGCTTTGGCAGGAGGCAAATCCTCCAACACGCGCATGTCCGCTTCGACGCGCTTTTCCGGCGTCTTGAGCTGATCGTACGCGGCGCGGATGCGCTTGAATGCCTCCGGCTCGCGCTCAGGTGGATGCTGGCGCACCTGCAAAAAGTAAGCCTGCTTGATTTCGTCCAGCGTCGCTGTGCGATTCAATCCCAGCACGGCGTACGGATTCTCGTATGTATCCGTCATGATCTCTATCTTTCAAATGCTCTGTCATTCTGAGGCCGAAGGCCGAAGCATCTCTTTCACACGAGGCAGGGACCCTTCGTTCCGCTCAGGGTGACAATTCGATCAATCAAAGTCGTAGCCGAAACCATCCTTCGCCATTTGCAGCGACATGGCAAAGAACGGGTCGGCAATGGCGCGGCGCATTTGATCGGCCTCGCGCGCCAGATCGTGATTGCCTTGCTGGCGCGCCACACGAGCCGCCTGGCGCAGGGCCGCTTGCCCTTCTTTGACCTGCCGCTCCGATCCCAGATACACGCCCAGCAGCAGCCATCCCGTTGCATCTTCCGGCGCAACCTTGACGAGTCGCTGAGCATACGGCAGACCAACGTCGGCGCTCCGCGGCCCCACTTTGGCAATGATGTGGCGCAGCACCTCCACTTCCGGGCCAAGCGCAAGCGCCTGATCGAGCAATTGCTTGCCGAGGGCCTCTAACTCGTGGGAGCGCGGCGCGCGACGGCTGCGCGCGGGCCCAGCGGTCTTGCGCCCAAAGCCGAAAAGAAAATCGAGTTCAGGCAATTCCGGCTCCGGCGCGGCGCGTGACAGGCACTCGATGCCGGTGTGGATGTAAAAACTCGGCGTCAGTTTTCCGTTGGCCTCGCCGCGCTGTTGAACGGCGCGTGCTTCGTCGAAATTGCGCTCGATCACCCAACAGATGAAGGCCTGCTCGTAGGCATCGGATTTGTCCTTGCCCAGCTCGAGCGCGCGCTCGATGTGTTCGCCCGCCTTGTCCAAGTGGCGCAAGTTGAACTCGGTGCGCGCCAGGCTCAAGACCAGGTTGTAATCGTCGGGCACATACTTGAGCGCCTGTTCATACAAGTCGCGGGCGCCGGCGTTGTTGCGCGCGCTCATCAGGCTGCTCGCACGCGCCCTGAGGACATCGGCCATGCGGCGGCGCACGCGGTCATTGTCCGGCTCGGCCACGATGGCCTGGCGCATCGTCATCTCGGCGGCGTACCACTCGCCGCGCCGCGTTTGCAGCTCGGCCAGCATCAGCATGGCTTCGATGTGATGAGGATGTTTCTTGAGCAGCCGCTGCAACTCGCCATAGGCCGCTTGCTCTTGTCCGTTCGATAGCAACGCGCTGACCAAATCGAGCTGCATGTCGGCGTCGTCGGGATTGGCTTTGATCGCCTGCTTGAAAATCGTGATCGCTTCATTGGGGCGGCCGGCCTGCTTGTAGCACTCGATCACGCGCTGGCGCACCCACACCCAATGCTCGTCGCTGAAACCGTCCAGCGTTTTCTTGCGCGGCTTGGTGCGGAGCATGGCGCGCCACGCCTCGGCGGCCGGCTCCCAGAGTTGGATGGATTCATAGGCCAGCGCCAGGTTGTGCAAGATGGGACGCGGCGTGCCGCCGCTGGACAGATCACTCAAGACCTCGCGGGCATCGGCCCAGTGTTTTGCGGCAGCCGCCCAATCGCCAGCCTTGGCCGCTTCACGCGCTGAGCGGTCAAGCGCGTTGAGCGCCAGCGTGCCCAGCGCCGAATCGCCGGGCACCAACTTGAGGCCATCCCTCGCCAGCCGCGCCGCGCCAGCCCAATCGCTCGTCTCGGTATGCGACATTGACCGGCGGGCGTACAGGATGGACAAATTGCGGAGACCGACCAGATTGGGATCGAGGTTGCGAGCTTGCTTCCAGGCATCGAGGGCCAGCACCAGGTCATCCTTGCGAGCGGCGGCCACGCCGATATAGTACCATCGCACGGCATTGATGCTGCGCGGCCAGGTTTTGCCGTCGAGACCGACGAGATATTGACGCGCCTCGGGTTTGTCTTCCGCCAACAGCGCCAGCCCATCCAACACAAGTCGAGCCGGTGAAGGCTGTGTGAGTTTGAGCCGCTCAGCCAGTCCGCTCAATAGCGATTGAGGCTGTTCCGCACGCGGCTTGCCCTGCACCAGTCGAACGGCGGACGCAAGCGTTTGAAGGTCTTGGGGCGAAATACCGGGCACAGTCGCCAGGTCGGTGTTGGGATCGAGTTCCAAAGCGGCGAGCGCCATGACCACGCCCGCGCCGGGATGCGACAGTCCGTTGGCAACAGCGCGACGATAGACATCGAGGGCTTCCACGAGCTTGCCCTGCCGATGCAAGGTCAACCCAAGATAGTAGGCATAGATCGGATCGGCGGGCGCAAGGCCAGTTGCCTGTTCCAGGTGAAGCAGCGAGTCAGCGCCGATACCGTTGCCGACGGCAAGCCGGAAATGCGCTTCAGCGATGGCGGCCGTCAGCGACGAGCGCTTGTCAGGCCAATCGAGTTTTTCCCAGATGGCGATGGCTTCGGCATAGCGGCCCACTTTGAAAACTCGCAGTCCATCTTGCGCCAGCGTGTCGGGCGTCAACGGTCGAGCTTGTGCTGGTGGCGCACCGGGCTGCGGCACGCGTGGAACGAGCGGCTGATTCGGTTTGCGATGTTTGTGTTTTTTGGACACGAGCTAACCACATACGAATTGGAATGAGCGTTCGAGAGCGGGCACATTATATCACGAATCGGCCTCGTGGGAATTCCCTTCACTTTATCAAGACCCCGATAGAATTGCCCAAAACGCTATTGCCTCGTTTCGAATCTTGTTATAAAATAACGTTAGAGGCGGACACGATCGGTCCGGTGATTTTGCCTGATTATACTCGACACGTATAGATCACCTGTTTGACTCGTCTAAGTGCTGGCAGTCAAAAGAAGGAGAGGAACATATGACGGCTCTCAAACAGAATTGTTGGGAGTTCAGGCAGTGTGGCAGAGAACCCGGCGGGCTCAAGGCCGACGAGTTTGGCGTCTGTCCAGTGACATTGGACTCGGCCACGGATGGGCTGTTGGGCGGCAAGAACCGAGGCAGAGTTTGCTGGGCCGTCATGGGCACGCTCTGCGCTGGCCTGCCGCCAAGTACCTTTGTTCAAAAGCGCCGCTTTTGCATGACGTGCGATTTCTTCAAAAAGGTCAAGCAGGAGCAAGGCTTGCGCTCTACTTGTCACGCCTAGAGGAGGTAGGACATGACGACTTTTCTATTGCACGAAGCGGCAGCGGCATTGCACTTGGCGTCCGAGGCATCCAACTGGGTGACGGGCGAGGTGTTGATGGTAGACGAAGTGAGGATTTGATGAACCAGCGTGTGAGCGTCGGCATGGTCTCACCTGGGTGCGCGGCTCATCAGCAGCCATGGATCGTCGCGTGCCGCGCGAGTCGCGTCAATGACTTGCCACCGCATTTCCATGTGTGCCGCTCGATTGAGCGATCGCGCGCCCGGTGTTGAAGAGGAAAAGCAGAATCGCGATCACATTCAACAGTCCGCCCCACTGGCGCAGCGCGAACTGGCCGGCTAGATCGCCTACGACGCGCAGAATCAGCGAGAGATGAAGCAATGCCCAGTGCGAATAAAAGACCGGGCGATACGTCACGGGGACTTGCCCGATGGCTGGAAGGATGATCGGCGCGTGACCAAAGATCATGCCAAACGCAAAGCCGAGGAATAACGTGTGCAGCACGGCATCGTAGCGCGGCCCGGCGATGACCGCGCCAAAGGCCATCGCCAGCGCGCCGCTCACCGCCAGCCACACAAAGCCGGTCAGCAGATTGAGCGCGATGAAGCGAGTCAATCCAGACTGACGTATGGTTCTCCGAGCAATGTCGTAGCGCAACAACCACACAGCAAGAAAGAGCATGGCTAAACCAGTCACGCGCCAGCCTGGGTCCAGGCCGAGGCTCATCGCCATCAGCCCAACCAGGAGCACACCGAGAATGCTTCCAAAGATTATTTGTCCTGATGCCGGCACACGTATCACGCGGCTCATCTCCAATCGCTCGCCCGCGATGGTTAGGATGAGAAAGGCACCCCACCACAAGACGATACGGTGAATCGGCAAACCGGCGTGCCAAAGGAGGTTGCCCACCAGCCAGGCAACTGCGCCGAGCGCCATCGTAAGAGTGAACGGCGCAAATTGCATTCGAATGATGACAGCGAAAATCGCCACGACGCCCAGGCTGCCGAGCGTCATCAGCGCAGGGCCGAGCGGCCCGGGGAGGCCGGCCAGCAGAACCACAACACCCAATCCCGTCACAGCGGGCGCAGCAAACATCCAGCGGCGGTTCAGCGCGACGACGCGCTCCAGGCTGATGAGTGTGCCAAGAAAACCGGAGATCATCAGCGGGCCGTGCGTCATGGTAAGCGTGGGAATGAGTGGAGGCAAGCCCCAGCCCAATCGCACCAGTCCGGCCCACATTGCCGCCAGCGCCGCGAGGAGTGAGGCGGCGATCAAAGGAAAGCGCCATCGGATTCGTTCAGTCATTGATCATCTCAGTTTTTGCGATAACATCGCCTTGCCTTTCCATGCCGGCCGCGCGGTGACCGGGCACCGTGCAGAAATAGGCGTACTCGCCCGCCTTGTCGGCGCGAAAGACGATCACGCTGGTTGTGTCTTTGCCAATAACGCGGCCGGTATTCACGTTGAAATCAGAAACACTAGGTCAGTCAGTTCCATCATTTCGTTCATGTGACACTCCGTACATGGCGCAAGTCGCAAGCGGCAAGCTACAGGCTGCAAAAGTGAAATTTTATGCAGCGGTGGCGCAGGTGATGCCACTCGCGGTGAATCTGACGCAAGTGTAACCCAATGCGTGGAGGTTGTCTGTGACTTTTGTCTAGGTGAAGAAATGCGCAAGCGGTCAGTCCCCACCAACCACGGCGGGATCAGGGTACCGGCAAACGAGGGAGCCGGGCGGGGTTTAGCCCAGCAGACCCGATTTGATGAGGATGCGGCGCAGAGTCTCTTGTTCGTCGTTCGCCAGGGGCATCAGCGGCGAGCGCACCGGCCCGCCATAGTACCCCAGCATGTCCATTGCCGCTTTGAGGCCGGGCACGCCAAAGCGCGAGGTCACAGCCGTGTTGGCCTCGATGAGCGGGCGCTGAATCGCGCGCGCTGTATCCATGTCTCCGTGCTGGAAAGCTTTTAGCAACTGCGCCAGCTTGCCCCCCGCAATGTTACCCAACGCGGGCACGCAGCCCACCGCCCCCACGCTCAATGCTCCCAAGAAAAAGCCGGCCGACCCGGCCACGATCTGAAAATCGGCGTCCCGCGTTTCGTGCGCCATGAAACCAATCTTGGCCACGTCGCCGCCGCTGTCTTTCATGCCGATGATGTTGGGATGCTGGGCCAGATTGATGGCGGCTTGCGCGGGCATATCCAGCCCGGTGTTGGGCGGGACGCTATAGATCATCACGGGGAGGGGCGAAGCGTCGGCCACCTGGCGATAGTAACGCTCGAGCGCCGGCGCGGTCATGCGCGACTTGAAATAGTTCGGCGTGACGATCAGGGCCACGTCCGCTCCGGCTTGCGCCATGCGCCGGGTCAGTTCAATCGTCTCGCGCGCCGATTCCATCCCCGCACCGGCGATGACCAACCGATCACGCGGCGCGACCTGGCGGGCTTGCCGGACGACCTCGACTCGCTCGTCGAGCGTCAGAAAGACAAACTCGCCGTTCGATCCGCCCACTACATACCCGCTGAGCGGCTCCTTGTTCCAGCGTTCGAGGTTGGACTGCAAACGGTCCAGGTCCATGTCTTCATTTGCCTTGAATGGCGTCGGGATGGGCGGAAAGATGCCAGATAAAGAAATGTGTGACAAGTCCCTCCATTTATCCACACAGGGCACAGGTCAAGATTTTTCCGCTCATGTCGGCTCCCAGGTGAAACCGCCGTAGGACAAGTTGCCAACTTGTCCTACTTTACGCGCAAGCCTACATGAGCCGGTTTTTCTTGGCGTCCCTGCGTGTCCTTTGTCGAGTATTCCGATCCTAAATCCTGGCGAGCGCCTGATCCAAATCGGCGATGATGTCGGCAGCGTCCTCGATGCCCGCCGAGAGACGCACGAGCCCATCGCCGATGCCGACCTGCGCTCGTTCCTCCGGCGAAAGACCCCGATGTGACGACGTGGCCGGGTGCAAGACAAGCGTGTAAATGTCGCCCAGCGTGGTCGCGGCCTGGCACAACTCGAGCGATTCCATGAAGCGAAAAGCCTTGGCCCGGTCCGCTCCGGCGATTTCGAAGGACAGTACACCGCCATAGCCGCGCTCGCCAAAGAGGCGACGAGCCCGTTCATGCTGGGCGTGAACGGGCAAGCCAGGATAGTTTACGCGCGCGATTTTCGGGTGCGCGGCCAGCCATTCCGCGACGCTTGCCGCGTTGGCGCACTGCTGGCGCACGCGCAAGGGCAGAGTTTTGAGTCCCCTCAACGCCAACCATGCCTCGAACGGACCGAGCACACTGCCGACCAGCTTGTTCAATTCGTAGAGCTTGCGCCGATTTTCCGCTGACGTGACGACGACGCCGGCCATCACGTCGCCATGACCGCCGATGTACTTGGTGGCGCTGTGAATCACGTAATCCGCGCCGTGCGCCAACGGGTTGAAGAGATAAGGTGAGGCGAAAGTATTGTCAATCAAGAACTGCGCGCCATCGCGATGCGCCAGCTCAGCCAGTGCCGGCACGTCGGCCACGTGGAGCAACGGATTGGAAATCGTTTCGGCCAGCAACGCAACAGGAAGAGTCTCGGCCACAGCCGCCTCGACGGCGTCCAGGTCGGTCACGTCCACCCAGCGGGCGGTTACGCCCAGTTCGGCCAGGAGGCGATTGAGCAACGTGTACGTCGCGCCGTACAAATCAAGCGCGGCGACCACGGATGTCCCGGCGCGCACGCCCGCCGCCAGCAGCGCCACGTGAAGCGCCGCCATGCCGGAGGCAAACGCGAACGCGGCCTGGCCACCTTCCAGATTCGCCACGGCGGCTTCAAACGCGGCCACCGTCGGACTGCCGTAGCGCGGATAGACATAGCCCTCGCGCGTCGTGGCAAAGACGGCATCCAGGTCGTCCATGCTGCCGTAGAGATACCCCACGGTGGGATGAATCGGCGTGGCGACCGGAACGAAATCGCCCGGCGGGACGCGCTCGCCCGCGTGGACTGCGCGAGTGTTGAAGGATTGGTTTTGGAGATTCGTCATTCTTTACTTGTCGGATTACGCATTGCTTTGCCTTTCGCCAAGAGCACGCCGGAGATCAACCGAGATAACCCAATGCCCTCAAACGCTCTTCGACCTCGGCAGCTTCTTCAGCCGTGAGGTCCTCTTGCGCGTGAGAAGCGTGCACGGCGGCCTGCATCTCGACCGGGCGCTGCGTGACGAGTGCTTCGGTCAGCACGCGCCCATCCATGTCATCCGGCACGGGGACATGCATCAGGTGCAGAATCGTCGGCGCAAGGTCAATGATGCGCGCGTTGGAGATTTCTCCGTGCGCCAGACCCGGCCCGCGCGCAATGAACACGCCGTGCAGGCGATGGCAGCCCGAATCGCCCCGAATTTGCCGCGTGATGATCTTGCCGTCGGTGGCAAACAGCGGGAACGCGATGGTGCGATAGCCGTCGAGGATGAGGTGCAAGTCCGGCGCGCGGTCGAGGTACGCGCCCGACGCGGCTTGCTCGCGCGGGATGATGCGGTCAACCGATAGGATGGACGGTTGGGGCGCACCTGCGTGTGCGCCCTGTGGGCCGACACGCAGTGGGCCGACACGCAGTGGGCCGACACGCAGGTCGGCCCCTACGTATTTACCAATATCGGATAACACATCTATCACGCGCTGGCGTACCGCCGTGTAATCCCGCGGCTCGACGATGCCCTGCGGCTCGCGGCCTTGCAGGTTGAGATAGACCTGCCCTACGTGCCCCATCGAATACGCCAGCGTGCGCGTCCAGTCCACATCCTCAAAGCCGAGAAAGCGGTTCACGACCTCGTTGCGCGCTTTCTTGCTCACACGCCAGACCATGTTCTGCAAGCCGATGCGCTCGATGATCTTCCACACCGCAGCCGGAGTGAACCCGCGCTTGAACGCCCACGCGCGAACTCTCACCCACGGCGTCTGCTTGAGCGCCAAGAGTCCCACTTTTAGGAAAAGCATATTGAGGTTGACGATGCGATGCAGCGGCCCAAAGCCGTGATCGCTCATCACCATCACCGTCGCGTCGGGCGCCAGCGCCATCATCTGGCCGACGACGGCGTCGAGCCGCGCATAGATATCGCGGATGGCGTTGCCGAAACGTTTGGCCTGCGCCGGATCGTGCGCGGGATGCGTCGGGTCTTGATGCTTCCACAACGCGTGCTGGCAAATGTCCGTCGCCAGGAAATGCACCATCGTGAAATCGGTGGGATGGTCGCGCATCAACCGGAGCGCGTAACGCGCCTGCGTCTCGATCAGGTCGGCAATGTCGGCGATGAACTCGGCCTCGTTGCCGGCCTTGAATTGCACACGCGGCGTCAGGCGATACGGGCCAAGTTCTGCCTCATACGACTTGAGAAAATCCGGTGGGTAGGTTGTCTTGCCCTGATCGGGGCTGAGCAGGCCGGGCACGAGGTAGCCGTTGACCTGGCGCGGCGGGTAGGTGATCGGCACGTTGAGCACACCGCAGGTGAGGCCCGCGTCCGACAGGTATTCCCAGACCATCCGCCCGTCAATCTGGCTGGCATTGACCATGTCAAACTTGCCCGCGCGCGGGCGGATAAAGTCAAACACGCCATGACGGCCCGGGTTTTTGCCGGTGACGAACGACGGCC
>CAYGWJ010000317.1:0-5408 GCA_964353405.1 uncultured Anaerolineae bacterium
TGCTATAATCAACATCGGAGCCTCCTACGGTCGGTTGGGATTCGTCCTCGCCAATCATACCGCAGTTGGCTCTTTATGTCATGCCGTACTGGTCGTGTGCGTACTTCTGTCCGTTGGGGGTTTCCCAACAGAAACTAACTAAACAAGTATTGAGCCTAGCCCCTTGCGGGCGTTGGACTTGCGACGGGCACAAGGCCCTATAGCGGTTTCCGATTGCGTATACGGTCAACTGGATTCGAGCCTTGAGGCGGTTCCGGCTAAAGCCTTGAATCCAGCCCGTACACTCAGGAACTCGCTCTAAACTACGGGTTCTCCGACAGGCTCCTAGGCTCAATACTGTTTAGATAAGGCCGGAGTCGAGCCTTTAGGCGGGCAAACACCGGCTGAAGCCTTGACTCTAGTGCGCTAACTAAACAGTATTGCTCCCAGGCTGGTGTTGTAGAAGGGCAAGCCAGGCGGCCACGCGAACTCGCATCAGAAAGGTAGTGTCTCCATGCCAGACATTATTACGCTCGGCGAACTGCTGATTGACTTTGTGCCCACCGTCTCTGGAGTCACGCTGATAGAAGCCCCCGCTTTCAAAAAGGCTGCCGGCGGCGCAACCGCGAACGTGGCCGTCGGACTGTCCAAGCTGGGCGTGTCCACCGGCTTTATGGGCAAAGTGGGCGACGATGCCTTTGGGCATTTTCTGGCCCAGACGCTTCTGGAAGCGGGCGTTGAGATTTCGGCGCTGCGCTTTTCCACCGAGGCGCGCACGACGCTGGCTTTTGTGTCACTGCGCGCCGATGGCGAGCGCGAGTTTATCTTTTACCGCCATCTCAACCGCGACATGTTGTTGGTGTATTCGCCGGAGGAAGTAGACACGGACTATATCCGCACCGCGACGGCCTTTCACTTTGGCTCCATCAGCCTGATCACCGAGCCTTCTCGCACTGCCACACTGCTGGCCATCGAAACGGCCAGGGCGGCCGGGCTGCGCATCTCGTATGACCCCAACCTGCGCCTCAACTTGTGGCCCGACGCCGGGGCCGCCAAGCGCGGCCTTTTGTCAGGCTGGCCGCTGGCCCAGGTTATCAAGGTCAGCGAAGAGGAGTTGGCCTTTCTGACAGACACGGACCTGACCGATCTTCAACACCGGTCAGGTCTGGAACGGGCAGCGCGCAAGCTGTGGCATCCCAATTTGCGCTTGCTGGTTGTCACTTGTGGCAAGGCCGGCAGCAAATATGTCACGTCCAACTTTTACGGCGAGGCGCCAGGCTATGCCGTGAAAGCTGTAGACACCACCGGCGCGGGCGATGGCTTCGTCGCCGGTCTGCTCAAAGGGCTGCACGAACATCCCCAGGCCGATCAGGACGAGGGCTTGTTGCGCGAGATTTGCCGGTACGCCAATGCCGTCGGGGCGATCACCACGACCGAGCGTGGCGCCATTCCGGCTTTGCCCACCGCCGAGCAAGTGGAGAAATTCCTGCAATCCAGGTAGCGAGGTGACTCTTGTCCGATACAGAACTGCTGGAACGTCAGGCCGAGCGTTCTATCCAACGTCTGCGCCCACGACTAGAGGCCCGTTTCGCGTCCTTTGCCCAACGCGCCCCGGACGAATGGGAAACGTTCATGCGCCGGCTGGACGCAACCTTCCCCCGGCTGTTCCAGTTGCTGCTGCATCTCTACGGGACCCAATACGATTTCTTTTATCACCTGGAAGAGTTGACGACCGTCATGGCCCAGGCGTGGATGGATCGCCCCCAGGAGCTCAAGCGGTTGGATGCGGCGCGCGAAGCTGACCCGCTGTGGTTCCAGTCCAACCAGATGTTGGGAGGCGTATGCTATGTGGACTTGTTCGCGGGCGATTTGACCGGTATCCGGGCCAAGATCCCCTATTTCAAGGAACTCGGCTTGACCTATCTGCACCTGATGCCGCTGTTTAAGGTGCCTGAAGGCGAAAACGATGGCGGCTATGCCGTCAGCTCCTATCGCGAGGTGAACCCAAAACTGGGCACGATGGAACAACTCATCAGCCTGGCCACCGAGTTGCGCCGTGAAGGCATCAGCCTGGCGCTCGATTTTGTTTTCAATCACACCTCGGACGAACACGAGTGGGCGATGCAGGCCAAAGCCGGCGAACCTGACTGCCAAGAGTTCTATCGCATCTTTCCCGACCGCAAGATGCCGGATGCTTACGAGCAAACCCTGCGAGAAATCTTTCCCGACGAGCACCCTGGCGCATTCACCTATTTCCCACGGATGCACCAATGGGTCTGGACGACTTTTCATAGCTATCAATGGGACCTCAACTATGCCAGCCCGGCCGTGTTCAACCGTATGGCGGCCGAGATGCTGGCCCTGGCGAACATGGGCGTCGAGGTATTGCGGCTGGATGCCGTCGCGTTTATCTGGAAGCAACTGGGGACGAGCTGCGAAAACCTGCCTGAAGCACACATGCTCATCCAGGCTTTTAACGCCGTCGCTCGCATCGCGGCCCCGGCGCTCATTTTCAAGTCCGAAGCCATCGTTCACCCGGATGATGTCGTCAAATACATTCGCCCCGACGAGTGCCAGATTTCATACAATCCGCTCTTGATGGCGTTGCTGTGGAACTCGCTGGCAACTCGTGAGGTGCGACTGCTCAACCTGGCGCTGCGCGAGCGTTTCAAAATTTCGGCTGGCTGCGCCTGGGTCAACTATGTGCGCTGCCACGACGACATTGGGTGGACGTTCTCTGACGAGGATGCCGCCCGGTTGGGCATCAACGGCTATGACCACCGGCAATTCCTTAACGCTTTCTACACCGGGCGCTTTAAAGGGAGTTTTGCCCGCGGGCTGCCCTTTCAGGAAAACCCGAAGACAGGCGATTGTCGCATCTCGGGGAGCTGCGCTTCGCTGGACGGGCTCGAGAAAGCTCTCAAGGAGGAAACGGCAGATGAGAAAACGGCAGATCAAGTCGAGCTTGCCATCCGGCGCGTCGCGCTGATTCACGGCATCAGCCTGACCGTCGGCGGGATTCCGTTGATTTACCTGGGCGATGAAGTCGGCACGCTCAACGACTATGACTATCGCCAAGATGTGGCGAAAGCAGGCGATAGCCGCTGGGTGCATCGTCCCTTTACGGACTGGGACAAAATGGCGCTGCGCAATGATCCGGATACTTTGGAAGGCCGCATCTATTCGCGTCTGCGTCAACTGATTCGGGTTCACCAGCAAGAGACTGCCTTTGCCGGCAACGATATGCAGGTGATGAACGTCGGCAACGAGCACGTCCTGGGCTATGTGCGGCAACACGCGGGCAGACGGGTATTGGTGTTAGCCAATTTCTCTGAGCAAGCACAAACCATCCCGGAGAACCTGTTGCGCGTGTACGGGTTGAGCTATACCTTTACCGATCTGGTCACCGGGCAAGCCATTGCTGCGGGCGACCTTTTACTGGAGCCTTACGGTTTGATGTGCTTGAGGTGTTGAGGGACGATACTCGCTGCCTGATCCGCTGCGTTACACTGCCCCGGCCCTGGTCTTGCCGGGGCAGTGTGGTTTCGACTAGGTGGTTTCTGGCGTCAACAGCCTCATGGCCGACGAAGCCAACCCAGAGCGATTGCTGAGCTTGTGGCAGTCAGCGGAGACGATATGAATGGCTTCTATGAAACGTGTGCGCATGAGCACCTCTGCAAACAGGCCGAGGATATTGACGCGATGATTATTGTATCCCAAGCCACCCAAAAGTCAAATCTGCGCCGGAGGTTGGAAGTTGGGCCAGATTTACAACGGCGCGGGAAAGGTATATTATAGTGTAGAGTTTGTTGGTCAGCATTCCACAGCTATTGTCCACGGAGAGCCGCATGAACACTCGATGGAAACCTACATTGAAACACCTTCTACTGCCCCTGACCCTATTTTGATTGCTTGCCACGGCAAACTATGCTCAAGCCGCCCCACAGTTTCAAGCGGATCAGTGTGATTCTTTGAATCAGGACGGCATGACCCTACTGCGCCAGGCGAAATACCTTCAAGCTCTGATTAAGTTCCGAGACGCTTTGACCTGCTCTCGCAAAGCCAGCAACCGCCAAGGCGAAGGTACAGCGCTCAACAACATTGGGGGCATATACGATAGTCTGGGGCAATACGAGGAGGCGCGGAAGTATTATGATCAAGCGCTGGCGATCCGCCGCGAGATTGGCGACCGGGCCGGGGAGGGTGGCAGTCTCAACAACATTGGGGGCATCTACAATAGTCTGGGGCAGTATCAGGAGGCGCTCAAGTATTATCAGCCAGCGCTGGCGATTGCGCGCGAGATCGGCGACCGGGCCGGGGAGGGTCGCAGTCTCAACAACATTGGGTTGATTTACGATCGTCTGGGGCAGTATCAGGAGGCCCTCCAGTATTATCAGCAAGCGCTGAGCATCGCGCAAGAAATTGGTGACCGGGCCGGGGAGGGTGTCAATCTCAACAACATTGGGGGCATCTACTCTAGTCTGGGGCAGTATCGGGAGGCGCTCAAGTATTATCAGCAGGCGCTGGCGATCAACCGCGACATTGGCGACCGGGCTGGGGAAGCGATCACGCTCGCCAGTATGGGGTACCTGTATGAGCGACAAGGCCAGCTTGACCAGGCGCTCACTTTTTACCGGCAGGCGATTGATGTCCGCGAATCCATGCACGCCTTGGCCACCGTTGAAGAGTTCAAGACCGCCCTGGCCGCTCAGTCTGCAGACGTGCATCAGCTAACCATTCTCCTGCTCTTGAAACTGAATCGCCCGGCGGAAGCGTTCCACCTGGCTGAGCGCGCTCGCGCTCGCACGTTGTTGGATCAACTGGGGAATGCGCGGGTCAACCCCACGGCGACCGATAATCCGGGGCTGGCGCAACAAGAAGAACAATTGCGCGGCGCAATCCAGGCGCTTGAAAAGGAACTGCAGGCCGAGTGGGCCAAGCCGCAGGACCAGCGCAACAATGAGGTTATTCGCTCCGTCACGACGCAACTGGAAACCCAGCGATCCGAGTACGCCCGCGTGCTGCAAACGCTCAAGCTGTACAACCCCGAGTATGCTTCGCTGGTCACGGTCAATCCGCTCACGTTGACCGAAACGCAAAAGATACTGACCAACACAACCCTTGTCGAATACTTTGTGACCGTGAGCCAGACGGTGGCCTTTGTCGTCACGCAGAATGACTTTCGTGCAGTGCAGGTGACGGTCACAGAGGATAACCTCGCCAAGGCCGTGCAAGACTTGTATGCGTTCCCTTCACTGGAAGGTGTGCCAGCTCCCTTGAAGACGCTCCAGCAATTCCCGCTACAGCAATTTCAAGTATAATTTGCTCAAACTAGCGTCCAGTTTTCGTAAACCTGGGGCTGGGGCAGGCACATCGCCCACCCCAAGCTCTAACCAGCATGGTCAAGGAATCGCAGCATGAAGATACGC
>CAYGWJ010000318.1:0-3638 GCA_964353405.1 uncultured Anaerolineae bacterium
GAATCTCTGTGCTGCCAGGCCGCCACGACTGTCATTCTGAGCCGCCCAGCGGCGAAGAATCTCTGTGCTGCCAGGCAGCCACGACTGTCATTCTGAGCCGCGCAGCGGCGAAGAATCTCCGTGCTGCCAGGCCGCCACGACTGTCATTCTGAGCCGCCCAGCGGCGAAGAATCTCCGTGCCGCAAGACGAGCAGTGCCAAGCCCCCCGGCGGCAAGGCCCTATATACTACAGCCTCTGACATACTTGCGGCAACAGCACCTTGAGCGCCTCTACCAGCGCGTCCACATCCGCCTGCGTGTTATACCCTTGAATCGAGATGCGCAGGAAATGCTTTCCATTCCACTCTACTGTCGGAATCTCGATACGGAACTCGTCGTCAAGACGCCGCTTGAGCGCCTCCAGGTCGCACGGCGGAATCGGCAGCGCCGCCATTTGCGCGAACCATTCGGCAGAGTCCGGCGTGATAGGCGGCAGGCCCGTCAACTCGCTCGCACGCTCGCGTGCATAACGGACAAGCTCGTGGCATTCTTGTCGAACACCAGACCAATGCTGCTCGGCCATGAACTGGATCGCAGCCGGGACGGACAAATACGCCGCAATGTCACGCGTGCCCTGCCACTCTTGCTCGTCAACAAAGCGCGATGGGCCGGGCTTGGCGCTTTCCCAGCCCCAACTCACCACCAGCGGCTCGACGAGAGGCTGCATCTCACGGCGCGCATACAGGAACGCTGAGCCTTTGGCGCTCATCATCCACTTGTGGCAATTGCCCGAATAGAAATCTGCGCCCAGCGTCCTGAGGTCAAGCGGAATCTGCCCCGGCGCGTGCGCCCCATCCACGACCGTGAAGAGACCTGCTTCGCGCCCCCGGCGCACCAGCTCGGCCACCGGAAAGATGATGGCGGTCGGCGACGTGATGTGACTCACAAACAACGCACGGGTGCGGGGTGTCACGCCTGCCCAGATGGCTTCGAAGACGCTTTCCGCCGACTCGACGGGTAGCGGAACCGGTTGCCGGATATAGCGTGCCCCACGTTTTTCACAAATAAAGCGCCAGGTGCGGTCCAACGCGCCGTACTCGTGATCGGTCGCCAGGACCTCATCACCCTCGCGCAATGGCAGCGAACGGGCGGCAATGTTCAGCCCGGTCGTGGCATTGGGAACATAAGCCAGCTCATCCGCATCTGCGCCGACAAACGCGGCGAGCGACTCGCGCGCCTGGCGCATCAGGTCGGTAAAGCGCCGGCCGAGAAACTCGACCGGCTGGCGTTCCAGTTCCAGTTGCCAGGACTGGTATGCCTCGAACACCGGCCGCGGGCACGCGCCAAAAGAACCGTGATTGAGGAAAATCACGTCCGGCCGGAGTAGAAAGAGGTCACGCAGACACTCGTTCGCCTGGGTCATTGGGTCTCTCCCCGGAACACGGGCGCCAGCATCTGCTCGACCGGCGCGTATTGGTCCGTCAGCAGGACCGTGCGCCCCTCCGCCAGCAACGCCCTGACCTCGCCATCGCCCAGCACATTTTTGGCGAGCGACTCGCCTTCGCCGGACGGCTGAATGGCCGAGAGGTCAAGCGCACTGTCGGTAGCGATCAACACAAAGGTCATGCGGGGGGAATCGCGCCACGCCGACTGAGATGGGATGACATACACATTTTGGAAGGTCTGTCGCAGGGTATAAATGAACGCGCGGAGAAAATCGCGGCGGACCCCATCAATCATGTTCACCATGTACAGTCCTTCAGGCGCCAGCCACGCGCGCACCCGCCGATTGAACTCGAGCGTCGTCAGGTGGTAGGGCACCGAGTAGTCGTTAAAGGCATCGCCCAGGATCAGATCGTAGGGCTGTGGCGGATTCTGTTCCATAAAGAGCCGCGCATCCTCGTTATGGCTCACGATGCGCGTATCGCGCTTGAGGCCGAGCGCATCATAGGCCGTGCGAGTGACGCCGGGGTCTAGCTCAATCACGGTCAGTTCACTCTGAGGGTAAACAGCTTCCATGTAGCGAGGGAAGGTATATCCGCCTCCGCCGATAAAGAGCGCGCGCAGATTCGGCCTGGACCTGGCGCGCTGCGCTGTAACTTGCGCATATACCTGCTCGTAACCATAGACGAGTCGCGTGGGGTCGCCAAGCGAGCTGTACGAGTGCACCAGGCGATCCAAAACCAACACGCGCACCCTCTCGCCGTCTCGCTCCTCCTCTTGCACTCGGATGCAAAAATAGTTGGTCTCCAGGTTGCACGGGCCGCGCAGCCAGCCTCGCCCGGCAGCCCAGGCTGTGCCCCTTACGGCCATCATCAGGAAAAGCAGAATCAAAATCCGGCCACGGCCCAAGAGGACAAACATCAGTCCCATGAGAATGAGAATGGCGGCTACGCCCCAGACAATCGCATGGGTGCCGAACTGGGCGATGAGCACGTAACCGGCGGCAAACGTCCCGACGATGCTGCCCGCCGCTCCGGCGGCGTAGATTCTGCCGACCGTGCTGCCGGTGCGAGCCAGGTCTTGCACAGCCAACTTGGCGACGACGGGCGAGACGCCGCCAAGGAGCAGGCTGGGCAAAAAGAACAGCGCCGCCGTGAGCGCAAGAATTTGAACCACGATGGGCCAGTTGCCGGGCAGGTAGGACCCCAGCGCATCCACAGCCAGAATACACAAGCAAGCCAGCCCGCCCAGCAAAAAGATCCAGCCCAAGAGCCGCGGCGAAGCCCACCGGTCGGCCAGCCATCCACCGAGAAAATTCCCCAGGCTGATGCCGGCCAGCACGACGCCGATCACCGTCGTCCAGGTGTAGAGCGACACGCCCACGTATGGCGCGATGATTCGCCCGGCCACCAGCTCCAGCACCATGCTGCATGCACTGGAGACAAATACGAGCCACATGGGTCGCCCAAGCCAGCCAGGCTTGAAAGCACGTTGGGAGGCGGGCGGATTGGCTTGGTCATGGGTCAACGGGTTGGATGGTTCGGTCATCGGGTCACCATGTACACGCGAAAGTATCGGGGCGATGCTACCACTCGTCCCGCAAACCGTCAAACTCATCGCCAATCACAAAGCCGCCGTTTCGGGATATAATACAAGCGTTCCACGGGATCCTCAACACACCGCTCATGTCGGCTCAAAGGTGAAATCGCTGTAGGACAAGTTGCCAACTTGTCCTACTCCACCTGCAAGCCTGCATGAGCCCAACACAATGGGAGGCGAGATGAAAAAGCTCATCAACGATCCTCAGAACGTCGTCGTCGAGTCGCTGGCAGGACTCGGCTCAGCGCACCCGGACATCCTCAAGGTCTTCTTTGACCCCAACTATGTCGTCCGCGCCGATGCGCCGGTACAAGGCAAGGTCGCGCTTGTCTCCGGCGGCGGCAGCGGGCACGAGCCGATGCACGCCGGTTACGTCGGCAAAGGGATGCTCGACGCAGCCTGTCCAGGCCAGGTGTTCACCTCCCCCACGCCCGATCAAATCGAGGCCGCCACTCAAGCCGTGCACGGCGGGGCCGGCGTGCTGCACATTGTCAAGAACTATACGGGCGATGTGATGAACTTTGAGATGGCCGCCGAGCTGTGCCAGGTGGAAGGGATTGACATGCAGGCCGTCGTCGTCAACGACGATGTGGCCGTGGAGGACAGCCTGTACACCG
>CAYGWJ010000319.1:0-11451 GCA_964353405.1 uncultured Anaerolineae bacterium
GTACAGCCCGGCGCCGTAAATCATCACCACTTGATAAAGCGCGGCGCGCCGCTGTTGCCAGAAACCGATCACGGCAAACGGCGCAAGCAAAATCATCCCGACCACGGCGACGAGCGTTTGCAGGTTGGCCCACAGCGCATCGAGCTTGGAATTCAAAATGTTCCTCATCCCCCAGGCCGAATAGGCTTGCAGGTCGAGTGTCTTGCCAAAACTGTAGAGATCATCATAGTTGGTGAGGAACAAGGTCTTGGCGCCGGCTATCGAGAGCAAACGTCCGGTCGTCATCCCGTTGTGAATCAGCCACGGACTCATCACCACCGCATATCCCAGCGCCGCCCACACTAGACCGCGCCAGGACTTTATCCCGATGAACAGCAGCGGCAACAAAAGCAACACGCCATCGGCGCGCGTCAGGTGCGCCAGTCCCGCGCATGCGCCGGCGACAAACCACCAGCGGCCCCCTTGCGCGCGGCTCGACGCCCACAGGCTCAGCGACCCGAACACGGCAAACGGCGCGAACGTCTCGGGGACCGACCAATAGGCTACGTAGAAACCGGAAAAGATGGCCAACATCGCCGCTGCCCAGGCATGGCGGCGGCTGGCCGATGTCTGCCACGCGACGGCGTAAGCGATGATGGCCAGCAGCGCCGAAAGAAATATGAATGGGATCTGGGCCGCGCGAAAGTTGATCCCCCCTGCCCGCATCGAGAGCGCGGCTAGAATCGAAGGCAACGGCATCCAGTATTGATGGCTGGGACGAGGCAGAGCTTGAGGATCATCCAGGTAATTCCAGATGAACGGCTCGGAGAAGCCGCGACCGCTTGCCAACTGCTGCGCGCCGACGGTGTAATAGTATGCGTCCATGTAACCGGGCTGCGTCTGCGGAAGCGCGAACACTATCCGGGCGGCAAGGGCCACCGCAAAGAGAATGACTAGATCACGGCGCCAAGTCATGGCAATTCGTATAGAGAATAGGCTCCCCCGATGTCAGCGGCCAATCGCATCCGGATCCGCATCACATCGAGTTCAGCCCAATCGGAGTCTATCGAGGTGACATCGCCCTGTGCGTGCACAAAGCGCGCTCCATCTTCATAGACTAGCACATGCGTGACGCCATTGGATTTCCAGTTGGACAGGATGGCATCGGCAGTGCCAAGTGTCCGGCGCAAATGCCACCAGCGGTCAATGACCACATCTGGCACGCACCGTGCCTTGACGCATTCTAGGGACCGCGCTTCCCAAAGGAATTCAACCTGCGACCCTGCGGGGAGCGCGTTGATTCGGTCCATCGCTTCAGCGTATGCGCCCAGGTTCGCTGCCCGATACTCCTTCGCGCTTTGCACACCCACTAGATAGCCTAACGGACCACGTACGGCAAAGGCTGTCAGATTCTCCAGGGCCGTCAGACCCAGCACCAGGCACAGCACCGCACTCACAATCACGGACACGCGCAAGGCCGGCGCATCGAGCGACACGATGGCAGCCAACCCCGCCGTACACGCCAATGTCACTGCCGGAAGCAGGGCAAAGAACAAGCGAACCTGCATCGCCAGGTTCGAAGTGAAGAGCAGCAATACCCAACCAGTATAGCCCACCAGCATAAAGATCACCAATGGGCGCAGTTCATTCCGTAGACTGGCGTTCAGCCTTCGCCAGCCTACCGCCAGTCCAAGCAATAGGAACACAAACAAGGGACCCAGCGTAGCGTCATAATTGTTGGAGCTTTGCACGCCCAAAAAGCTAGCGCGCAGAAAAATCAGCGCCGCCCATAGTGGGTTGCGCTCGCCCGTATCCGGACGCGAGTAGAACCACTGCCGTAGCGCATCCATGGGTCCTGCTGGAATCAGCAGTGGATACACAGGACTGCCGGTGAGAATCCAGTTCTTGATCAACCATGGCGCCAAGACAACCAAGGTGATGCCGCCAAACAAGGCCGCTTCGCGTACTCGGGCACTCAAGCGCCGCCCGGCGGTGGACCCAAACACGATCATCCCGGCGCCCCCCAACGGAACGAGCACAGCGGTGTACTTGCAGCCGATCGCCAATCCTGCCAGCACCCCACCCATCCAGAGCCATCGGCGCGATGCACTCAGCCGCCATTGCCGCAGCACGATCAGCAGCGTAAGGGTGATCAGCATCAACAGCAAATCAGCATAAGCCCAAGACAGCGAGAACGAAATCGTCAGCGCCGAATACAGAATCGCCGGAGCCAACAGGCCAGTGTTGGAATTGCCAGCCAGGATTTCTGTAGCGTGCGCAGCCAGGCCCACCGCCAGCACTGCGCCGAACACCCACCCCAACGTTTGAGCCGCGATCTCGCCCCGGAGCAGCATCGCCGCCGTGTACAGCATCTCGGCTAACTGCGGCATCCCGCTGTACAGAATGTCGGCATCAATCTGCAGCCCATGCGCCTGCGCGTACAACTTGGGCAAAGTCAAGTGATAGACCAGCGCGTCCCACATCACAGGCGGCGCCAGCGCTCGCAGCAATCCAAGTACCAAGGCGAACCACACGAACAGGCTCGCCAAGCGGGTAAAGGGTACAGGAGACCACATCGCGCCAAGGGCGCGGGCCAAGTCGGCCAGCCAACCCCGGACATTGCGCCAGAGCGCCAAGCACGCCAAGACAGCTACGACCCAGATCAACACCGGGTAGTACAGGCCCACCATGCCTAGCGCCAACATCACCAGCCCCATCACGCCCCACCCCAATGTAACGTGAAGGGTGACACGCTCACCTGGCAAAGCGATTTCGCCTTCACCGACAAGCTGCCGGCCTAACCCTCCGCCGACAAGTGTGAGGAGTATTGCCACGCCGGCATTGACCAGCGCAGAGCCAATAGCCTCTGCCTGCCTGTAAGTGACCGGCTTGTGGACCCAATAATACACACCCAGAATCAATGCCAGCACGACGACCAAGCTGAGCGAGGCCCACACGCGACGATCAGTCATAAAGCACCTTGAACCTGTTCATCTGCGGATGTAGACCAGTTGTGGCCGGTTGCCCGCGCCGGAAACCGTCCAAAACACATCCGGCTCCGCAAAGACCTTTCGCTCTAACCGATAATAAGGCGTGAGCAAATCACCCCAATACGCTTTCAACTCTTTCGGGATGTCGTCCAAGATGATCGCGTCGAAACGTTGGCTGGCGACCGCCGCCTGAATCTCGTCCAGGATGATCTGCCGGCGCGGATCGTTTTTGCCGCCCTGTTGAACATCCAGGTCCGTGTCCCAAATGCCGCTAGTGTCGGTGATGGTGGCCCAGTGGACGTACGTCGGTTTGCCCACCAGCGCGGCATAGTAGCTGTGGGCCGGGATGAATACCTCTCCAGGATACGAGCGGATGAGTGACAAGTCACACCCGGCGCGCTCGTCGCGCGCCGTAAAAGCCGCCAGCAGCAAGAAGAACACCAGCAACGAATCCGAGCGGGCCACATCCATCCAGACGCCGGTCGCTTTGAACGTGGCGGCGTAAAAGCCTCCCGCCGCCATCCCGCCCCACACGCTGCCGGTCTCGCGGCGTACCAGCGCAAAAATCATCCACCAGCAGCCGACCGTCGCCAGGATCGAAACCAGCCGCGCCGCCAAAGCCCGGCCCCACCCGTGCCGTCACCGCCGCGCTCAGGTAAAAGAACAGCGGGCCATAGAGCAGCGGCGTGAATTCGAGCCGGGGCCGCTCATATAGAAAGTGACCAGACAGAATCCATTGGCTGCTGTTGGCTGCCGCGCCTTCGATCCATTCCAGCTCAAAGGGGTAGCGTGCCCGGATCAACATCAATACCAGCAAGCCGGCCAAGTTGGGTGCAGCGAGTCCGACTGCCAAAAAGAGCAGCCCTCGTTCAAGTGTGCGCGTCGTTTCCTCCATCACCGCTTCTTGAAAAGTTGCACGGCTGCCTCTCGATCATGCCTCTTTCGTCCTGCCCGTCACAATCCGAACTAATTCGACCAGCAGCAAGACGAACAAAACAGTCCGCAAAGGAACGGTTAGGTAAAGATACTGGTTCATCCCTCGGCTCAGCAACACGGGCCATTCGACCAGATTGATAAACGTCAAAGTCAAGATGTACAACAGCGACTGCCCTAGCGGCAGTGTTATCAGCAAGAAGGGAATGAGCATCACCAGCCACTGTGGGCTCCAACCTTTGCTCCATAGAAAGAACACGACGAGCGTTGTGGCGGTAAAGGCCATGAACCGGACGTGAGAGGCCGGATATCGAACACTCGAAGGGCGGGAGATCGGAGGCTGGCTGATCCACAGCCAGAGATACAACGCGCCGAACAAGACGAGCGAAATGACCGGCGGGATGCGCGGTGGATTGCCCTGTAAGGCGGTTGCCACAGCCGGATCAATGTGCGCCGAGGCTGCGCCCAAGATGCCCGTGCCCAGGTTGCCATCTATCAATGCCCACACCGTCTGCCACGACGGTTTGGACAATTGCGCGCGAAGCGAAGCGACGGCGTACGTTGGGCTGGCAATGACGAACGGCGCGAACACGGCGACGCACACCGCCGCCACAATCGCCGTGTAGATCATCACCTGACGCCAGTCTCGCCGGAAGCGCCACACGACAGGCAAAAGCAGTATGGGGAAATATTTAACCATCGCTCCGAGGCCGACCCACATCGCCGAACGGTTTGAACGTCCGCGCAGAAAATCGTCGGCGGCCCACAAAAAGAAAAAGGCCGAAATCACATCGTGGTTGTGCCACATCACGAACGCGGGAGCAAACAGCAACACATACACCCACACCAGCTTGAGCGCCTCCTCGCGCGAGCGGACGTGACTGGCCAATCGAAAGACCATCACCACGTTGCCCGTCTCAAAGGCAATCATCACCAACCCGAGCAGCGTGGCGAAGGCAAAATAGCGGTCGCCCGTCAAAGCATAGACGCCCTGGCAGAGATACGCAAACAGCGGAGGATATTCTACCCAATAGCTCAAGAACGGCAATCGCCCCTGCTTCACCAGTTGCGCCAGATCGAAATAATAAGGATAGTCACCATAGAGCATCAAGCTGTCGGGCGGATAAGCCATCAGCCACATCAGCCGGAAGGCGACAAACAGTCCCACAATCAATGCAATATCACGATGTTTGTCCAGCCATTTAGTCATACGTGTCTCACGTTTCACCTACACGCAAAGCTTCACGAGGCTTGCCGGTATCACTGGTGTCTTGTGTACTGATGGATGCGCAGGCCCGGAAATTCGGCCTTGAGCGTCCCCTGGAATTCCCATTCTCCCCAATGGTTTGGCCAGCGCGCATCCTCAAGCAGCCAAAATTCGGATTTGTTGCTGACCCACTTCCGGATCGTCCCGAGGGGAATATACACACCTAACACGGCATCGGGCTGACGAACATAGGCTTCGTACTCGCTGATCCCGCGCTTTTCGACAGGCGGGCCGTTGTACTTGACTTCAAAAGCTGCTTGGGCAAAGGGCGGAGAAAAGACCACCATATCACCTGGCTGCACTTTTGCCGCCATCCATGTGACCACACTTGACCAGGGAATGACGCCCCCCTGATCGGTCGGAGGTGTTGCCTGCGCCACGAGAGCGGCACCCACTAAAGTGGCAACCATCACTGAACGCAACATCGGTCTAAAGCTCAACACCGCTTCCATGAGCAACAACACCACACCCGGCAAAGCAAAAGCAACATGCCGGGGCAGATAGATGGGGCTCCAGTACGACGCGACCCAGATCAACAGCACAGGCAAGCCGGTGGAGAGCAACACGAACGAAAGCCGGCCCGCCTGCCACGCTCGATACATTCCCACAAGCAGCAACGTCACAATCGAAGGAATGAAGACGAGCACCACTGGCGCAAGCCATCCCCTCTGTTCAGCGCCCAGCAAAAACTGATCCAGCGTCTCCAGGGCAAGACGAAACTGTGGAGGCGGCACCCACCACAGCGCCTTGGGCGCCCATGTATTCTGATGCAAAACAACCGGCAGCCAGGGAGCAAAAGCCGTCAGCGTTACCAGTCCCGCCGCAACCGTCGGCCACAGGCACTGCCACAGTCCCCGGCGACGGCGCTTGTATGCAATGTATAATCCGATGCCAACTAGCAGGGTCCCCAAAATGTACAACGTGTACATGGCCGCAATAGCAATCAGGCAGAACAACACCCAGGCGCGCCAGCCCGGCCTTTTGCCCAGTTCCTGGGCAAGCAATAACAGGCACAGCGTGAGGCAGAGTGCCAGGGCATAAGGCCGCGCCCATTGGGACAAGGTAATATGGATGGGCGATACTGCCATGATGGCTGCGCCTAACCAACTCACGTCGCGATGAAACGCTCTTTGCGCCAGCGGAGCCATCAGGGCTATCGCGACTACGCCCAGCCAGATGGAAGGGAAACGCAGAGCCAGCTCGCTTTCACCGAACCCTTTCCGCCAAACCTGCAATCCGAAAAAGTACAGAGGCGGCATTCCCTCATTACGTGCCAGCGACTCGACGAGGGCCGGCCAGTCAGTCGTTCTGGCATGTTGCAGAGAAACAGCCTCGTCTGTCCAGAGCTCGATGTGCGCCTGATCGCGTAAGCGCAGCCCAAAGGACACCAGAAGGATCAGACATCCAAACCAGATGAGCGGCCTGCGCATCAGTGACCTCTCCGTATATAAATCATAGCTTGATCGTCGCTGTAGGCCAGCCGCCATTCAGGTTGCGTCGCCAGCATCGCCGCAAGAAAGCTGTCGCGTTCGGTCAGCACCAGCCGAACGCCGTACCGATCAAGCACATCTTGCCAGCCAGGCCGGACATACATCACCTTGACATAGTCAAGCAGGAACTCGCCATACACGTCGGTACGCCCGTCGGCAAACACCGGCTCATCGGGCAGCGCCCAGATCAGGTAGCCCCCCCAGTTATAGCTATTGTACAGCGGGCCGGGCGGACGCGGCGAAGCGTTCTTGAGCCACTCGACCGCGCGCACTGGCGCAGCCTGCCGCTGACCCATATCAATCATCCGAGGCGAGAGCGCCACAGCGCACTTGAGCAGCGCAGCTACAACGACCAGGGCCACAATCAACCAGTTCAGCACACCGGTCAGTGCCGGATTCAGTTCCTGACGAACTGACGCCGGCAACTTGACTTGTGCCGACACCGCTTCAACGACGAGTTGCGCTCGGCGCGAAAGAACCGGCGCGATGATGAGCGCAAACGGCGCTATGTTGCGCCGCGCCAGGAACGCGCTGTAGCCGAACACAATCACCAGGATGACATCAGTCCAATCCCATCGCCGCCGCGCGAGGCCCGTCACCGCCAGCAACGCAAACAACAACCACAGCACCGGCTGCTCATACAGATTGTGGAAATCCGGCGAGGCCCATTCCTGGATAAAGCCTTGCAGCGTCTTGATGCTCACGGTGCGGAACGGCAACGCCCACGTCCCCAGCCCATACGGATTGACCAAAAGCGCCAGCCCGCACAGAACGCCAGCGCCCACCAGCAGGCCAATCTCGCGCCAGGTCAACACTTCCGGCAGCGCGCCTCGCCCCGTGACGCGGTTGAGCGCCTCACCCGCGATGACACAGCCGATGAGCATCAACCCCAGCGCATATCCGCCGTGGACGTTGCCCCACAACACAAACATGGGAATCAACACCCACTGCCGGTTGATCTGCTTCCACTTGAACAGATACACAATGTAGCTCGTCACACCCAATAGCGCAAACGACAACATCTGTGGACGCGGCGACCAGATGACGGCCGAAGCGGTCGCCGCCAACACGAGCGTGAACGCGCGCAGAAACGGATGGCCCTCCATTTGTGGATACACAAACGCAGAAGCCACAACCACTAACCCGGCGACCAACAACGCCAGCAACACATCTCCGCCGATCCGGTATACGCCATACATGCCCACCTGGGCAAGCCATTGCACGTTCACCCACGGCTGGCCTCGCACGGTGAAGGAGAACTCGTCGGCTTGGGGGATGCGTCCCGTCGTGACAATGGCCCGTCCTGTGCCCAGATGCCACCACATGTCTGTGTCGGCGGGCGTGCGCGCGGCCATGGCGAATAACCCGACAAAAATGACAACCACCACAAGCCGATCCATGTTTAGCCAGAACAACGGCCGCCGTAATGCTTTCATTTCACTTCCATTAACCTGGAATCAAGTGGTTGAATGTGCTACATGGTCAGCCAGTAGGCCGGAACAACCACTGTTGCCAAAATGTAGACGTTCAACAAGGCCAGCGCACTCAGCATTATCATCATGACCCGCTTCGACCACACGGGACTGCTCCTCAAGCCCATCGCACCCGTGACCGCTAGTGCCGGCAGAGCCGGAAACAAGTAACGTCCCTGCGGTTGATCGAATGTCAGGTTGATATTGACCACGATCAAAAAGCTCAACACAGGCATAGTCAACAGTATTACTGCCAGACGGCTATCTATGCCATGTCGGATCCAGCGGATGACAAAGCCGATGAATGAAAACATCATCAACGAGCCGAACAACATATACAACCATTCCGGCATCCAGAGACTCATCCACCCAAAACCGCCAATGAACGAATGAAAGAGAAACAAGGGAAAAATAAGGTCAAAATAACTTGAGGTTAAGGGTTTGACCGCTACGAGATCGCTGACCGCTGTTATCATAGCGCGGCCTGCAAATGGGTCGCCATACAAGACCTGATTGCGAATCAGCCAAGGTGCGACAATGACAAAGCTGAGAATAAGAACCCCCAACCGGCTGAACCGGGTTCGCCACGGGGCTTTATCCGAGAGAAGCACCAACGCAAAAGGAATGGGCATGAAAATCGCGCTGACCTTGGACAAAAACGCCAACGCGATCACCACAGCCGTCACCAGGCCAACCGGCCATGTAAAGCCGCGTCTGGCAATACGCACAATCAGATACAGGGCGACGGCGCACAGCAGAGTCACTAGTGCGTCATTACTGATGTTCATGCCACGGAAGGTGAACTGGGGCAGAAAAGCCACCAGACCGGCAGCCAGCAAACCTATCGTATGGCTTTGGGATGCTTCCAGGCCAGCCCAATAACAGGCCAGCACCGTCACCACCGAAAGCAATGCGGTCATCAAGCGGGCCACCCGAAGCGGCCAATACTTGGAAAAATCCGAATACGAATTCTGAAACCGCTTGACAATGGACCAGGGTTGCGTGCCTGGGTCAGGCTTGTGCGGCAACTCGGTATCTACGGCGAACGGCGACATCAACACATAGTACAACGGCGGCGAATTAGCCTCGATATACTCAGGCCCGTAAATGGGCAGGCGGCGATGTTGGCGGAGATAGACTGCATACTGCCAGTGGTCTGGTTCATCCGGGGCTTCAAAGATCGGCACCGCGAATGACCACGCGCTCAACAAAATCAGCGCGACCAGCAGCAACGCAGCCAAACCGGGGGCCATCAAGATTTTTCTTAACCATTCGGCCCATCTACCCATGCGTGCCACTCCACACTCAAGACTTACAACCTGGTTACTGCGCCCGAACAGATGGCAACACTTGATCTGGCAACACCTTACGCGAAAGATCATAAAAGACGTGATATGGCCCGATCTGTTGCTCTAGAAACGCCGCGCCCAATGCCGCAAAACGCTCTCGCAGCACAGCGTCGAGGCGAGGATGCTGCGTGGTGACATACACAGCCGTCGCGCTCTCGTCGGCAGCTCGATTGTATGGCTCATAGCCCGCGTCGCTCGACCAATATTCCAAATCCTCCTTGTATGGCAAACGCGCCGCCAGGATGATGCGCTCGTCTGATTTGAAAGCGATACGATACGTCACCCAAAAATTGCTGTATCCGCGCCGGCCACCATGATCCAGCAAAAACGATATCAACGCCGCGTCATAGCGATTGTCAAAGCGAGCAATGGGCATGAACACGGTGGTCAATCCGGGCGGGGTATTCCACGCCGCCAACCCCGTCGCGGCCAGGTTGAACGCCACAACATACCCCAACAGAACCGTTGCCAGGCGCGGATGTTCGCGCCGAATGTACCCAAGCAGCATGGCAACGAACACGGTCCCCACCGCGACTAACGGCAACAGGTAACGGCCTGTCACATCCACGCCAGACCGGCCGCTGATAAACAACACCATGTACACCCCAGCCTGAAGCAATAGCAGCGCACGGCCTACCGTGCGATCCTGATGCTTGGGTCGCGCAACGTAAAGGAATGTGGCGACGTAAAGCGCCACCAGCGGCACAGCGAACGGGACCAGAATCAAATCGGCCTGCCACGGAAAACGCATCCCCCACAGCACCGTCAAGCTGAACAACAGGCCGATCAGCGGATTGTCTAACTTGAGGCCGGGTGTCTCGGTAAAGAACTTGACGCTAGCGTGATCGTGTGTGAAATCATAGAACCACCACGGGCTGCTGAAAACGACAAAAGCTGCGAACGCAACCAGGTAGAGTCGCCAATGTCTCAACCGGTCACGCCAAAGGATGAACAATGCCGCGGGAAGGAGATAGACAACAGCGATGCCCAAGACCCAGAATGCCAGGCCGCCAGCCGCGCCGAGCGCAACCCACGCCCAAAGACGTTCCGCCCAATCATCTGTCACACGCAGCGCCACCCAGAGAATCAGCGTACCCAAGACGAGCGATTCGCCATACCCGCCCACACTGACCAGCGTGTACGTCGCCAACAAAGGAGTGCAAGCCGCCACCAGCCATGCGCTGGCTGACGCAACCCATCGGCTGCCGGTGACGCGCCCCGCCAGCAGATAAACCATGACGACGTACAACGCGAACAGCGCCATCTGCACCAGCCGTCCGCCCAACACACGCGGCCCAATCAAAGCATACACCCCGGCTGTGAGGTAGGCGTCCAACGCGCCGGAGTAAGGCTGCCCGTAGAAAAAGATGGGACGCTCGCCGTTTTGCAGAATGTGCTTGGCCATCAGCGCCACCACCGCCTCGTCGCTGTCGAATGGAACCACATCCGCGGCCAATAGCGCCACGCGCATGGCGATAGCCAGCACGACAATCACGACGATCGGGAGAAAGCGGCTCGAGCCTTTCATATGTCAAGCTCTACATTTGCCCACATCACCTGTGCACGATATCCAACTCGTCCGGCGTCACCTTGCGAGAAAGGTCGTAAAAAATATAATAGTCGCCAATCTGCTTTTCGCGGAATTTTACTCCCAAAGCTGAGAAACGTTCCCGCAGCAATTCGTCCAGCGCGGGATGATGCGTGGTGACATAGACCACCGAGCTGCTGTCCTCGACCAGCTTGCCGTAAGGCGCGTAACGGTCATCGCGAGGAGTATAGCGCAAATCGGTCTTGTAGGGCAAACGGGCTACAAGAATGATCTCTTCGCTGGAAAGGAAAGTAATTCGATACGACACCCAATAACTGCCATATCCGCGTGTGCCGCCATTCGCCCGCAGGAATTCCGTCAGCTCGGCATCGTAGCGTGGATCCACCTGAGTGATGGCTTCGAACTGAGTTGTGATGCCGGGG
>CAYGWJ010000320.1:0-16146 GCA_964353405.1 uncultured Anaerolineae bacterium
GCGTGCCCTACAAGGGGGCTCTCCGACAGGTTGCTAGCTTTCCATAGCCGCCGCGCTGGGGGCAGGTATGGACGCGAAGCGTGCCCTACAAGGGTTCTCCGACAGGCTCCTAGTGTGGCGCGCCGAGGTTCGATGGCGCCAGTGTCCGGCGCACACTCGCCAGCAACTGGTGCTCGTGGATGGGCTTGGTGAGGTAATCGGCCGCACCCAGGGCGAATCCTTTTTGATCTTCGGTGCCAATGGAGGTGACGATCACCGGGATGCTTTCGGTGTCTGGGTCTTGTTTGAGTTGATGCAATACCTCAAAGCCGTTGGTGTCCTGGATTAACACGTCCAGCACGATCAGATTGGGTTTTTCCCGGCGGGCCAGCGGCAGCACGTCTTTCCCATGTGTTGTGATGAGGACGGTGTAATCCTCTGTTTCGAGTTGCTGGCGGAACAGCCGGGCCGTTTGCAGCTCATCGTCTACGACGAGAATCTTGGGCGAGACCGCGCCCGTGCTTGCCAGGATGGGAGGCGTCGGCTCCGCTGGAACTTGCGTCGCGAGAGACTCGGGCAGACCAGGCAGGGTGAAGCTAAAGGTGCTGCCACGGCCTGCGGCGCTTTTGACCCAAATTCGCCCCCCGTGCATTTCGATCAGCGAACGCGTGATCGCAAGCCCCAGCCCGGTGCCAGGAATTTCGCTCGCACGCGCGGTGGAAGCGCGGAAGAAGCGCGTAAAGAGCTTGGCCTGGTCCTCTTCCGTCATCCCGATGCCGGTGTCGCTGATGTCAACTTGCACCAGGTCGCCCGCGACGCGCGCCGTCACGTCCACGTGTCCTTCGAAGGTGTACTTGAACGCATTGGACATCAAGTTGGTGACGATCTGCGTGAGCCGCCCAGGATCCGCCAGCACATTCGGTATATCGTCGGGGAACTTTACTCTGAGTTCAACCGCCTTGTCGCCGAGCGCTTTCTGGAGCATGGCGCTCACATCCTGGACGGTGCGGCGGACCGAAACGGACTGAAAGCGCATCTGGATCCTGCCCGCCTCGATGCGCGACACGTCCAGCAATTCGTCCACCATTTCACTCAATCGGTCGGCGTTGGCTTTGACGACCCCCAAGAAACTGCGCTGCATCTGGGCGTCAACGGCGGCGGATCCCATCAGGATGATCTCCAAATATCCCTTGATGGCCGTCATCGGCGTGCGCAACTCGTGAGAGACCACGGAGACGAACTCGCTCTTCATTCGGTCTACTTCGGCCTCTTTGGTGATGTCGCGCAAGACCATCACCGTGCCGAACTGATCTATCTGGGGCAACTTGACGGATGCAAAACCGACCGCTACCGTCTTGCGGCCCCATGTCACCTTGAGACCGGCCCGGGATGAGCCGGTGTCCGCAATCATAGATCGGAGAATGGCCTGGTCGTCTTCATTCACTGCTTGTCCCATCATCTTGCTGATATCTCTGCCCACTACATCCGTTTCAGCGCAGTCGAGGATGGCACATGCAGCAGGATTGGCCACGATGGCTTCCTGGTCCTGGTCGAACACGATCACTCCGTCGCCGATGCTCTGGAGAATCGCCTGCGTCTTGCCAGCTTCGGCGTGCTCGCGGGCGAGGGCGTCGGCCAGGTCGCTGGTGCGCTCGTTGACCCGGCGGTCCAGTTCTTCAGCTCGCTGGCGGATTTCCTGCAGGGCGTGCTCCAGGTTGGTGGCGGCGAGCCAGGCCACAAGGGCCATGAAGAACAGCCCGATGACGGATACATAGTTGTAGTCAAGGGAAAACTGCTGTTCAATATACACGGCGGTATAGCTAAGCACGGATAGCGCAGCAAATATAAACGAACTGGCCGGGGTCAGCAAAAAGCTCGCCGCCACGGTGGGCAAGACATAGATCAACATCACCCGGTCCAGACTTGATGGGGAGAAAAAGGACACGAGTGCCATCTCGAGAATGAGCACGAACGTATAGCTTGCCAGCCGGGTCTGGCCGATATAATTGAGCCGCCAAATGCCCATGATGATCACAAGCATGATCACGTCAGTCAAGAGATAGAATTCAATCTTGCCAGATACGCCACCCATAAGTTGAATCAAGTTCACCAAGGTCAGGGCCGACGTTGCGACCAGACTTCCGGCAAGGAAAACTCCCAGCAGCCGGCCTTTGCGCCGCCATTCCGCGTCGACAGTCTGTACAGCCAACAAGTTATCAGACCAGGTCGCTACACGGTTAAGCACTTCACACCCCCTACAGGGCTTGGGCCATTGCCAGAGCACCCAAGATTGTTGAGTGGACAATCCACGTGGGCGAATAGAGAGCCTTGCACAGCCACAGGGCTCTATAGCGGGCATTTTGGCGCTCGACGGATCGCTCAAGATAGTTCACGGCTTGAGCAAACACTTTGGGGGGGACCCTACCGCCTTTTCGGTGATAGACAATGAGTGCTTGGAGGCTGTGGGCCGTCTCTTCTGTCGTATCATCAAGGTATCCCCAGCCTCCATTGGGGCGTTGTGTTTGAATCAGCCACGGAATTGCCTCTTGGACCAATAGAGGTGCTATGTCCAAGGCGGCGATAATAGCGTGACCGGTTGTATAATACGGTGAAACATGCCATTTGTCAAACCAGAATGTCCCGTAGGTCTTGGAATGTTCGAGGAAACCAACGGTCTTGTCAACCATACTCTGCCATCCCTGAAAACGGGGACTGGCGCCTAAAGCATCCAGCAGGTGCACATGCGCGCTGATGGACGGGTTTCGCTCGTAAGCCTGGCACATGAAATGACTTTCTAGCTCAAAAAGCTGCAAGACGCTGGGATCGGGTCGCTTGCCCGCACGCACCAACATATCGAAAGTGAGCGATGTGTCGTCGAGGTCCTGGACAGATGAAAAAGTGCCAAATCCAACACCTTGACGAGTCCAGCGTTCAGCAAGTTCATCAATGCAGCAAAGTGCTTCCGGCGGAAATCTGTTTTCAACCAAATATAGATTGTACAGAGCCCAGGCGCGCTCAAAGATGTCTATCGGAATAGCCGCGGGAATAGCTCCCTTGACGCGGTGCACCAAGGTGTCAATATACTTCATGGCTTGCGCATTACTTGTCTGCCGGAGAAAGTAACTGGTTGCGGATGGCGAGGATGCAATGGAACCATTATCTTCTTGCAGGCTTCCATCCAGCCGAGACCGGTCGGCTTGGTCACCCAGAAACTCGAGCGAAAAAGTTGACGTGACGCTCCGAGAGTATAGGAGAGTCTGGGGAATGAGTTCCAGCTTTCTTGTGCGCTGAACTTTATATAGATCAAAATGCGAGTAGGGTAATCTAAAGCCCAACGTTCTTGCTCGTTGAAGCAACGTGGGTAATATGAGTTCAAAGCCCACCAGGTCGTTTGGATCGCGTTGCAGACTGGTGGCATTGCGCCAAATTGACTTGAGCCCAGCGTCGATCTGATAGTCGGCCCATTCATCACGTCGCCACTCTGCCAGGACAATGCAGGCGATGAGAGTGGACAGAACCCGGTCGTGATAATACTCAATCTCCGCCCCCCAGCTTCCATCCGAGTGTTGATGCAATCTTAGCCAATCGAGCGCCTGCGGGAATGCCGGGCGATCTGGCTGCTCGGGATCGGGGATGCTGGCGACCCAGGCAGTATCGTAAGCGGTGCCGGCCATTTCACCTTTGCCTATTTGATCCTTGAACAGAGCCACCAGTTCCTCATACCAGTTGGGCATACAACTGCTCCATGGGGGACTCGTTTGCTTGCCTCTCGAGGGGGCAGGTCGAGAGGGTTAACCGTGCCGTCTCAGACGTAGCATTAGACCGCACGGCCCACCTCAATACAAGATTCGTCCTGTCCTGTAGTCATAGTGTAGCATAAATTAGCAAAGTCACCAGAGGCCATATGTCTCATATTCTAGCACAGAATGGCGGCAAGCCGATTATGGAGTATAATCATTGCCGTGCCCCGCCATCCTTTCGCTGAAGGTCGCACCATGAGCGATGAGCGCCAAATCGCCAATGAGCTCGAATGGTCCAATTATGCCCGCACAGCCTATTTTGCCACAGTTGTGCCTGGATTAAAAGTCAATATTTCGTCCCAAGTGATTCTCATCACTGACCCGGCCGTGCCGCTGGTGGACGGCAATCACGCAGCGATGCTACACACCACGCCCGATCGAGCCGATGCCCTAATAGAACGCATCATCAAACATTACCGGGACCGTGGGCTGAGGCCCACCATCGTCATCTCGCCGGGCTGCACGCCCGAGGACTTGGCTCAAAGGTTAGTGGCGCATGGCTTTGCGCCGTATGGCGACCCCGAAGTCTGGCTGACACTGGGCAGGCCGTTCTACATCGAGGCGCTGCGGCCTTCCCAGCATGTCGCCGTGCACGAAATTGGCTCAGAAGAAATCCCCCAGTTCTGCCGGGTCATGGCGATTGCCTACGAGATGCCGGAGGATTCCATCCCCATCCTCGCCCGCAACTTGCAATACATCAACAACCTTCCGGGTATCCACAATTATTTGGCATACGTCAACGACGAGCCGGTCGGCTGTATGAGCATGTTTTCCTATATGGGATACGGCGCGCTGGGCGGGGGGGGCGTAATCCCCAGCGCGCGCCGGGCCGACGTCGCCTTTACGCTGACGATTCGCGGATACCAGGATTGGAAGAAAGACGGCAACAAGGTGATGGTTATTCAGACGGTGATGCCCAAGATGGAGCGCATGTTGCGCATCGGTGGTTACCAGCGTCATTTTACACGCATCTACTATGTCCTCAGATGAATTACCTCATTAGTGTCCGAGACGTTCACAAGACGTATGCCACAGGCGACAAGCCATTCGTCGCGTTGCGCGGCGTGAGTCTCCAGATTGCGCCGGGCGATTTTGTCGCCGTGATGGGCTCGAGTGGCTCCGGCAAGTCCACATTGCTGCATTTGCTCGGCGGGCTGGATCGGCCCACTTTTGGCCAGGTTGAGGTGGCCGGGCAACCGTTGCACGCAATGAACGAGACGCAACTGGCGCTCTTTCGGCGCGGGCATGTCGGCTTTGTGTTTCAGTTCTTTAACTTGATCGCCAACCTGAACGTGCGTGATAACGTCGAGTTGCCAGCGCTGTTGGTCGGACGTGCACGCAGCCTGGAGATCTCGCGCCGCGCTGATGTGTTAATGGAGACACTGGGTATTGCCGCGCAAGCCGCCAAACTGCCTGCCCAGCTTTCCGGCGGACAGCGCCAGCGTGCGGCGATTGCGCGCGCGCTCATCAACCAGCCGGATATTCTGCTCGCGGACGAGCCAACCGGCAACCTCGACTCGACCCGCGGGGGCGAGGTGTTACGCCTGTTCAAAGAGTTGAATGCACAAGGGCAGACCATCGTGCTGGTGACACACGACCCGGCGGCTGCCGCGCATGCTTCCCGCGTTGTGTTCATCCGCGATGGGCAGATTGTGGGCGAGGGAACCGGTCTGGATGCGGCGCGCATTGCGTATCGCTTGTCGGTTATCGCGAGCAGCTAATGTCCGCCATTCTCCGTAAGATTAGAGCTGATCTTTTCAACCGCCGCCTGGCGGTGGCGCTTGTCACGCTGACCATCGTGGTGTCGGCTACACTCCTCGCGCTGACGGCCATCACGCTTAACAGCATGTCGGCTTCATTCGAGCGCAGCTTTAACGCTCTGAACGGCGCACACCTCTGGCTCTACTTTGATCGTGACCTGGTCAGCCGCGCCGACGTGACGCGCATCGAGGGACTGCCGGGCGTAGTTGCCAGCACCGGCCTGCAATTCAGCCAAATCACTCGCGCCGAGATCGGCCCGGAAAAAGTGTCGGTGAGCGTGCGGCAGGTTGAGGCACAGCCACCTGTGGTCAACGCGCTGCTTATCACTGCCGGGCGTTACCTTTCATCTGAGGACACGCGCGGCGTGCTGGTGGACAAGCGCCTGGCCGAGCAGTTTCACATCCAGCCGGGTGACATACTTTCGGTTTCCTCCTCGTCGGGCTACAAGCCTCTGGATGTGGTCGGCCTGGCTTTTAATCCCACGTGGGACATTTACCGCACAGTTCAGCCGCCCTATCTCTACACGTTAGAGAAAACCTTTCAATCGCTTTTCCCCGGCCAGCCGGCGTGGGATTGGTCGGTGGGATTGCGCCTGTCTGACCCTAACGATGTGAAGGCGGCACTCGCTTCCGCCCAGTCCGCGACTCACAGCAAAGCGATACAAGCTCACACCGACTGGCGCGACGTGCGCGAGGCATATCTCTTTAGCGCGCAGCTCAACACGCTTTTTCTCACGGCGTTTGGGTTATTCGCGCTGGCGGCAGCGGCGCTTATCATGGCCAATAGCATCGGCGGCGCGGTGCTAGCGCAATTCCGTGACATCGGCGTGCTCAAGGCGCTGGGTTTCACTGGCGCGCAGGTGGCATGGGTCTACCTGGGTCAGAATCTGATAATGGGAGCAGTCGGCGGAGTGATCGGGATCGCGCTTGGCGTGGCACTGGCTCCGCTGCCGCTGGCCACGCTGGCGCGCTCGCTCAGCACCACGCCGCGCCCGGCCTTCGATCCGGCGCTGCTATCGGGCGTATTGATTGCGGTGCTCGCCGTCGTGTTGATGGCTACGGCGTGGCCTGCACGGCATGGCGCGCGCGTCAATACGATCCAGGCCATTACCACCGGCTATGAATTGCCGGGCGCCGGACCATCTCGCTGGGCCAGGCTGGCACGCGCGGCTCGTTTGCCCATGCCGGTGGTGATGGGCGCACAAGACGCCTTTGCCCGGCGAGGCCGCGCGGCGCTGACGCTGCTTAGCTTATTGCTGGGCGCCGTGTCGCTCGTGTTCAGCTTTGAGTTGAACGACGTCATCAACACATTTTTGCGCGAGCCGTCGCTGGCGGGCGTGGTCTATGACGCCTGGGTGAGCCGCGAAGGCATCAGCGATAGTTCGGCGCGACGCACGCTGGAACGCGCGCCGGGTGTAGCGGCGATGGTCGCTCATACGACGGCCAAAGTGAGCACCGCCGACGGCAAAGAGTTTCGCGTGCACGCCGAGGAAGGCGACCTGGCCAGCTTGCCCTTCAAGCTGGAGGCAGGACATTTGATCAACACCGACATTGAGGGTGAGGCTATGATCGGCGTGGGCCTGCAACGCTGGCTCAGCCTGAACGTGGGCGATATGCTGCGCGTGACGTTGACCGGCAAGCGCGCGCCGGTCGAGTGGCGCATTGTGGGCGTGTACCGTGAGCCGGCCGACAATGGACAGATGGCGATCATCAGCCTGCGCTCGCTACAAGCGGTTGATCGCACCGTCGAGCCGGACACGTATTTTCTGCGCCTGTCGCCTGACGTCAATCTAGATGCTTTGCGCAGTTTCCTCAAGAGCCGCGCGGGTGATTCGCTTGGCCTGGCGGTGGTGGACACTCAGATTTCCAGTTTGCAGCAATTCCGATTTACGGTGTTGCTTTTGTCCGTGGCGTTGTCGACGCTTGCGGTGATCAGCGTGTTCAATTCGGCGGTGCTCAACCTGCGCGAGCGCATGAGCGAGGTGGGCACGCTCAAGACGCTGGGCATGACGCCCGCGCAGGTGGTAACGATGGTGCTGACCTCCGGCGGGCTGTTGGGCGTGTTGGCCGCCGTGATGGGCGTGCCGTTAGGTGTTGTGTTGTTGCAGGCTGCGTTGAACGTGTTGGGCAAATCATACGGCTTTGGCTCGTTCGAGTTGAGACCTGATTGGATCGCGCTATGTCTGCCTGCACTCATTGCTGTAGGTGTAGGCCTACTCGGCAGCGCCTTGCCTGCGCGTTGGGCCGCGCAGCTCAACGTCATTGAAGTGCTGCAATACGAATGAGCACTTTAGACGACGAACGACGCAAGATCGCTGTGCACGACCTGGAGGCTGCCCAGTTGCGTCGAGGCGACATTCTGGCTTGGACGTCTCTGCTGCGCGTTCAACCAGAATGGACAGCGGCAACCGTATGCCGTGTGAAGGCTGTGCCGATGCAGCGCGGCTGGTCGGGCGCAGCGTTGCTCAAATTCCAGGTGACGCTCAGCAGCGGAGAGGTCTTGGCCTTTTTCGGCAAGCGCGTCAAGGATGGTGAAACGCGCGTGCTGGAGATGCTGAGCCAGCGGACGCCGGTTGATGTTCCGCGCGTGTATTTCGTTCAAGACGGCTGGTGCGTGATGGAAGCGGCGCCACCGGGCAAGCTGCCCGTCGAGTGGGAGCCAGACGATGCGCGCGCGGCGCTGAGGAATCTGGCTCGCTTGCACACGGCATTTTGGGATCGCGCGCCGGACTGGCTCGATCGGCTCGATGTCGTTGGCCTCAATCGCCGATTAGACAAAGCTGCACGCGGGCTCGATTTGATCGAGCGGGTAGGGGGCTGGCCGGGTTTGATCGAGCCGGGCCTGATGCGTGCGATGCGCCGGGCGCTCGATCAGCGCGAGCGCTTCGTTACACCGCTCGTCCATCAGCCGATCACACTTGTACATGGCGACGCGTGGATGCCCAATTGGAACATTGCAGGGGAGCGCTGCGTGCTGCTCGATTGGGAGGCTGTCGTTGCCGGGCCGGCCGCGTGGGACGTGAATTACTTGATAGAAATCGCCGCCGTGTACAGAGCGGCGGACGGCCGATGGCAGGTCTGCCTGCCGCCGATTGCACGCGATGAAGCCGTGACGTTTTATCTGGATGAGCTGGAACGGGCACTGGGGCGAAAGGTGGATCGTGTTGCATTCATGTTGGCGTTGCCGGCAGCGTTTGTGGTCAATACTCTCACGCTATGGATGGGGTATGCGGCGGATTACGGCGCATGGACGAAGGTGTTCGTAGGCGCCGGGTGGTTGCTGGCGTGTTTGCCGGGGCCGATCCGCCGCGCCCTCGAAGGCCTGGCCTTACAGAATCAAGGTGATTTTCTGCGCCAGACTTTTGCTCGCTTGGAATCGTGTGTTGGGCTGTAGGGGGGGCGGACGTGTGTGTTCGCCCCCGAGGCGACGCGCAGAACCGCTCCTACGCCACTCTCGTATCCTCCGCCAGTGTTCTGCCTGTCAATGCCACGAACACATCTTCCAGCGTCACCTGCGCGGGCGAAATGTCCTCGATGGTGGCGCCGTTGTCGAACAGCGCGCGAATCAACTCTGGCAGCAACTGGCGTGGCTGCCGCGTGACCACGCGCAACTCGGCCCGCCCATCTGCCGAGATGAGTACGGCCTCGTTCACGTGCTCCAGACCCTTGACCGCTGCGTAGGCGTTGGACGGGATGATGCCTTCCACACGAATGACGCCATCTCGTTCAAGTGAAGCCTTGAGCTCGCGCACTGTGCCAAGAGCAATGACCTGACCCAGGTCAATGATGGCGACGCGGTGGCACAACTCTTCCGCCTCAACCATTTGATGAGTCGTATAGATGACGGCGTGTCCTTGCCGGTTGAGGTCGCGCACGATGCCGCGCAGCTCGCGCGCTGACGGCACATCGAGCGTGTTAGTCGGCTCGTCGAGCACCAACAGCGGAGCTGAGTTGATGAGCGACCGGGCAAAAGCCAGCTTCATCTTCTGGCCTGAGGAATAGGTCTCGACGGCGCGATCGGCAATGCTGCCCAGGTTGAGCTGTTCGATGATATCTTGTGCGCGTCGCCGCCGCACGCCTCGGGGAAGAAGATGGAGAGCGCCGAAATAGTCCAGGTTCTCGCGACCGGTAAGCTTCCAGTACAGCCCGCGCTCGCCCATGAGCATACAGCCGATGGACGCGCGCACGCTGTCTTCATCGCGCGTTGCGTCATAGCCGTTGACAAAGATGCTGCCGCTCGTTGGGCGCAGCAGTGTGGTGAGGCACTTGATGAGGGTGGTCTTGCCCGCGCCGTTGGGGCCTAGCAGTCCCAAGATCTCGCCAGGGTAAATGTCGAGGTGAATGCCCTTGAGCGCCTCGACGGCTGGCTGCCTGCTTCGAAAGAGACTCTGCCTCTCCTTAGAAATATAAGTCTTGTGCAGGTCGCGGATTCTGACGATGGGTTCGCCTGCAGGGTGGCTCATGGCATTGGCCGGAAAGCGTCGAGTGAGGAAAAGCCCTTTTGATACCAGATGCCTGTGGCAGGATCTACTTCGCCCAGGCCCAGCACAGCCTCGTGCTGGGAAGTGTAATATGCCTCGAGTGCGGCCAAGTCTGTTTCGGTTAGCCCGTCCCATTCTTGCTGTGTCCAGCGCCCGACCAAGTGATCCCATACGATCATGCGGAATAGCCGGGCGTCCAAATTGAGCGAGGGCGCGACCGTATAGTACAGGTCGGTCTGCGAAGTGACGAGCATCGGCACGTCGAACACGGTCGGGCGGCCAAAACCGATGTAGATATCAGTCGGCTTGACGTATTCGCCATAGTAGCGAGCCACGATGGCTTGACGCGTGAACTCGATCGGCTCAGTCCGGCTGCGCGCCAAATCGTCTACGATGCTGACCAGCAGATCGTCGGCCCACAGCCCATAAAAGATGCGGCGCGAACCGGTGTATTGCGTGGCAACGCAAGTGTCCAAGGCGCTCGTCAACGCCTGGGAGCCGGGCAGGTCCTTGACCTGCCGCCGCCAATCGCCATAGAAGCGCACGCGCACATTGTAATCGCGATAGAACTCGGCGAAGGTGGGAGACTGGGCCAGGCGGGCGATGCCGACCATCATCTCGCGCACGTACTCTTTGCCCCGGCTCATCAACTCGCCGCCGAACGCTGGCACCAGGATGGTCTCAACGCCGTGATCGAACAGCATCGCGAACACTTTTGTGTACCGTCTTGCGGTCAATTGCCTATATTCTTCAACATCCCAAGCGTCGGGATGGTTCAAGAGGAACCAGCGCCGCGTGCCGTCAATGGGAAAGGCCATCGTCAGGCCGCGAATCATCTCGGCCACTCTTGGCGTGGGCAGGCGCAGGAACTCGTCCAGCTTCAACCGGGCCATCTCGGTCATCGTGTTCTCCTGATGGGGTGCAGGAAAGCTCGGATCAATGCTCCAATTATACTACGGCAACGGTGGACAAGATACCACAGCAGGTCGAGGTTTTCCGATCAATACTGGCCCAGCCGTCCGTTTTCCCGCAGCCGACGCTCGACGACGCGAAAGAACACATAGCCCAGAACGGGTGCTGCTAGTGCGTAGGCGATGACGATGGCCAGTTCGATCCTGATGGGCGCGAGTTCTGGAAAGCCCGGCGGGAATCCCAGGAGCGTGGAGCGGAATGCATCCACGCAGTAGCTTAGCGGGATGAGGCGCGAGAACCAGCGCACCACTTCCGGCAGCACGCCGAACGGAAAGAACATGGCGCACACGACGAGCAGGCCAAACTCGATCAAGTTGAGCGTGGAGGAAGCAGTGTCGCCCGCGACGAGGCAATAAGCCGCAAAGCAAAATCCCAGCCCTAAAGTCCCTACGACCGAGCACACAAACACCACTGCCGCCAGCCCGAGGTTGTGCGCCGGAAGCTGTCCGACGATCAAGTTGACTGCTGCGAGTGCCAGCGCCGCTCCGGTCGCCGTCAACACGAATAGCGGCACAGCACGCGAGATGAGGCTGGCAAATTTGGGCGCGGGCGTGAGATACAGTCCCTCCATCGTTCCCTGTATCTGATCTTGCCGTAAGCTGTAACCGATGCGCCACAGGCTGTTGGAGAGAAAGGTATACAGCAGGTAACCGTAGAACATCACGCCCGCCTCGGCCGCTCCGCTGGACGCGGTCGGGGTGAACATGCGCGTCGCCAGCGCCAACGCCAACACGCCGCCAAAGCTCACCAGGAGCCCGGCTGCCAGGTTGGCCGGGTAGCGGCTGATGAGGATGGTCTGGACGCGAATCATTGCGAGGAAAGCGGAGACTGGATGTCCAGAGGGCCGGCGAATAGAGCGAGTTGAGTTCGTCATTCGTCAGAACTCTCCCATGCCCGCGCCGCGTTGAAGTGAGCGCTCCGTGCGGCGGAAAATCGAAAACGCCAGCGGCGGGCCGATGAGGCACATCGCCGCCAACACGGCCAGGTCGCGCGACCACGCGCCGAGCAGGTAGCCAGTGTCAAGCAGGGCTGCGCGCATCCCATTCGTCATCCACGTCGGCGGGACGAGGAGCGCCAGCGCGCGCGCCAGCGGCGGCAGCACCGTCACCGGGTAATAGATGCCCATCGCCAGCGTGAGCAGCGACTGGGCGATTTGGATGAGCGCGTTCGTTTCCTTCAGACGCAAGACAAGCGCGCCGTAGAACAAGCTCAACGCGTAGAGCGGAATCACGCCAACAGACAGAAACGCTATCGCGATCACATAGTTGCCCTGCCCTGGGTTGACGGAGAACACCAGGCAGCCCAATACAAAGGACAGCGCAAAATTCACCAGCCCGCGCGCCAGGTTGAATCCAGCCAGTCCGACCAAAATCCAGCGCCGGTCGGCGGGCGTGGTGTAAAGTGATTCCAGCGTGCCGGTCTGCTGCTCGTTACGGAGCCAAAGGCCGATATCCCAGAACGCGCGCAGTGTCATCAAAAACGTGTTGGCGCCGATGAGGAGAAATGCAGCATAGTTGGACGTGCCGGCCCGCTGGCTAAAGTTCGCCGCCGCGTTAGCGCCGCCCGCCGCGCGGCCCAACAAGATGGGAATAGCGGCGGTGATGATGGGGATGAACACATCGAGCAGGAACCAGCCGGGGTAGCCGGCCAATTCTCGGTAGCGTGCATAGACCGCCCACGCGGCAATCTCCAGACCAGCGCGAACCGTGGGACGGGGCAGGGGGGCATGTGATCCCATTCCGTCATTCTACTGGCTTGCAAAGGCGATGTCAAATCCCAAAACCTGAAAATGGAGTACAATCTAGACACGACGCACGCACAGCACTTGTGCAAGGGTCACGTTTCACGGAGGAGCTGCCATGTCTACTGCTCTTGTCTATCACCCGCTTTACCTGGAACACTATCAGCCGGGGCATCCCGAGTCGCCGGAGCGGCTAAAGGCTATCGTGGCTACGTTAGATGCCAGTCCGCTCAAGAAGCGGCTGACGCCCATCGAGCCCAAGCCAGTCAGCCTGAACCGGTTGGAACGTGTCCACACGCCCGAGTATGTGGCTCGTGTCCGCAAGCTGGCCGAGAGCGGCGGCGACGCGTGGCGTGGCGGCGAGACCTACATTGGCCCTCGATCCTACGACGCCGCGCTGCTGGCTGCCGGCGGAATCGTTACGCTCGTCGAGGCGGTGGTGCGCGGCGATGTGAGCAATGGTTTTGCGCTGGTCCGCCCGCCCGGTCACCACGCCAGTGCGGAAGAGGGCGAAGGTTTTTGCCTGTTCAACAACGTCGCCGTGGCGGCGCGTGTGGCGCGTGACGAACTGGGGCTGGCGCGCGTGCTGATTGTGGACTGGGACTTGCATCACGGGCAGGGGACGCAGTACATCACGTATGACGATCCCGGCATTGTGTATTTTTCCACGCACCAGTATGGCAACATCTATCCCGGCACAGGTCACTGGAGCGAGATTGGCTCGGGCGAGGCGCGCGGGACCAACGTCAACGTGCCATTGCCGCCCGGTATCGGCGATGCCGGGTACGCGCGCATCTGGGACGAGTTGCTCGCTCCACTCGCGCGGCGTTTCAAGCCCGAGTTGATACTGGTGAGCGCGGGCTATGACACGCACTGGCTCGACCCGCTCGGCTCGATGACGGTGACGATCGCGGGCTATGGGATGATGGCGCGCAAGCTTGTCGAGTTGGCGAACGAGCTATGCGGCGGACGTATCGCCATCACGCTGGAAGGCGGCTATAACCTCGATGCGCAGAGGTACGGCGCGCTGGCGACGTTCGGCGCGCTGCTGGGCGATGCAGATATCGCCGATCCGGTGGGCCCGCCGCGTCGCCGTGAAATCCCGCTTGACCCAAAATACCTGGATCAGTTGCGTGAATTGCATGGACTGGCGTGATGAAAGACCAATCAGGCAAGACTGAGACCCGTCGCTTGGATCAGTGTATCAAGTCCAGCGTTGCGCTGTTCTTGACTTGCACCATTCTGTTCCTGGCTGCGTGCGCTGCACCTAAACCCGTCGCCGGTTCCACGCGCGTGACACTGGTGGCTGACGGGGCTCGCACGCCTGTCACCGCCGACGCGTCCACCTGGACCGTGCGCGATGTTCTGCGGCAGGCCAATGTCACGCTGAACGAGCTTGACCGCGTCCACCCGCCGGAAAGCCTGGGGATCTCGGACGGCATGACCATTACCGTCACGCGCATCCTCCAGCGCACCGAGACGCAAACGCAGACTGTCCCCTTTACTCAACAGACTGTGCGCGATGCGTCCCTGCCGGCGGGTCAATCCAAAGTACTTCAGTCCGGGCGCAACGGGACATTGGTGCTCACCTATCGCCTGACTATCGAAGATGGCGCTCTGACGGAGAGTGTCCAGGTTCGCAATGAGATGATCGAGCCGCCTGTGCCCGAGGTCGTCCTCATCGGCATTGCGGACGCGTTCAGCTCGACTCCGTTCACCGGGACGATAGCCTACCTGGCCAACAACAATGCTTTTGTGATGCGCCAGTCCACCGGCAATCGCCGCGCGTTGACGACGAGCGGCGACCTGGATGGCCGCGTGCTGGAACTTGCGCCCGATGGCAAATGGCTCCTCTTTACTCGTGCGTTGACCAAGACCGTCGAAGGTGAACCGCTCAACAGCCTGTGGGTGGTGGACACGGTGACAGCCAATGTCACGCCCAAGCAGCTCAAGACGCCGGGTGTGATCTATGCCGGATGGTCGCCCGACGGCAACTCGATTGCGTACTCGACTGCAACCGCGTCGAACGGTCAACCAGGTTGGCGCGCGGCCAACGATCTGTGGCTGGCCGAGTTTCGCGCGGGAACGCTGCTAGAGCCGGCAAGAATTCTAGAGCCATCCGCCGGCGGGCCGTTCGGCTGGTGGGGCGCGACGTATGAATGGTCGCCGGACGGCACGGCAATATCCATCGGCTCGACCGACCAGGTTGCCGTCGTTGATTTGCAGAAACGCAGGCGCATCACGTTGACGAGTTTCCCGGCTTTTAATACGTTTAGCAACTGGGCCTGGACGCCGACCACAGCCTGGACAGCCGACGGCAAGTTTGTCGTCGCCGTGACGCATGGCTCTTCGACGGCAGGCGAGCCGACCGATGCAAGTCCGGTCTTTGATGTGTGGGCGCTGTCTGCTGACGGCTCGTTCAAGGCCAAGCTGGCCAGCGAGACCGGTATGTGGGCCGCGCCGCGTGTTGTGTCGAACACGATTGTCCTGGGCCGCGCGCAAGCGCCGTATGCCAGCGCGGATAGCCGCTACGATGTGTACCGCATTGACCGCGACGGTTCCAATCGCACGCGGCTATTTCCCTCCGAAGGCAAGCCCGGCCTGCCGGGCCGGCCCGATTTTGCCCCGTCTCCTGAAGGCGCGCACATCCTCATTGCCTATCAGCGTGACCTCTACCTCGTCAACATCTTGACGGGCGCATCACAGCAACTTACCACGGAAGGGAACCTGGTATCCCCTCGGTGGACTCGCTGAGTAAATCGCGAATGTCAAATCTCAAACCTTCCATCAGAAATCGGACGCCCGCGGGGCGGAAGGCCGGCAGCCCGAGTCCCGAAATCGTGTCGGTTGTCTGTGCGCTCGGCTTGATGGCGGTGGTGATTGCAGTCGTGGCGATCACCTTTCAACGCCACTTTGAAACACGTGGGGTGGCTGTGGGTTTCCCCACACCGGTCACCTTTGCCGATATGCCACGGCGGGGCATCAACGTTGCGCTGGAGCAATACGACGACGTCGCCCTGCGGCGCAACCTCGACACGATGGCCGCCTCGGGTTTCGGCTGGGTGCGCCAGACTTTTCCCTGGGCCAGGATCGAGCCGCAGCGCGGACAGTTTGATTGGTCGGCCTGGGATCGGCTTGTGGACGCCGTGGGGGGCGAAGACGTAGCTTCGCCCCTACAGCTCATCGCCGTGCTGGATACAGCGCCGGCCTGGGCACAAGTCGGCGCTCGGACTTTTGACTTGCAGCCTCCATCCGACCCGGCCGATTTTGCCCGTTTTGCTGGCGAGTTCGCGCGTCGCTACGGCGACCGGATCCACGTTTATCAAATCTGGGACGAGCCGAACCTGGGCGACCGCTGGAAAGGCGCGGTAAACCCGGTCGCCTATGCCGAGCTGCTGCGCCAGGCGCGCGAG
>CAYGWJ010000321.1:0-5265 GCA_964353405.1 uncultured Anaerolineae bacterium
AAGAACGCTCCTACCCAGAAACTCGATGTCATTGCGAGAATTCATATCGCCGGGTGGCGATATGCCAGGGTAGAGAAACTCGCGCCATAGTGTCATTCTGAGGCCGAAGGCCGAAGAATCTCTGCCTTGCGAGGTAGAGACCCTTCACTGCGTTCAGAGCTTGCCCTGAGCATCGCGAAGGGGTGACAGATGTGAGTTTCTGGGTAGCGCTTTTTGCGAAGCAATCTCCTGTTGCGGTAATGAGATTGCTTCGTCGCCAAGAACGCTCCTCGCGATGACAGAGGCAACTACCAGGGCGAAGCAGTTACGAGGAAGGCGGTATGGGCAGGACATTTGCATTGACGGGCCGTTGCGGGCCGATTGTGCTGCGTTTCGAACTGGCGCTGACCAAATCCGGCGGACATGCTCTGCGTTCGTTCGATCTGCAAAGCGCCCGCGCGTCAAGCAACTGCGACTGCCCGTGTCCCCATCATCACACCACGGATTGCACCTGCCAATATGTAATCTTGATTGTCTATACGGCGCAGACCCCTCTGCCACGCGCAGTCATTTTGCACGAATTCGAGGGCGTGACTCGCGTGACACTGGACGACCCGGAAGGGGTGTTGACAGGTCTGCTCCTGGAACATGCGACGGAGGCAGTATGAAACGAGTACGGGTGTTGTTCGTGTTATTGGCCGTGGCGCTTTCGGCGTGCAGCTCGACGGCGCAGCCTGGCGTGGCAGAAAAGTCGGCGGTCAAGATGGCGCCGATTTCGCAGATGCCGGCAGAGGTTCGCCAGGCCCCGGCCACCGTGCGCGAGGCATATCAATTTGCCGTCGCCAACCCGCACGTTCTGGAACAGGTCCCCTGCTACTGCGGCTGCGGCTCGATCGGACACAAGAGCAACCTGGACTGCTACATCCAAGAGTGGAAGCCGGACGGCAGCGTCAAGTTTGACGATCACGCCCTGGGTTGCAGTCTGTGCGTAGATATTGCGCGCGATTCGATGCGCATGACGGGCGAAGGCAAATCGCTCGAAGAGATTCGCGCGGCAATTGTGTCGTCGTATAGCCAGTTCGGGCCGCCCAACCAATGATGGCAGATTTTAGATTTCGGATTTCGGATTATCGCGCGCAAGTCGCGGCGGTGACGGGATTGCTGGCTTTGCTGGCGCTGATCATGCCAGCGCCGCTGACGTCTGCCGCGCCGCAAGAGCGCCCTATCCGGGTAAACGCGCGCATGTTCGCGTTCGAGCCGGGCAGGCTGCGCGTAAATCGCGGTGACACTGTCGTGCTGACGGTCGAGTCGGAAGACGTGGTGCACGGCCTGTACGTGGATGGCTACGGCGTCAACGTGCAAGTAGAACCAGGACAGAGTGCCCAGGTGCGCTTTGTGGCCGACCGCCCCGGCAAATTCAAATTCCGCTGCTCCATCAGTTGCGGCAACCTGCATCCCTTCATGATCGGCGAGCTGGTTGTAGAGCCGAACGTGCCCTTCTGGCGCGCCGTGGCTGCTTTGCTCATTGCCAGTGTGGGCGCGACGGTCGCATTCTGGCAGTCTTGATGAAGGATGAAATTCGCCCTGGGTCGTTCGTCTTTAGTCATTCGTCACGCAAGGTCAGAGGTTAAAAGTTGAGATTCGAGCTGACCCGTCTCCCCATCGTCAAGCGCCTGCTCAAGAGCCGCTGGCTGCAATGGAGCATGATGGCGATGACACTGCCATTCATCGTGCTGGCCATCATGAGCGGCTTGTTCGGCACGCCGGCTGGCAGCCGCAACTTTGGCATCATTTTTGTGTGGATCGTGTGGTGGGGGCTGATGATCGTGATCATGGTGCCGCTGGCCGGGCGGTTCTGGTGCAGCCTGTGTCCCATCCCCGCGCCGGGGGAATGGCTCCAGCGCCGCGCGCTCGTCCAGCCGCGCCCCGGCGGCAGACTCTACACGCTGGGCAGGAAATGGCCGCAAAAGCTGAACAACATCTGGCTGCAAAACGCCGCTTTCCTGGGCGTGGCGTTGTTTAGCGCCGTCATCTTGACCAGCCCACTCGTCAGCGCGTGGGTGCTTGCATCCTTTGTGATCGTGGCGATTGCCACCAGCCTGGTCTTTGAGCGGCGGACGTTCTGCCGTTACCTCTGCCCGGTCGGCGGCTTTATTGGGCTGTATAGCCAGGTCGCGCCGGTCGAGGTGCGTGTCAAGAATCACGACGTCTGCGCATCGCACAAAAACAAGACGTGCTACGTGGGCAGCGACGAAGGTTATGGTTGCCCGTGGCTGGTCTTTCCCGGCGCGCTGACCAGGAACACGTTCTGTGGGATGTGCACCGAATGTTTCAAGACCTGCCCGCTGGATAACGTGGCGCTTTACGCGCGCCCCTTTGGTACAGACCTCTTGCAGACCAAGGGACACAAGTTGGACGAAGCCTACAAGGGCCTCATCATGTTGGCCTGTGCGATGATCTACTCGACGGTGCTGCTTGGCCCGTGGGCGTTTCTCAAAGAGACGGCGCGCGCAGTCGGCACGCCGGGCTGGTTCGTTTACGCGGCCGTGTTCCTCACGCTCAACCTGGTCTTGGCGCCGGGCCTGTTCTACCTGTGCGTGCGATTCGGAAATCGTCTTTCTTCGGGCAGTTGGAAACTGGCCTCGTCCAGGAAAACCTTTAGCGACTATGCAGCCGTATTGGTTCCACTCGGCCTGGCCGCGTGGATGGCGTTTACGCTGTCCTTCGTACTGGTGAATTTCTCTTACGCCTGGCCTGTCCTGTCTGATCCATTCGGCTGGGGTTGGAATGTGCTCGGCACCGCCGGAATAAAGTGGACACCCTACCTGCCGGGGCTTGTGCCCTATCTTCAAACGCCCATCCTCATCGGCGGACTGGTGGCGGCCATCAGCCTGGCGCTGCGCACCGCGAGCGAGCACCAACAGTCGCCGCGTGCGGCTTTGCCCGTGATTGCGTTTTGCTCGGCCTTTGTGCTGGTGATGCTCAAGCTCTATTTGGGGTGATTCGAGACGTGATAAAGAAAAGTGAGCTTTTGGCGCTCGGCGTCGTCATCTGTCTCGTCGTGATTTTCCCGGCGAGCTTGCTGGGCTACCAATCGGTACGCTCATCAACGCCCGGCGTGCGGACGATTGACATCATAGCCCGGTTGCCGGACGATGGCGGTTTTACACCGGATACCATCGTCCTTAATCGCGGCGAGCGCGTGCGCCTGCGCCTGTCCGCGCCCGATGTAGTGCACGGTTTCGAGATTCCTGCGCTTGGCGTAAGTGTGCCCGAAATCTATCCCGGCCACGTGGTTGAAGTGACCTTCACGCCGGAGCAAGTGGGCAAGTTCCCGTTTGCCTGCACGCGCTGGTGCAGCGCCGGCCACTGGCGGATGCGCGGCCTGATAAAAGTGGTTGACCCGGCAGACCCTGGCGCGCTGGCGCGCTTGCCCAGGCTCGAATCACCGCTGTATCAAAAGCTTGGCCTGGATCTGGACGCGATGGTTGAACTCGATCCAGGCGTCGAGCGTTCCCTCGCTCAATTGACCCGGCCCCCCTCGGCGGAGCGAGGGCAGACCCTGCCGCCCACTTGGCCGGCCGAGCTACAACAAAGCGATTGGCTAAAAGCACACTCGCCAGCCCAAGCCTTCTTGCTTTTAAAGAGTCACAGTGATTTGGGCGACGAGCAACTGTGGGACTGGATTGCGTTCACGTGGCGTAATGCGGTGACGCAAGAAAGGTTGGCGCGCGGCGCCCAGCTCTATGCGCGCGACTGTGCCGCGTGCCACGGCGAGCAGGGTCGAGGTGACGGCCCCGCCGGGCGCGACCTGCCCGGCCTGCAAAAGATGCTGCCGAACATGAAGCGCGGTCCAGCCGATTTCACCGCCCTACGCCGCATGTCTGCGCTCAGCAACGTTTACCTGCAAGGCAAGCTTTTGCGCGGCGGCATGGGCACTGGCATGCCAGAGTTTGGGTCGCTGTACTCGGCGGATGACCAGTGGGCCGTGATCGCGTTCGTCCGCGGGTTTATGCTGAAAGACTGACGCTCGATCGCGTCAAGACCGATATAAATGAAGGCGGACAGGCCGGCGTGCGTGGCACACCCACGTTCTTTATCAACGGCCAGCCGCTCGTCGGTGCACAACCCGTCGAGGCTTTCCAGAAAGTGATTGATCAAATGCTGAAAGGACAATAATACGCATGAGCGGAACACATCTCAAGCGCAGGGACGATAGAGCGGCGAAATCGCCCTGGCCTATTGTGGTCATGGCCGTTGGAGCTGTGATCATCGTCGCGGTCGGCTTCCTGGCCTGGCGCGGCAGCAGTTCACCCCAAACCACCCCATCGCCTGCCAGCCCAGGCAGCGCGCGACTGAGCGTTGACCGCTCGACGATTGACTTGGGCAAGGTGCCGCTCGACGTGCCCGTTAAAGCCACGTTCAAACTCAAGAACGTGGGCGACCAACCCTTGACCATCAAGGGCGAGCCGCGCGTCGAGCTGGTCAAAGGATGTTGACCGCCTCGCGCAGTCGTCGGTTCGACGACACTCTACGCCGGGCAGGAGACGATGCTTGCGATGGAATTCGCCATGCACGCCGGGATGGAAGGCGTGCACGAGTTCCGCGTTCACGTGTTGACCAACGATCCTGCCGAGCCGGAAAAGCTGCTCACGGTTCTCTCGGATTGGGGCAAGTGAGACTCGAACATCCAGCGGCGGAGCGCCAACTCCGCCGCGAGCTTTTAAGGTTGGTGATTACCCACATCTTATCGGACTCCCGAACTTGTTCGGGCCTCTGCCTCAACAAGTTGAGGCCTCTACCTACTTGTGGGTAATCACCAGTTTTAAGGTACTTGACATTTTAGAACATCTGTGCTATCCTGCATTTAGCGTATGGATGGACACACAGGAGGCACACAATGAGCGGAAAAAGTCAAGCGGAAAAAGAACAGGCTGGCAAGACCAAAGCGTTGGAGCAAACGCTTTCCACTCTGGTCAAGCGATTCGGCGAGGGCGCCATTATGAAGCTGGGTGAAGCCACCCACCTGCAAGTGGAGACGATCCCCACCGGCTCCATCGCGCTCGATCTGGCGCTCGGCGTGGGCGGCATCCCGCGCGGACGCATCACCGAAGTCTATGGCCCCGAATCCGCCGGCAAGACCACCCTCTGCCAGCACATCATCGCCGAAGCGCAAAAACTCGGCGGGACGTGCGCCTTTATTGACATGGAGCACGCGCTCGACCCCACCTATGCCGCCCGCTGCGGCGTGAACATTGACGACCTCTACATCGCCCAGCCCGATAC
>CAYGWJ010000322.1:0-5271 GCA_964353405.1 uncultured Anaerolineae bacterium
TACTTGGCGACCGGCTTGGACTGGGGTGAATGCCCAGTGGTCAGGCCACGTTTGTTGAGTTCATCCTCCAGTCTTTGCAGGATGACACCCGCCTCGACCGTGGCCTGCATATTGTATTCATCGATCTTGATAATCCGGTTCAAATCCCGGGCGTCCACAACCAGAGTGTTTTCCTTCCAGTTCTCCAGTCCGCCCTCTGTGGCTGTCTTTCCAGCTCTTGGTATTACGTTGATTCCATGCTCGTTGCACATGGATAGCAACCGTGCCGTTTCCTCCGTCGTCCTGGGATAGACAATCGCCACAGGAATCGGCACATCCAGAACCTTCCTTGCTTTCGCATATTTCTTATAACGATCAGCCGCAGCGTCGTAGAGTTCATCAGCTGCCGTGTTGATCTGACTCGCCGGAAGTATCCCCGACACCAACTCTAGAATTGTGTTTCTGTCCAAGGCGCCCTTCTCCCTTCTGATTTTTGGTGATTGTAAAGCCGCACGTCCCAATTGTCAAGAAAATTAGAGACTGTAGCACACCTACCGGCGTGCAAATGCTAAAAAGTTCGTTTTGGGGTAGACTGGGAAGCTATGAAAAAGAATCCTTCTACTCCCAGAGTCAAACTGGGGCCAGGTGAATACCAGCCCGACATCGCGTTCACCAAGCTGGAAGATCTACCGAAAGCCAAGGTCATCAAGCGACGGCGGAATTATGAACATCTGCCCTGTCCTAATTGTGGCAAGTCGGCTTTTCGGGACAAGGTTTTCACTCGGTAACTGCATGACGTCGGTGACTTGGTGACCGGACGGCCGCATGAACTGCAAATCCTGTACTCACAACACTATTGTTCGGCATGTGACCAGTACCTCAACGCCGACCTGTCGGACGTGGCCCCCCCGCGTGGACATTACACGCACCGGGTCATGGCCTTGGCGGTGCGGGTGGTGGTGGAAGATGGCCTGCCGTACCGCGCCGCCAGTTGGCATCTCTGGCGCGACCACCGTGTGTTTGTCCCCTTTGCGACCATCCAGAACTGGGTGGAGGCAGGGGGGAAAAGGGCGAGTGACCGGTGGGAGACCGAGTATCTGGCCTGGGCCTTGGCCGACTTTTCTGGCTACCTCGCGATTGACGAACTCTACGATGGGCCTTGGTGCGTGTTGTCCATCGTGGACAACCGAACCTTCAAGCGACTCTTTTACCAAGTCCTGGATCACGACCCGACGCACGAGGATATGCTGGCCTTTTTCCAGCGGTTTCAGGCTGTCTTGCAAGCACGTCAGTTGACGGTGCGCGGCATTACGACCGACGGCTCGATCCGGTTTATGGAGGCGCCGAGTACGAGGCCATGGCGGCCCTTGGCTCAGCCTGCGATGTGAAGGATAACCTGGCTGTGCTCAAAGCCAATGAACTGTCCAATGCCTATGGGCTGGATGCCATCTCTACTGGCATGGTGATTGCCTTTGTCACAGAGTGTTTTGAGAATGGGATCCTGACCCGTGGCGACGCTGCGCGTGGCGGGCTGGATTACCGCTGGGACAACGCCGACCCGCCATGCGGCGTGGCGCGTTCTGTGGAGATGATCGCGCGGCGCGAAGGCTTTGGCGACATCATGGCCGAAGGGGTCGCGCGCATGAGCGCCCGCTTTGGACCGGCGTCACAGCCATTCAATCTGACGGTCAAAGGCCAAGAGTTGCCCATGCACGAGCCACGGCTCAAGGCCGCCTTGGGCGTTGGCTACGCGGTGGCCCCAGTGAGCGCCGACCACATGATGAACATGCACGACACCGGCTACTCGTATGATAGCGACTCGCTGAGGCGGGTAAACTCGGCTGCGGGCAGGCCGATCGCGCCGGTGCCCCCCAACGTGCTGAACGAAGACAAGATGCAGATCTTTCACCATGAAGTGAACTGGGCGCATTTCCAGGACTGTGCTGTGATCTGCCAGTTCTACTGCTACAATTACGACCACCTGGCGCAAGCCCTCTCGGGTGTGAGTGGCGTCAAGTACAGCCTTCACGATATTCTCGCAGTGGGCGCCCGGGCACAGACGTTGGCGCGACTGTTCAACCTGCGGGAAGGGTTCTCCGCGGCGGATGATCGTCTGCCCAAGCGAGTGATGAAGGCCTTTACCGCCGGGCCGCTGGCTGGGATTGAGATCACGGAGGAGCGATTTGCTTGGGCCAGGCGCCGCTTCTACGAGTTGATGAAATGGGATGCGGAGACAGGCGTGCCCACCGACGAATGCCTGCGCGAACTGGCCATAGACCATCTTGCTGCTGTCACATTCGCCTGAGCAAAAAGTAGCTTGTGTGGCCCCTGGGACTGCCCAGGGGTTGCGACGCCCGTCGTCCCCATAGCTACTTTATGGTCTCCAGAGGGGCCGCCACACAAAGGGAAAACAGCACTGCTGACGGCTGCGTCGCTATTGAAGAGTTGCTCTGCACGAAGGCTGTGGAGATTGCGTTGTAGCTCATAACCCGGAGGTCGTTGGTTCGAATCCAACCCCCGCAATAAAATGGAAAAGGCACTTGCAAGTGCCTTTTTCGCTCAAGTTGGCCTGAATCGGATGGGAGCTAAAGACCCGCAGATCATTGGTTCGAATCCAATTCCGGTAACCTCTGGAACAAAGACCACCAGATCAGGTTTTCTAGGCAAACCCAGTGATCTCAGGTTCGCGCAATTCTCTTCCGAGGAGGGTTTCAACATGAACCGTAGATCGCCGGGCTTTTTATTGTCAGAAGTCACCGTTGGGTGCCTGCCTCTTTGGTCAGGCGGCGGAAGCCTGCGGGCCCACGAGGCTTGGCAGTAACGAACGTATTCTCATGATGATTCCGATGTTCCTAAAAGTTTGCACAAAGCATTTCGCGTCACTGGCGTGTCTCGCATTCTGGCAAGAGGTCATCTTGGCTCGCGCTTATGCTATAATATTCAAGACATGAAGCCTCCTTTGGCGCGCTCTGTTCCAACGGTCGGTGTCCTGGCTGCCTGGCAGGTCTATGAAGGTACGACGGTGGATGGGTACCTGCATGTCTTGTTCGACGGTATTCGCGCCGCCGCGCGTGATCGCGGCTGCAACCTTCTCCTCGGCTGCGGTGTTGCCCCGCCTGTTCCTCGTCGCCTTTTGATGCCAGCCTGGCCCGTCCCGATGCCAGACACTCTATTCGTGCCGGTCGGCTCGTGGAACACGGATGGCTTGCTCGTCGTGCCCAACTGCCTGTCCAGTGAGCGATTGGCCTACGTGCACAGCCTGATGGCCGACGGCCATCGCATCGTGTTTGCCGGCTCGCCAGACCTGAGACCGGCCGTCGCTGTGGACAACGCCAGCGGCATTGATCAGGCGATTGAACATCTCGTCGCGCATGGACACCAGCGGATTGCCTATATCGCGGGGCCGGTCGGCCAGTCTGGTGATAGCCTCGAGCGGCTGGACGCCTATCGAGCCGCACTGGAGCGGCTGAACCTGGCCATTGACCCGCGCCTGATCGCCTACGCCGATCAGGCCGACGACATCGAAAGCGGGCGGCAGGCCATGCACAGAATCCTGGCCGCCGATGTTTCTTTTTCGAGTTTGCTCACCTACAACGATTGGGTCGCCATCGGCGCGATGCAAACGCTCAAATCAGCCGGATTCGAAACGCCGCTTGATGTGGCCGTGATCGGTTTTGATGACCGCTTGCACGCGCGAGTGCAGACTCCGCCGTTGACCACCGTGCGCCATCCAACTTTCGACCTCGGCTACCAGTCGCTGGTCGCACTGTTGGATTTGATGGATGGAAATTGGGATGGGGGCGCACCCATCCGCATTCCAACGCGACTGATCGTTCGCCAGTCATGCGGATGTCGCACGGGTATCACGCTGGCGTTGACCCCCGAAGGGGGGAGCGCAACGACGTCCTCGCGCGCGGCTGTGCCAGCGCCCGCGCAAGCCACACATTCGACATTCGCGCGTAGGATGGCGGAGGCCGCCGCCGTGGAGGCGCGTCATTATGACCTTGACGATCTCGATGCGATGAATGAGCGTTTGCTCGCAGCCCTGGCTTCAGGCGTTGTACCCAACGCCATCGAGCAGGGAAAAGTCTCTGTGTTCAATCAGACGCTCGCGGACATTCTGCAAGACACCCTGGCGCGCGATGAGGACATTTACATCTGGCACGCGGCGATCTCGGCGCTGCAAAACGAGATGGCGCAAGAGCCGGCCTTGTCCGAGCTGCACGACCATCTCATCCAAGATCGAGACAGTAAGGAACGGGGGAGGCTCACATTGCTCCAAACATCTCCCCCGCCCAGTAGAAACTCGACCGAATAAACTGACCTGTACCCTCGTTAACAGAAGCAGAAAAGAGGCTAGCGTGATTAGCGCGGCAGCACCGCCGGGAGAAATCGAACACAACCTGGTCACCCGGGCCCAGCAAGGCGACCGAGAGGCTTTTAGCGAGCTGGTGCGCTGCCACCGGGAGGGCGTCATCAACGTGGTGTATCGGATGTGCGGGGACGCCGGTTTGGCCGAGGACGCCGCGCAAGAGGCGTTCATCCGCGCCTGGCAGCACCTGGCCAGTTACCAGCCTCGCTCGCCTTTTCGCAATTGGGTGTACCGCATCGCCGCCAACGTTGCGCTGGACGCGCTGCGCGCGCTGCGCCGCGAAAAGGAAACGGTGGATGTAGATGCAGTGCCCGTGGCGGCGCCTGGCCCGGGGCCGGAGGCCGCGCTGATCGAAAAAGAGCGAGCCGAGCGGGTCAGGCAAGCTGTCCTGGCCTTGCCGCCGGCCAGCCGCGCCGTGCTGGTTTTGCGCGAATACGAGGGCCTGTCCTATCAAGAAATCGCCTACACATTGGATATTCCTATGGGCACGGTCATGTCACGCCTGAACTATGCTCGCAGCCGGATACGAGAATCGTTGGCCGCCTACCTGGAGGTGCCATGAACGAGCACGTGAACGCCTGGCTGGAAGCCTATCATGACGGCGAACTAGACGGCAGGAGATTGCACCAGGTTAAAGGCCACCTGGCGCAATGTGTTGCGTGTCGCGCCGAGTTGGACAGGTTGCAGGCGCTCTCGACGTTGTTGCAGGCCAGCCCGGCGGCCAGCCACCTCACACCGCCCGAGCGATTTGTGGCTCAGGTCGGGTTGCGGCTGCCGCGCTATCAAGCGCATCCGCTCTGGTATCGGGCGGCAAGCATTGGCTGGCGGCTGACCCCGGTGGGTCTGTTCGGCGCGTACGCGGTTCTTCAAGCTGTCTTTATCGTGACGGGGATCGTGATGCTTGCGCTGCGCCTGGGAGG
>CAYGWJ010000323.1:0-5873 GCA_964353405.1 uncultured Anaerolineae bacterium
CCCGGATCGCTCTGGTCATGTGCCTGGAGCTCTCCAGCATTGATGTGAGCCTTCTACTCCCTCGGTGATAGGCTGTGACCGGTGCATAATGCTCAATCGAATGGCTGTCGGAGAACTGGAGGCCAATCTTGGCCCACGCAGTTCAGGTCTCCCATTCCTTGAGTTGTTCTGTATCCGGACAGTATTGTCACGCACACACAGGGTCCGCCTGTTGCCAAGTTTCAAGTATGTCCGGTGCGGTGATGGCGACTATGTGGTCAGTGATGTGCCAGTGCCAATTCCAGTGTTCCCCTTCGATTTGTCTCGCGATGGCTTCATCATGTGCAGGGGTCCACCACCGTAGGATGTAACGGTTTTCGCAATAATGCGGGTCCGCCTCAATCGGGCGGTAAGCAGGCACGTCTCTTAGGGCGTCATAATCCACGAAGGCTCAGCTCTCAGTGACTTGATTTAGTTCGCCTTTGACTTCGGTTGGGCGCCTCTATTATACCCCAACCCCCGGAAAAGCGAAAGACCGCGACGAGCTCCGCGTCTCCCTTGAGAATAGCCACGAATGGCACGAATTCCAAATCGGGATCTCTTGACGGCGGGTTCGCCGTTCGTGGCGCCCGGATGGGCACGGAAACTCGTTGTCCCGGCCCGCTGCGAACGCCGCCCGGGCGCGCGGGGCATCCGCCGGACGCGTAACTCTTTTCCCTATGTGGTGTTGTGTCCGATAGAGCGCACAACCGCGATGACGACGCCGAGTGGGCCGGACAGTGAGCCCCTCGGGCGAAAGCAGGAGGTGCCTATCGACCGAACCATTCCATGCCGTACGGGAGGCCGGGACCGTGACCCGGCCGCCGCCAGCCGGGCCGCCGGCGTTCGGGCGTGACCGTCTCCCGGGAGGGGACCGGCCCGTCCGACAGAGAAGGAGGAACGCCAGATGAAATCCAAGTGGTTTCTGCTAGTCAAGTCAGCAATTTCGATTGTGATTGCTTTTTTCATGCTGTTCTTTGCCCGGATGTTCCTGAACTGGTTCCTCAAGTCAGGCATTCCTACCGCCGCTGAACTGGGGCCGTATTCCGGCCTCGGGGACCTCATTAAGCTCGGGTTCGGCTATTTCGGCGCCATGCTGGTCGGCATTGGGATCATCTGCTTCTTTGCGAGTAGCGCCACAGCCTCCGCGCTTCGCAAGAAGGTGATCCTCGGCCTGGCTATTGGCGACACGCTCGGCCTTATCCTGGCGCTGATCGCCCAGTTCAGCGGCAAGTTCAGCGCCTTGGGGTGGATCATCGTCCTCCTCTGGCTCGTGCTCGCGCTCTTCCTGTGGTACTTCTGGTACACCGAGAAGACAGACTAGAGCCGATCCCGCACACAAGAACGCGGAAGGCACGCACGAGGGCGCCGTGCCTTTCGCGTTTCTTCCTGGCCGGCCCTTGCTCCCTTGAAAACAGTCTCACTCGGTCGCTGCCCTCGCCTCCGGCGCGATCACCAGCCTCGCAATCGGCTCCCAATATCCTCAGTATGGCTCTTCTATGTCGATCCGCTCAAACGTCGCCCTGCCTTCCGCGTCAACCCCCACCCTTACCCACAGATCGCACCAGTCGGTCCCTACCTCCAGGGCTTGCCAGCGGTCGGTTATGCACTCCACGGCCCGGTCGACCCTTAGCCCGTCAGCCTGTCGACGTGCGGCCTTCAATTTCCGAAGGCAGCCGGCCTGGGGGAAGGTCCCGGCCGGAACGGCCGGAGTGACCGTCTCGGGCTCAACCTCCACGATCACCGCCGCGAGGTCCGGATCGGCCTCCTGGGCCTTGTAGCCCCTGACGATCGCCTCAAACGTGGGCTGCAGCACGGTCTGCTCATCCCCGTGGTCCTGTCAGCGGCTCACCCCTTTCGCTGCCCGTCGGGCTGTCCTGGACCGCGGTCTCATCCTTGGGGAGAGGGGGTGTCGCCGGCGGCGCCGCCGATGCGGATGCCCTGGCGGGAGGCGAAGCGGGCCCACATCTCGACAACGACGAGGGCGCCCGGCTTCCACTCGGCGGGGAGCTGGCGGAAGGCTTCGAGAAGCTCGTCGACCAGGTAGTCGTCGTCCTGGGGGGAGGCGCCGGGGCGGCCGGTGACGGGCCTGCGCGGGAGGCCGGCGGCGATCCTCAGGACGGCCTGAGGGGGCGTGTCGAAATAGCCGGCCAGGCGCCCACGCCAGCCTCTGAACAAGGCGGCGACTTGTCGATAACTGCTGTTGCATTCTCCCTTGACGGGCCGCCTTCCAGCGAGAAACCGGGTTCTTCGGAAATCCCGGTTTCTTTCCGAGTAGTCGCTCTCCCTCCGTAACATCGGCAGTGTATCTCTTTCGGATCAGATCTGGCATGGAGGGAGCTGTGTCCGAGATCGTTTGGAGTCATGGAGCTTGCCGTTCTCGCTTCCGTGGGAGACGGAAGAACCAGTAGCAGATGCTCTTTGTGACAGCAGCGACCAACCTCAAGCGGCTGGCCCGCTGTCCCTTTCTATCGCCTCGGACTCAATGACAGGACTTACGCGGTGGGTTGAGCCGCCGCGCTTAACAACAGAATAGGAAGAGACGCCACATTCGGGTAAGATGTTTTTGCCTAAACCACATACCCGAAGGAGGAAACCTCCGTGGCGTCTCGCTTGTATTCTAACACACGGCAGTTGTATTGCCAAGTCACTGCGTGCTTCGCAGCCCTGAGCCTGGCCGCGTTGGGCAGTCCTACCTTGGTCGCCCTCATCGGGCTGTACATGACGGGCCTGATCCTGCTGGACGTGCGACAGACGCAGACACGCGTGACGCATTTCCTGCCGGCTCGCTGTCACGATGCGCTCAATCGTTTGCTGCGGCTGATGCCCTTGTCGACGCGGGCGACGATGGGATTGCAGATCAACTGGGTCAAGCGCCTGGGGCTGAAGGGCTACCTGTGCTTGGATGATGTTATCGTCGAGAAGGCCTTCGCCTACAAGCTGCCGTGGGCTGGCTGGACCTACTTCCTTTGCCAAGAAGCGGAAGGTGTATGGGTTGCACATCGTCGTCTGGTTGTGGTGCAGCACCGACGGCTGCTGGCGTATCCCGGTCGCCTTTCGGGTGCACCGACCCAAGCGGAGCAGTGCGGTCAATCGCTATCGGACCAAGCTGCAACTGGCTGAACAGATGTTGAAAGACCTTGTCAGGTATCAACTGCCATTTGAGTACTTGGTGTTCGATACGCATTACACAGCCGGCTGGTTCACCAAAATGGCTGACCGCCTGGGCTGCACCTGGATCGGGACGCTGATGCCGAGGACGAAAGTCGTGTGGCGTGGACGGGAGCAATAGGTCCGTGACCTGGCCTTGAGACTGCATCTTAAGTCGCGTGCTCAGCTTGGGTTGCGGGCTGTGGCGGTGCAGGTCTATGCGCCCACGTATGGGTACCTGCGGTTGGTCGTGACCAGAAACCGTCACGGCAACTATGAGTATCTGGTGACCAATGACCTGGACGCTGACCTGACCACCGTGGTCGAGCGCAAGCGGAGTCGATGGAGCATCGAAACCATTTTCCGCGACACAAAACAGTACGCGGGATTGGCCGCGTGCCAGTGCTGGGTGGACCAGGCGATGGTGCGTCACGCATGTTTCGTGCTCCTTACCTCTGTCGTGTTACAGATGATGCGTGTCCATCCGAACGAGAGTGTGGCAGCCGTCAAAGAGCGATGGCAGTTAGCGGTCCTCCGCTAGCGGGAAACGCCACCACCGCCGCTCGAGGCTTGCCCATCTCAGTTCAGAGCGACCGCGTAAGTCCTCCTATGATTTCGTTTTTGTCAAGTTCCTTGTGTGACGACGTCAAGATACGACCGATCTGTCTAGGTCGGTTGTTGCCGCACAATGAATGCGGACAAAAAACGAACCCGGGCTCCGACCCATGACCGTACCCACGTTCCTTTACAATCGGCGGCTACTGAGGCGTCGGGCAAAAGATGCCTCGGACGACCTCCTATCCGTGCTGACTCTTTATGAGCCAGGCACCCAATACTGTGTTCGCCCAAAGGTAGTTGAGATCTCCTCTGGTGAGCGGTTCCATCTAAGAAACGGTTCCAAACGGAACCCGGGCAATCGACGACACGCTCACACCAGCATAGGAATCGACGGTCTGGGTTGACCTGGTTCGGCTGCACTCACCCGTTAAGGCTTGAGTTGTGCCCCCGCGGGAATCTCGCCTGTCTCCAGATAGCGCCACAGCGCGACCAGCAGCTTGCGCGCCAGGGCTACGATGCCCACCTTGCGCATGCGCTTGCCGCCCTGACCAAAGTGCTCGTAGTACCACCGAGCCAGCTCACTATCCGGTTGATAGCGCAGCCAGCACCAGGCGATCTCGATGGCCTTCGCCCGCACCGGACGATTCCCTGCTTTGCTGATACCTTGCTCCCGCGATTCCCCTCCACTCTGATACGGCGTGGGCGTCAAACCGGCCAGGCCGCCCACCTCTCGACGATTCCGAAACTGACGCCAGGCGAAGAACTCCATCACGAACAGCCAAGCACTGTTTGGCCCCAGTGCCACCAGCTTCATCAACTGCCGCACCTTCTGGACACTCGGCTCGTCTGACGTCTCGATCAGCTTGTCTCGCTCGACCACCAGTTCCTTGATCTGCTGGCGGACGTACTGCAAGGCTGCGTGTTCCCGTTCAACTCGGGCACGAACGCCAGGCGGTAATGGACTGCCATCCCATAACCGAACAGAGGGTAACGTACTCAGGAAATCGGCATGGATCGGAACGTTCACCCCCTGGCTGGCCAACAGCCCTCCAATGCGGCAAATGTGTCTTGTCCGGGCGACTTGCAGGCTGGATAACTGCCGGTGTAGATGCCGCATGTCCTCAGCTTCGACCGTCGGCACCTGCACGACGCTCCACACCTTCTCCTCGCCACTGTGGTAGCGAATCAACATCGTCAACAGCTTGGTCGCGTCCAGTCGATCAGTCTTGGCTCGTCTGGCTCGCCGGTTTACCTCGATGCTGGACGAGTCGACGACCAGGTTCTGGACTCGCTTTTGCACAAGATAGCGATGCAGCCAGAATCCATCCCGACCGGCCTCGTAACAACTCCTGACGACGACTAGCTCCGGCAAGTGGAAACGCCTCTTCGCCTGGCGGATCTCCTCTTCCAGGGCCGTCAGATCCCCAGCGTCAACGGTGCGTAGGCGAGGATTCTGGCCTAGCCCTGTACTCAACGCCAACTTCCACTTGGCCTTTCCCAGCTCGAAGGCTAGATACAAACTCGGTTCTGTGGTATACTCTACCTCGCGGGTCGTTTGGTCCATCTTAAGCTCCTCCTTCATAGGAATGGTTTCCACCAAGGAGCTTACCAAAAACGGCCCGCTTTTTCAAGCCCGGCATGCATAGTATCTATCCCACCTCCGCAACCTTGGCGATTATTGGTCAAGTTTCTTGCTGGGCAGAGGATACTCCCATGCCGCCGGAATGCCGGGCATGGGAGCCCGGCCAGCCTGACGAAACAACTTGTTGGCAATCACAAGTCAGAAGGGGTTGGCGCAGTGGAACGGTTGTGCTGGGATGCAGGCGAGATCGGCAGATCCGCTGTTCTGGAGGGCGCTGGCGGCGGGCCGGCGCCGTCTGTTTGTTGGTGGGACGGGGCTACGAAGACCATCCCGACGTGACAAGTCTGCGTCCGCCGACTGCGGACCATGATCGAGTCCGATCCCGGCCACCCTGGGTACATCTTGACCCACCGGGGTACCGGCTACTGTCTGGCCAAGGTCTAGATCGGCACCTCAAAAACTGTAACTGTCCTGCTACCGGCCATTAACCAATTTGTAACCCTGATCAGCTACACTGATGATGGCAGCGACCGCATGTCGGTGCCGAAATTCAAGAGGAAAGGGG
>CAYGWJ010000324.1:0-4643 GCA_964353405.1 uncultured Anaerolineae bacterium
GACAGCAGATGGATTCTTCAGAACTAGGAGCTTGTCGGAGAGAACCCTGACGGGCCGGAATCGAGGCTTCAGCCGGTGAGCACGCGGCGATTTTCGGCCAAAACCGGCTAAAGCCTAGACTCCGAAACGCCTCTCCGACAAGCTGCTAGAGAGGCTAAGTATGCTGCACAAGGTCTTTTTCGTTGAAGATGAGATTGTGACCCGTGAGGGGATCCGAGACAATGTGGATTGGGAAGCCTACGGCTTTGAGTTTTGTGGCGACGCCCCCGACGGCGAAATGGCTTGGCCACTCTTACAAACGGCCAAGCCCGATGTTCTGATTACCGACATCAAGATGCCGTTCATGGATGGGCTGCAGCTTTGCAAGATCGTTCGAGAACGCATGCCGTGGGTAAAGATCGTCATCCTCAGCGGGCATGACGAGTTTGAGTATGCTCAACAAGCCATCAAGCTGGGAGTGACCGAGTATCTTTTAAAGCCTGTCACTGTACAGGATCTGCATGGTGTGCTGCAAAAGATTGCTGCACAGCTTGAGCAGGAGAGAAGAGAGCAAGAAAACCTGCACAGGTTACGGGATCAGGTAGAAGAGAATCGAGCTGCTCTCAGGGAAAGGCTTTTGCTCAAGCTGGTGATGGGAGCAGTTTCCTCGACGGAAGCAATTGAGAAAAGCCAATTATTGGGCCTGGATCTCATTGCCAGATGCTATCTGGTCGTTATCATCCAAGCCGAACTTGCCGACCGCTCAGAGCGATTTGACTATGATGAATACCGGCAAGTTCAACAAATCGTGTCAGGCTTGGTGGAAAGTAATCCGGATGTCTTTATGCTGAAAAAGGGCTGGGAAGAGCTTGTTTTGATCATGAAAGGAAACACCCCTGGATATCTGGAAGAAGAAAGAGACCTTCTTTTGGAACGGATCAACCGCGGGGTGAAAAGGACACGGTATCAACTTACCATCGGAGTCGGCACTCTTAAAAAACGGATCGCCGATATCTACCAATCTTTTGTAGAGGCCCTGGTCGGCGTACAAAATGCAGCCAATGAGAATAGAGGCGGCTCGAATGACACCGTTGACAAAGCGGAATTGCTCAAGGTGGACAAGTCCGCTGTTGAGAATTATTTGCGCTGTGGGGTCAAGGAGGATTTTGGCGAATTCTTTGAGGCCTTTATTCGGCCGCTGGGTGAGACTGCCCTCAAGTCATATCTGATCAAGAATTACATTATCGTGGATGTTGTTCTGGCCACAGCCAAGTTTGTGAATGAACTCGGCGGGGATGTTGATCAGGTTATCCCAGAGCTCAATTCTATTGAAACGGTATTGACGAACACCAAAACCGTCGAGCAGATTGGCGAGCAAGTGCGCAAGATTCTGCTCAGCGCCCTGACGTTTAGAGATAGTCGGACGAGCAGTCAATATACAGGCATCATCCAGCAAGCCAAAGAGTATATGGACCACCACTATATGGACCCGAACCTATCCCTCAATCAAGTGGCCGCCCAGGTGAATCTCAGTCCGAGCCATTTCAGCGTGGTCTTTGGCCAGGAAACCTGCCAGACCTATAAAGAATACCTGACCGAGATCAGAATCAAAAAGGCAAAGGAATTGTTGCGCATGACGACTAGACGATCTGCCGAAATATCATACCAAGTCGGCTATAGCGACCCACACTACTTTAGCTATGTTTTCAGGAAGAATACCGGGCTGTCGCCAACAGAGTTTCGATTACAGGCACAAGCAGGATAAAAAGCCGAGAGCCTGTACCCAGGTTGACTTGTGGGGCCGGCAGATCACGGGAGACAACTATGCTCAGAAAAGTGTTGGCTATTGATCTTTCACATATTCGGCCCAGGGTAAGCTCGGCGGCGAGTTCAACGAACAAGACTCCACTGAAATATATCGGGCGAGTCGTTGACTTGATGGCCGGAATCAATTTGTCCATCAGGGTGAAAATCCTGCTGTCACTTTGTATCGTGATCTTGCTCATGGGCACCACCAATGCAGTGTTGATGCTGCAGGTGCTGAATTACAGTCGCCAGTACGACGCCATTATTACCAATATCACCACCGCGAACAGCATCAGCGGGCACATCAAGCCTGATATTGATACGGAGATGTGGAAGATTGTGGCCGGCAAGACCGAGTTCAGGACAGGCAAACAGCACGAAATCATTAACGACGTGAACGGCAAGTTGCAGTGGATGACCGAGAACACTGACTCGCCCAGAGCCCAGATCAAACTTGAAGGAATCCGCAGGACAATGCAAACGCTTGCCCACTATGTTGATCTTATGGGAAAGCAGATTGAGCGTAATAGCACGGCGGCCGAAAATGAGGCAACCCTGGAAAATATCAGGTTCGTTTCTGGCGTGGTTGAGGAGGTTGTGCAGGATTACGCACTGTTCGAAGTGCAGCGGACGAACACGCAATATCAACAAATGCGCGAAGGCCTGACTCGCTGGGAGCTGTCTTATTTTGTGTTGATGTTCGCCGCAGCCTGTTTTTCGGTCCTGGCTGCCTGGGGCATATCCAGAAGCATTTACATCCCCATCAAAAAGCTGCACGATGTGACGACCACCATCACCAAGAATGACCTGCAAGCTCTTGTGACCCATGACAATGTTGATGAGATCACAGAACTGGGGATGAGTTTCAACATCATGATTGGAAGAATCAGGGAGCTATTGGATGCCAAAGTCAAGGAACAAGAGAATTTGAAAAGGGCCGAACTCAGGGCGCTGCAAGCACAGATTAACCCGCACTTTCTCTATAACACGTTGGACACGATCATCTGGATGGCCGAGTCCAAAAAGACCGATCAGGTGATCGAGATCGTCAGTGCCCTGTCGAGTTTCTTTAGAATCAGCCTCAGCAAAGGCCGGGATTGGATTACGATTGGAGAAGAAGTTGAACGGGTCAGAAGCTATCTGACCATTCAAAAGATGCGTTATCGAGACATTCTGGACTACAAGATCGAGGTCGCTGAAGAAGTATCGGGCAATACAATCTTGAAGCTCATTCTTCAGCCGCTGGTGGAGAATGCGCTTTATCACGGCATCAAAAACAAAAGGCAGGGTGGCACCATTACTGTGCGCGCAAAACAAAGGAATGAAAATGAGGTTCTGCTTGAAGTGGAGGATAATGGGATCGGATTCACCCCAGACAAGCTCGCTCAGCTTCAGGCTGAGTTAGCCGATGATTCTGGCGAAATCAGGTTGGAAAGCGGGTTTGGTATTGGTAATGTCAACAAGCGGATCAGGCTGTATTATGGAAAACAATATGGCCTTACGATCAAAAGTGAATACTATACCGGAACTAGCGCAACTCTGGTCATTCCCGCAAGAGAGGACGGTGCTATCGAAAGCGGTAGCTCCACGTCTGATCATGGTTAGCCTGATCATCAAGCAGAATAGACGCCAGGAGAGAGAACCATGAAGGTCTCTCGAGTTTTGCTTTCGACTGTGATGTTAGCGCTGCTCTTGGCAATAGCAGGTTGTGGCCAACATCTCCCTGCGGCGCCCGCACAAAAAGCGACAACAGCGCCAGGCGCCAAATCCAAAAAGACCTACAAGGATCTGATTGTCGGGTATGCCCAGATCGGGGCCGAGAGTGAGTGGCGCACAGCGAATACTTTGTCAGTTAAGGAGGCAGCCGACCAGTTGGGTGTAGAGCTCAAGTTTTCAGATGCGCAACAGAAACAAGAAAACCAAATCAAGGCGATTCGGTCATTCATCGCTCAAAGGGTGGATGTGATTGGTGTTCCACCGATCGTGGAAACAGGTTGGGAAAGTGTGTTCAAGGAGGCCAAAGAGGCCGGCGTTCCGATCATCCTGGTTGACCGCCGCGCAGACGTCCCCGAAGACCTCTACGTGACCTACCTGGGTTCTGACTTTCTTGAAGAAGGCCGAAACTCGGCTCGTGTGATGGCTAAATTGATGAATGGCAAAGCCAATATCGTCGAGCTGGTGGGTACGATCGGTTCCGCGCCAGCCAATGACCGCTACAAGGGCTTCCGCGAAATTCTGCAGGATTATCCGGATATGAAGATCATTGATTCCCAGTCCGGTGACTTTACCGTCGCCAAGGGCAAGGAACAGATGCGCGCCTTTTTGAAGACGCATGGAAAAGACATCACTGCCCTCTACGCTCACAACGACGACATGGCCCTCGGCGCTATCCAGGCGATTGAAGAATATGGCCTCAGGCCCGGCGTGGATATCAAGATCGTTTCGGTAGATGCCGCGCGGGGCGCCTTTGAAGCCATGATCGCCGGCAAGCTTAACGCGACCGTCGAGTGCAACCCGCTGTTGGGCCCACAGTTTTTGGAGTTGGCCCTGCAAGTCGTCAACGGCGAGACCGTTCCCAAGTGGGTGCCCTCGAAGGAAAGCATTTTCTTTCCTGACAATGCCGGAGACATCCTGCCGACCCGCAAGTACTAGGAGCCTGTCGGAGAACCCGTAGTTTAGGGCCTTGTGCCCGTCGCAAGTCCAACGCCCGCAAGGGGCTAGTACCCGACCACAAAAGTTTTGATATGTTCGATGCACTAGCCGATCTGACATTTCGAGATCGCGAATGACAAATCATTGCGGCGTCTGTTTATCGCCCTGCTGCCGGTGAACCAAAAGCCGCCATGGAGTTTCGGGGA
>CAYGWJ010000325.1:0-3609 GCA_964353405.1 uncultured Anaerolineae bacterium
ATCCAGGGCGGGCTCGCGCCGCTCTTGCGCGAGTTTGCTTCCAGCGACTATAACTGTCAGATCGTGCTCACGCCCGTGGCCGAACCGCAAAACTATGGCGTGGCCCAACTGGACAACGGCCGCATCGTGCGGCTGATCGAAAAGCCTCAAGATCCGCCCAGCAATCTGGCCCTCGTGGGCATCTACATGTTCGATTCGAATGTCTTTGAAGCCGTTAACGCGATCAAGCCTTCCTGGCGCAACGAGCTGGAAATCACCGATGCGATTCAGTATCTCGTGGAAAAGGGTTATCACGTCTACCCCTACATCCACACCGGCTGGTGGATTGACACCGGCAAGCAGAAAGACATGCTGGCCGCCAACTCGCTCGTGCTGGAAGAGCTCGTTCACATCGTCGAAGGTCACGTAGACAAAGACTCGGTGCTCGAAGGCAAAGTCACTATCGAAAAAGGGGCGGAGATCATCAACAGCCGCATCCGAGGCCCGGCCATCATCGGGCAGGACACACGTATCGTCAACAGCTATGTCGGCCCATTCACTTCGATCTACCATCACTGTGTCGTCGAGAACAGCGAGATCGAGCACAGCATCGTGCTGGAAAATTCGCGCATCGCCGACTTGCCCGCGCGTGTCGAGGACAGCCTCATCGGCCGGCACGTCCAGTTGACGCGCTCGCCCATCAAGCCCAAAGCATACAAACTCACGCTGGGCGATCACAGCCAGGTGGGAATACTCTAGTTCCACCCTTCGCAAGGATGAGTAGCTGCCATTGGTGACAGAAGCCACAATCACGCAAAAATGCGTCTTGATTAACACACGAATATCGTGTAAAATAATCACTAACAATGACGAGTGCGCCGCGCAATGTAGCGCAGCGCGCCCGGCTAACTAAACATCACAGCACTGCCTTTGGGAGGAGGCGAACAATGGACATCATCAAAGTATCTGCGCACTCACGCTCGACCTCAGTTGCGGGGGCTATCGCGGGAGTCGTCCGCGAAGTGGGGAGAGCGGAGGTGCAGGCCATCGGCGCCGGGGCGGTTAATCAGGCCGTAAAGGCCGCGGCGATTGCACGAGGGTATCTGGCTCAGGATGGAATTGACGTGATCGTGATTCCCGCCTTTACCGAAGTGGCGATTGACGATCAGGAGCGAACGGCGGTCAAGCTAACAGTCGAAAAGCGATGAGTGATCGGGTAGACCTGCACACACACAGCACGGCCTCCGATGGCAAGCTTGGTCCATCGGAGGTCGTTCATTTAGCTGCGAGCCTGGGCGTCGGCACGCTCGCGCTGACCGATCACGACACGACCGACGGAGTGATCGAAGCGCAGCAAGCCGGGCGCGAGATGGGCGTCGAGGTCATCGCCGGTGTCGAGATCAACAGCGAAGGCGAGCACGGTGACGCTCACATCCTGGGTTATTTCATTGACCCGTCCGAGCCGCGCTTGCAGGAACAGCTCGAAGCGATCCGCGATGCGCGCGTGGGGCGCGCCCGAGGCATGCTCAAGAAATTGGCGGCGATGGGCATGCCCATCGAGTGGGAGCGCATCATGGCGATGGCAGGTGACGCAGCGTCCATCGCCCGGCCGCACATTGCGCGCGCGATGATACAGGCCGGTTACGTTGCGACAACGCAAGAAGCGTTTGACCAGTATATCAGCAACGATGGGCCGGCCTACGTCAATCGCCTGCGGATGACCATGAGCGAGGCAGTTGGCTTTATCCATGGCGCGGGTGGCGTGGCCGTGATGGCGCACCCGGCCGAGTCCAAGCTGGTTCACCTCATTCCACCGTTGGTCGAAGCGGGACTAGATGGTGTGGAAGTCTATTACCCTCTGCACACGCCAGAGCAGCAATTGGAACTTTTAGGACTGGCCGCACAGTACAACCTTGTCGTCACAGGCGGCAGCGATTTTCACGCGCTCGACGATCCGGCGCATGGAAAATTGGGCTGTATGGATGTGCCACCGGACACGGTAGATAAACTAAAAGCGCGATGGGCGAATTGTGAACGGCAAGCAGGAAGACAAGGGTAATTGCCAGTAAGCCCTCTGGTCATTCAGAACACGTTACACACCAGAATCAGGCAATTCAAAATGGCATCTGACACTCGGATATTCAATTCTTAAGGTGCGAAAAACAGGCTAAGGATATCGTGGCCAGTGTCCTAAACATAGTACAGCCCTCGTTCTAAAACCACTCGTCTGAAATTCTGCAGTGCGATGTGTAGGTCTACGATCTTTCTGTCAGTCAGGATAAAAGGACGTTGCTGATAAGGCAACCTAAACAGGCGGCTCAACACAGAGTCTAGTGTCATTTGGTCGGTGGATCGGTTGGAGCCATCGTTATTAGAATACGTCACTATTGCAACTTGATTGAACAAAGCTGACGTAAAAGCGGATAGGTCAAAACCGCATGCTATCATGTTGTTGACGTTGAGTGATAGTTTAAGCCACCAGGAATTGAATGCCCCCGATATACGCTTTAAAGCATTCGGCGAACAAAAACTTGATTGAGCAGCCTGGTTTTCCAGGCAAAGAAACTCTCGGTTTCTGTCCGCTTCTTTCAGCATCATACCAAGAGTAGAATTCCACATATTGATGTCATCCCCAACAGAAGCAACCCCTTTGGGTGATTCACTGTACTTCAATATCCAATCTGGGTTCACAACTATGAATTTGACTCCCGCTTGAGAAGCATCATCAACAATACCTTGCCAGACACGTTGAAATCCAGTGGATACATCCGGACTCGCCAACTGTTCCATACCAGGGAAGGGTGACAGAGGAACATATACAGAAGTCTCAAATCGGTTATCAAGGTACTTCATTATTAGACGGCTCACTTCATGGTGCATGGAGACAACTGTACTGGCGATCTGAAAGTGATAGCACTTAAATTGAGCAGCTAATCGGATCTTCTCCTCAATTGCGTCTATGTCATCACTTTCATACAGACGTATTCCAAGTTCAATTGTCTGATCCGAACTCATTAATACCCCCTATGCTTTGAAACTCGGTCTCTCAACAGAGTCTTTCACAGCGCTTATCACCAGATTAATCGTATCATCAAGCGATTTCCCTGTGATTATGCACGACGACGCATTATTGTGGCCACCACCATCTAGAGTAAGTGCTATCCGACCAACATTGACTCTCGGTGTGGATCGAAAGCTAACTTTCACCTCGTTGTTGCCTCGTTGCCTGAATAGAATTGCAACGTCAACGCCTCCTATGTCACGCATGAAAGCGGAAAGCCCTCCCAAACTGGCATCATTTGCAGTGGGAATGACATTTTCGTCAACCACAGCATAGACGATATTATTTCGGCTACCGGTTACCTTAATATTACTCAAGATGTTGCCCCACAATTTGGCTGAAGCGACATCTGCAATGAATGGCATTTTTTCAATCAATTTCTGCCTGTCCGCACCTAGATCCATCAAGTCTGCGGCGATCCGCAACGTCCTAGTACGAGACCACAAAAGTTTTGATAAGTTGAAAATCATGGCACAGTTGGATAGAGGCGCTTAAGTTTGGTGCGAGCGTCAGCCGTGGTAAAGCGCCAATCGACAGTTGCGTGTTGTTCATTGCGCGGTTTTTCCCAT
>CAYGWJ010000326.1:0-7229 GCA_964353405.1 uncultured Anaerolineae bacterium
CTCGACCAGTTCGGAGCTGAACCCCTGCAAGTCGCTGCTCTGTTCGGACTGGTGCGCAGTTCAGGGGTGGTGGGGATAGACGAAAAGTACGTCAAGGTGCCCAAGAACAACAAGCCTGCTAGCAAGCAACGCAAGTGGATGTATGTCTACGTCGCGGTGGATGTGCATACGCTCGACTTGCTCCACATCAACCTCTTCCCGAACCTGGGCAAAGACTCGGCGCGCACCTTCTTGCTCGAACTGCGCGCTAAAGGCTATCACCCGCGTGTCATCGTCACCGATATGAACCAGGATTACACTGAACCGTTGGCGCAGGTCTTTCCCAACGCGCTGCATCACGAGTGCGTCTTCCATGCCTTGCAATTCTGGCATCGCCAATTCAAGGACGCCTTCGGGCGCGACTATGCACAGACCCACCCGGCGATCTTCAAACTGCGTCAACAGTTGGATGGCATCTTTCAAGCCAAGACGCGCCGCACCGTCGAGAAACGCTATGCGGAACTGATCGGCCAGCGCGAGAAACTCGTTCAGGCTGAACCCCGTTTGCAGCCCGTGTTCGACAGCCTGGCTCGCCATTACCCCAACTTGGTCAACGCCTACGACCACCCGCTTATCCCGCTGACCAACAACGCGACCGAACGATTGACGCGAAGCGGAACGCTTCGATCAGCACTACCAAAACTTTGCGGGCTTCGATTCCATTGAGACCGCGCGGTGTTACCTGCACTTGTTCGAGTTGACCTATCGCTTCACGCCCTTCGGCCCAGAAGTGCAGCCGCATCTACGCGGCAAGTGTCCGCTCGAACTCGCCGGGTATGACTTGACACAGGTGCCACTGGCGCGTTATCTGCGCGACGGTTCGCTCAGTGTAGCTCCGACAGGGCGCAGCGCAGAGCGGGCGGAGGTTGTCCCAAAGTGAAAACGGTCTCCGGTTCGCTGCTCCCCACCCCGCCCGATTGTAGTATAATCTCACCACCAAGGCCAGCCCAGCGCGTTGATCGAGCGCACGCTGGACAAATTGTTGGCTTACGAAGCCGATACGTGCCGCGCGCAATTGGCCCAACTCCAGGCTGACCTGGCCGAATTCGAGCAACGCTATGGCCTGTCGTCCGCCGAGTTTTATCGCCGCTTTCAAGCCGGGCAGACCGATGACCGCATGGACTATGTGGAATGGGCTTTGCTCGTGCAAATGGCCGATAACGCGCAAAAGCGCCTGCGCCTGCTCGCGGGCGAGAGCCTGGCATGACGATTGAAGCGGGCTATCCCCCTCACAACAGCCCCAACTGCTCCTTGCCTGCCTTCTTCCCCTTACCCTTCTTGCTCCGCGTCACCTTGTCCGCTCGCGCGTGTCACCCTGTCACCTTGTCACCTTGTCACCTTGTCACCTTGTCTCCTTGTCACCCTGTCACCTTGTCAGTTTGTGGGCCTTACTGCGCTCTAACCTCACCGAGACAGTGACCTTGCATTGTTACACATTTGTTACTCCGCCCTACTTTCTGTCATGCTCTTGTTATATGGCTACTCTACACTCAGTGTCAGAGTAATCCGCCTACCAAGTGGCTATTCGGTCTTGCACGGCAGGTCTAGGTGTAACAGACTCCCCCCGTTTAGGTCATCGCTCGCGGCGCACATGGCACTCAGGGTGGATGGTAAAGTTGTGCGGCCATTGGCGACACGTGACGCACCCAACATTCAAATCGTGCCGATGCGGTAAACATAGGATATAATAGAGGCGTTCCGTGAGATTTTCAATATCCTGGATATCGTTGATTTGCACTACTTGTGCAACGTGACAAGTTCAGTATTCCTCACGGGTGTCCCTTTGACCGACTGGAGTAGCCCATGGATGTTTTCGCCTTACGTGACCGGCTCATTGCCGACTATGCAACCTACATCGAGAGTTTCATCCACATCCAGGACAGTCGCATCGGTGAGGCCGTAGACCGCGAATTGCACGATGGCCTGCTTTGGCCCGACCCTCTGCTTCAGTTGAACCCCAGCTTCGAGCCGGGTGCGTGGATTGATAACCTGGCTGACATGGGCATTCTACACCCCGAATGTCGTCGCATCTTCCGCATCAAAGAAGCCGACAAGCCCGACAAGCCTCTGCGACTCCATAGACATCAGGCAGACGCGATTGAAGCGGCGCGCTCAAGTGACAACTATGTGTTGACCACCGGCACCGGCTCGGGCAAGAGCCTGGCCTATATCATCCCGATCGTTGACCACGTGTTGCGTCGGGGTAGTGGCAAGGGTATTCAGGCCATCGTCGTTTATCCGATGAACGCGCTGGCCAATAGCCAGGCGATTGAACTGGAAAAGTTCCTGTGTCGCGGCTATCCTGAAGGCAAACCGCCTGTGACGTTTCGACGGTACACGGGTCAAGAAACCGACCCTGAGAAACAAGAGATCATTACGGACCCGCCCGATATTCTGCTCACCAACTATGTGATGCTGGAATTGTTGCTGACACGTCCGCACGAGCGCAACATTGTCCGGGCGGCGCGTGGGTTGCAGTTCCTGGTGCTGGATGAACTGCACACCTATCGAGGCCGGCAGGGCGCGGATGTGGCTCTGCTGGTGCGGCGTGTGCGCGACATGTGCGAGAGTCCACATCTGCAATGCGTCGGCACCTCGGCAACGCTGGCCGAGGGCGGGACGTTTGCAGAGCAACGCCAAGAGATCGCAGAAGTCGCAAGCCGCTTTTTCGGCGCTGTGGTCAAACCTGAGCGCATCATCGGCGAGACTCTGCGGCGGGCCACGCCTCAATGCGATCTGACCTCCCCGGCCTTTATCGCCGAACTGACCCAACGCCTCAGCGATCCCCAGCGTGAACCGGCACACGATTATCAGTCTTTTGTCTCTGACCCACTCTCCACCTGGATCGAATCCACGTTTGGACTGGCGACCGAAACGGAAACTGGACGATTGCGCCGCGCAACGCCGATCAGCATCACAGGCCCCGACGGAGCAGCGCGCAAGTTGGCGCAGGTCACTGACCTGCCGGAAGACCGCTGTGTGCAGGCGGTCGAGGAAAGTTTGCTGGCTGGTTATCGAGCCACCGACCCCGACACCGACTTTCCGGTCTTTGCCTTTCGATTGCACCAGTTCATCAGCCGTGGTGATACCGTCTATGCTTCGCTGCAAGCGCCGGAAGAACGATACATTACGACGCGTGGCCAGCAGTTTGTTCCCAACGACCGCGCGCGAGTGTTGCTGCCGCTGGCATTTTGTCGCGAGTGCGGACAAGAGTATTACGTGGTACGTAAAGTCCGAGACCAGGGAGCGGAGAAAAACGTCTACCTGCCTCGCGAATTGGCGGATCAAAGCGCCGAGAAAGAAAAGACCCCAGGCTTTCTCTACGCCAATCTGGACAAACCGTGGCCGGCTGATACGGAAATGGTGATCGAGCGATTGCCAGAGGATTGGCTGGAGATCAAAGATGGCGTTCGGCGCATCAAGCGCGACCGGCGCGACAAGTTGCCGGCCCTCGTTCGCCTGAACACGGCGGGCGAAGAAGACGAGCAGGGTGCAGACTATCATTTCGTCCAATCGCCGTTTCGTTTCTGCTTGAACTGCGGCGTGGCTTACGGCGGTCGCGAGCGATCCGACTTTGGCAAGCTGGCCTCGCTTTCTTCCGAAGGCCGCAGCACCGCCACGACTATCCTGAGCCTATCGGCGTTGCGCGCGCTGCGCCGGGACGAGACTCTGGATCGCAAAGCGCGCAAGCTGTTGAGCTTTACGGACAATCGCCAGGACGCTTCGCTTCAAGCAGGGCATTTCAACGATTTCGTCGAAGTGGGGCTGCTGCGCGCCGCGTTGTATCAGGCAGTACACGCTGCCGGCCCGGCTGGGCTGACGCACGATCAACTGCCTCAGCGCGTCTTTGAGGCGTTGAACCTGCCGTTGGACTTGTACGCCGTTGAACCGGCGGCCAAGTTCCAGGCGCGCAAGGATACCGAACGCGCATTGCGCGAGGTGCTGGCCTATCGCGTTTACCAGGACCTGCGGCGCGGCTGGCGCGTGACCTCGCCGAACCTGGAACAATGTGGGCTGCTGGAAATCCAGTATAGCTCGCTGGACGAGTTATGCGCCAGCGAAAGTGAGTGGCAGGCGCTCCATCCGGCGCTGGCGACTGCGTCGCCACAAGACCGATTCCGCGTGTCCAAGGCGTTGTTGGATTTCCTGCGGCGCGATCTGGCGATTCGGGTGGACTATATGGAGGCCGGCTACCAGGAGCGCATTCAGCAGATCAGCAGCCAGCGGCTGGTCGAGCCGTGGGCGATTGACGAAAGCGAAGCGATGGTGCATGGCGTGATCGCTTTCCCGCGCGCTTCGGGTCCGAACGATTACGGTGGCAACGTCTACATTTCCGCTCGCAGCGGCATGGGGCTGTACCTGCGGCGGACGGGCGTCTTTCCGAATTACGTGCAGAAGATCACGCTGGAAGAAACGGACAAGATTCTGCGTGACCTGTTTGAAGCCTTGCGCGTCGGCGGATTGGTCGAGATCGTCTCCGAACAAGACGCGGGCGAGGCGCCAGGCTACCAGGTGCCGGCAGCCGCTCTGGTCTGGGTCGCGGGCGACGGCACGCGACCTTTCTCCGATCCGATTCGCGTGCCGCAGGTATCTGCCAGAGGCGGGCGAGTCAATCCGTTCTTTGTCAGCTTTTACCGCGAGGTCGCCGCTGACATGCAGGGCATCGAGGCGCATGAGCACACGGCCCAGGTGCCTTCTGACGTGCGCCAGGTGCGCGAGGAGCTTTTCCGTGAAGCCAGGTTGCCGATTCTGTACTGCTCCCCGACGATGGAACTGGGTGTGGACATTGCGCAGCTCAATGCCGTCAACATGCGCAACGTGCCGCCCACGCCGGCCAATTATGCTCAACGCAGTGGCCGCGCCGGGCGCAGCGGCCAGCCCGCGCTGGTCTTTACCTACTGCACGACCGGCAGCCCGCATGACCAGTATTTCTTCAAACGCCCTGAGCGAATGGTCGCGGGCGCGGTGGCTCCGCCCCGACTCGATCTGGCGAACGAAGACATGGTACGCTCCCACGTCCATGCTGTGTGGCTAGCAGAAGCGGGCCTCTCACTGGGCGCTTCGCTCAAGGACATTTTGGATATGGCTGGCGACGAGCCGACGCTAGCGATCCAGCCTCACGTCCGACAGGCGCTCCAATCTCAACCAGATCGCCAGCGAGCCGCTCAAAGGCTCTCACGTATCTTTCAAACACTTGACGATGAACTGAGCCAGGCCGACTGGTATGATCCACAGGACGGCAGTAGCCGAGACCAATGGTTACAAAAGACACTTGACCAGATCGAAGCGCGTTTTGAGGAGGCTTGCGGGCGCTGGCGTGACCTGTACCGGTCGGCCTTGAAGCAGCGCGAGTTGCAGCACAAGATCATCCAGGATGCCTCGCGCCACCCCGACGACAAGGCCCAGGCCAAGCGATTGCGAGCTGAGGCCGAATCGCAAATGGAATTGTTGACGGGCGGGGACGGGCGCAATCTATACCAGTCGGATTTCTACTCTTATCGCTATTTTGCCAGCGAAGGCTTTCTGCCTGGCTATAGCTTTCCACGTTTGCCGCTTTCGGCCTACATTCCTGGGCGGCGCAAGCGTGCCACCGACCGTGACGAGTTCCTCTCGCGGCCTCGCTTCCTGGCGATTTCCGAGTTCGGCCCGCGCAGCATCCTGTATCACGAAGGCTCGCGGTATGTGATCAACAAAGTGATCCTGCCGGTGGGCATGTTCCCTTCCCCTGCTACTGCGGGGGAAGGGTCAGGGATGGGGGTGCTCACGACCCTTGCCAAGCTTTGCCCTGCCTGCGGTTACCTGCATCCGATAGCAAGCAACCAGCCAGGGCCGGATCTGTGTGAGCAGTGCGGGCAGCCGCTCGACCATCCGTTGCGCTCGCTTTTCCGAATGCAGAACGTCGCCACTAAACGCCGCGACCGCATCAACTGCGATGAAGAAGAGCGCATGCGCCTGGGCTATGACATCCGCACCGGCGTGCGCTTCGATCGCTTGCTCCCCTCTCCTGCCAGGGGAGGGGTCGGGGGTGGGGTCAGAACGGCAACCGTTCACGCTGCCGATGGCGCCGAGCTACTGCGCCTGACCTATGGCCACGCGGCGACGCTGTGGCGCATCAACCTGGGCTGGAAGCGGCGCGCGGACAAGTCGGTGTATGGCTTCTTCCTCGATACCGAGCGAGGCTACTGGGCGCGCAACCAGGTCGAGCCAGACAATGATTCCGACGACCCCATGAGTCCGGTTCAGCAGCGCGTGATCCCCTATGTGCAAGACCGGCGCAACTGCCTGCTGATCGAACCCACTCAACGGCTGTCCGTCGCCGTGATGGCTTCTCTGGAGCCGGCGCTCAAGACGGCGATCCAGGTCTTGTACCAGTTGGAAGACAACGAGCTGGCCGCCGAGCCGCTGCCGACCGAATTCGAGCGCCGCACGGTTTTGTTGTACGAGTCGGCGGAGGGCGGCGCGGGGGTGCTACGCCAATTGCTGGATAGCCCGAACGCGCTGCCCGAGGTGGCGCGCCAGGCATTGCGCCTGTGTCACTTTTCCGAGAACGGCGATGACCTGCGCCGCGCGCTGAACGCCAAAGAGGATTGCGAGGCGGCTTGCTACGACTGCTTGATGAGCTACACAAATCAGACGGATCACAAGTTGCTTGACCGCAAGCTGATTCGTGACCTGCTCATGCAGTTAGCCAACAGCACGCTCAAGGCCAGCCCTGTGGCCACAAGCCGAGTGGAACACTTGCGCCGGTTGAAGGCGCTGTGTGAAAGCGACCTGGAACGCGAGTGGCTGGATTTCCTGGAAGCGCATAACCTGCGCTTGCCGGATGCCGCGCAAAAGCTGATCGAGGCGTGCAACACGCGGCCTGATTTCCTCTACAGCGATCAGGGCGTGGCAATATTCATTGACGGCCCCGACCACGATCTGCCAGATGTTGCTGCGCGAGATCAGCAGGTGGCCGAATGTTTGGAGAACACCGGATACACAGTGGTTCGCTTTGCGTATACACGCAATTGGGAGCCAACGTGCGACAAACATAGATACTTGTTTGAACTGGACTAGTGCACATCGCCGGAATTATATGGACTCGGCGACGCGCATTTCGATCACCTTGCCGGACAACGTCGTGATCCGGCGTTCGTTGAATCGCTGACAGGCCATGGCGGCTTCTTTCTGAACGCGAGGATCAGTGA
>CAYGWJ010000327.1:0-4105 GCA_964353405.1 uncultured Anaerolineae bacterium
GGACTGCTCTCTTGAATAGGCTGTTAGCATTGCGAATCAACTTGAGCACCAGTTCGAAGTAGTGGTCACGTGACAGGTTGTGGCCGCCGATGATGAGTGTCGAGCGCACTTCCATCGCAGCCGCCAGCTCAGCCACGAACTCGGCTTCGCTCAGCTTGCTAAAAGGCAAAGCCTCGACGTCTATACCGAGATCGCGGTGTAAAGCTTCGGACAGTGCTGATCTGTCCAGTGACACCTCACCTTCTCTGGTGTATGTTGCCAGCTGGAGACGAGCCGCATTCACAGCTGCCTGGAAAGCGTCCAGATAGAGATCTTCCCAGGATCTGTGATTTGCTCTCTCCCACGCAATCTTGATCAACTCCCAAGCCGCATTGCTGGGGACGCCAGAGAAGATGTATTTGTCGAGCACATCCAGAAGGATCATAGTGCATCACCCTCACAATGGATCATCATCTATCAGTTTATCACAAATTGGCTGGCAATGGCAAATCAGAGTGGCTAATCCAATGGCTCAGCCGCAATAAAAAAGCCGGGCTACCCGGCCCGGCCAGGTCATCGCTGATGGCGTCTATTTGCGGTGGCTACTCAACTCTGGCAAGTGCCTGAGTTGGTGACCATAGCCACGACAACAGAAAACCCCGACACTCCAACTGTCGGGGTTCTCATTTCGACTTGCTAATACCCGATACCCAATACCCACTCACTCCGTCAAATAATCCCTCAACTTGCGGCTACGATATGGATGCCGCAACTTGCGCAGCGCCTTGGCCTCGATCTGGCGGATGCGCTCGCGGGTGACGCCAAAGAACAGCCCGACCTCTTCCAGCGTGTGCGACTGGCCGTCCTTCAATCCGAAACGCATTTCCAATACCTCGCGCTCGCGCTCAGAAAGCGAGCCGAGGATAGTGTGCACCTGCTCTCTGAGGAGTTGCTTCGAAGCAGCATCCACCGGGCCGAGCTCCGTCGTGTCTTCAATAAAGTCCCCCAGCAGCGACGATTCTTCCGCGCCGACGGGCGTCTCCAGGCTCATTGGCTCCTGGCTGACGCGCTGGATGCGACGGACTTTGACGGCGGCCCGGCGCAGCTTGCGCTCGAGCGCCGGATCGAGCGACTGGCCTTTGAGCCAGATTTCTCGGACGGCAGCGGTCTCTTGCGGTTCGAGCAATTCCAGCTCGACCGCGATCTCTTCCGAGGTCGGCTCGCGTCCCAGCTGTTGCGTCAGGTCGCGCTGGATGCGCAACAGCCGGTTGATCGTCTCGACCATGTGGACCGGGATGCGGATGGTGCGCGCCTGGTCGGCGATGGCGCGCGAAATGGCCTGGCGAATCCACCACGTGGCATACGTGCTGAACTTGTAGCCCTTGGTGTGGTCGAATTTTTCGACCGCGCGCAACAGGCCGATGTTGCCTTCCTGGATCAGATCGAGGAACGAGATGCCGCGCCCGATGTAGCGCTTGGCGACCGAGACGACCAGGCGCAAGTTCGCTCGGATGAGCGACTGCTTGGACAGCGCGGCCTGAATCGGCACTTGATCGAGAACCTCGACCATCCGCTTGCGTTCTGGCAGCAGCTTGGACAAGGCGCTCACGGTGGGCAGCTTGACTCCGCGCGAGACTAGTTTGCGCGCGGTTTCGAGGGCTCGGCCGGCCTTGCCCGTTGCCCGCGCGGACTTTTTTCTGGGCGGCGCAACGTGGTCGGCCAGGCGCCCCAACACTTCGGGAGGCAGCAGGTAGAGCGAGACATACGTTTCGAACAGCACGCCGAGCAGCGTGTTGGGCACGGACTTGATATTGCCTTCGTGGTGGTCGCTGTTGAGGAAGGGCCGCAGATTCGATTCAAGATCGAGCGGTGTGCCCTGCCGCAAGGATTGCGCTTCACGGATGAGCGAGGCCAGTTTGGGCGCTTTGACGTGCGTCTTGCGGCACATCGTTTGCACTTGATCCCACGCCGTCAGGAAATTCTGGTACGATTCAAGCACAATCTCATCGGGCCTGGGCTGATGCTTGAGTCGCGCTGCCAGTAGAGTCTTGAGCGTCGCCAGCCGCTCGTCCGCGCTCATCTGCGTGGCGAGCCAGATTTCCTGATCGGGATCGAGCAGACGCACCTGGCTGATCTCTTTGAGGTACATCCGTACCGGGTCATCGCCCAGCTCTGCGCCCCACTCGAGCAGATCGGCTTCTTCCTCTTCTTCCACTTCGATCTCTTCGAGGTCGGCCTCACCCGGCTCTTCTGCGACCAGCCCTTCATCCTCCTCCAGGCTGGCTTCGAGCAGTTCACCCGGCTCGGTCCCGTCAACAGCCGGCTCGGTCAGGACCTCCAGATCGTCAGGAGTATTCAGTTGAACTCCCGGATCGAGTGTATCCTCGCCCGGGATTCCAGAAGGTGGATTGGGCATTGTCTTCTCTAGTTCATTACACCGAAGGCCTGTGCCATGGGTCGGCCGTGCTCAGTCGAGCGATTTCTCCCGGCCAGAGCGCCTTTTGCAGGCGGTTGACGGCAATGGCGCTGCGATGTCCCTGCTCGCCCAGTTCGCGCGCCGCGTCGGGCTGGCCTTCTTCCACTGCTTCGCGCGCCAGGATGTTCAGTTCCTGTTGTTGGCGCTTGAGGTTGCGCTCGCGCAGTCGCAAGGCGCTCTGCATCGCCTCGCGCGTCCAATCGGGTGTTTCAGTTGATGATGGCAGCAGCGTGCCTTCTGCCGAGAGTGCTGCCAGCAAGGTCCAGAGCGACTCGTCTAGCCATTCGCGCGGATCAGCCACGCCTTGCTCGGAAGCGGCGCGGAGGGCCGCCAGTACCTGGCGATGCGCTGCGTCGTCGAAATCATCGCCACTCAACGGGTCAAGCTCAACTGCGCTGAAGGTCTCATCCAACTGAGCGAGCGCACCTGGCGACTGGAGCAAAGCCGTCAGGCAGTGCGCTTCCAGGTTGGACCTTTTGCGATCCGCAGGCGGCTCACCTGCTGCGGCTGGCCGTGGCCCTTTGCGAGTCGGCGCGCTGCCGAGTTGCTCTCGAACCGCTCGCTCGCTTTCTCGCAGCATGCGTGCCAGACGCTGGACATAGTACTCGCGCTCGACCGGATCGGCCACATCGCGAATGATGGGCACGACCTGTCGCGAAAAAGCCGCTTTGCCCTTCGGGTCATTCAGATTGTAATTCACCGCCAGTGTCTGGAGCACATATTCTACTACAGGCAGGGCATTTTCGACCAGTCGAGGCCAACCGGCTGGATCGTCGCGGATGACCTCATCGGGATCTCGGCCGCCGGGCATGACCAGCACGCGAATGTCCACCTGCAAGTGACCTTCAAAGTGAATCAGCCCGCGCGCGTCAAATACGGGTGATGCATCGCGGTCGAGCGTCTCGCGCGCGACGTCGAGTCCACGCAACATCGCTTGCACACCGGCCACATCGGGATCGAGCGCCAGGACGAATCTCTTGCACAGCTTACTCAACTGCCGGAACTGGGCTTCGGTGAGCGCCGTGCCCATCGAGGCGACCACATTGGCATATCCGGCCTGATGCGCGCCCATGGCGTCCATGTAACCTTCCACGACGATGGCGTGTTTCGCCTCACGAATGGCATTGCGGGCCAGGTCAAGGCCGAACAGAATATGACTCTTGTCAAAGAGCGGCGACTGGGGCGAATTCAGGTACTTGGGCTCTTCGTGCGTCAGCGTGCGTGCGCCAAAGCCGATCGTGTGACCTTTGACATCGCGGATCGGAATCATCAGCCGCCCGCGAAAACGGTCGAAGACCGTGCCGTCATCGCGTTGGACGAGCAAGCCCGCCGACACGAGTTCCTCGCGCGAGTAGCCGCGGTTGCGCGAATAGCTTTCCAGCGAGTGCCACTCGTCCAGGCTGCAGCCGAGTTGAAACTTGACGGCGGTCTCGTCGGTGATGCCGCGCTGCGTCAAATGGTCGCGCGCGACTTGTCCTTGCGGCGATGTGCGGAGCAGGTTGTGAAAGTACAGCGTGGCTGCGGCCAAGGCTTCTCGCAGCCTGTCTTCCTGTCCGTCCTCGGCTACGGCCCGCGGCCTGCCCGCCTCCCGTTGAACGCCAGCCTTGCGAGCCAGAAACTCGAGCGCGCCACGGACTTCCAGCCCCTCGC
>CAYGWJ010000328.1:0-3370 GCA_964353405.1 uncultured Anaerolineae bacterium
CGGATGTCGTGATAGACGGTTTCATCGGTTCGGGCGGGGTAAAGTCGGGTGAGATGCCGCGCTTGGTTTGCCCGGTGTGTGGTGGGCCATTCTGTGCGGTGGACGACTCATCCCGCGAGCGAAGCGAGCGCTAACTTGAGAGTTGCTGCAGCAATATGCGGACGTGGTGGTGTTTGACAGCCCGCCCGTGATGGCGGTGGCCGACGCGGCCATCTTGGCCTCGCGGCTGGACGGGGTGTTGCTGGTGGTGGACGCGGGCAGCACCCGCCGAGGCGCGGCGCTGCACTGCAAGGAAACGCTGGACTCGGTCGGCGCGCACCTCTTGGGCGTGGCCATCAACCGGCTGTCGGCCTTACGTGGCGGCTATTATTATTACTACTCCTCGGAGGAGGAGGGTCGTCGCAAGCGGCGATCTCCAAGTGATTTGCTTGCTCGCGCCTTTGGCCGGGATGGACGCTCAGCCAGCACGGTGGATGTTCTGCCTGCAATACCCCAGGAGGCGGCAGTCCCGCAGGATGAGATCTTGCCGTTTGATCGGACGGGTGAATAGAGTTTTCGACGGGCGCAACCGCCGCATCACGTGCGGCGGTTTTTATTGCCGTGGTATCCTGCGCCGGTCCAATTTTTCTAGCGCGTCCAAGTCTACCTCGGTGGCTGTGAGGCGGCCCAGGAACTCGAGGAGCACACGCGCTCTCCCTTTGGCCGAGAGCCGCTGATCGAACACGGCGTCGAGGTCTTTGAGTGGACCGGTTGTGATCCGCACCGGGTCGCCGTGCCGGAATGGCCCCAGACCAAACTCGCCGCTCTTTTCCATTTCTGTTGATCGGCGCTTGATGTGCTCGATGACGGCCTCGGGCACCGCCGCCGGCTCGCCGCCAAAGTTTACGAGGCGCACCACGCCCGGCGCCCAGTTGATGGCCGATTGACCCACCTGGTCAAGGTCGGCCTGCGCGAAGAGATAACCGGGGAAAAGCGGCACAACGGGCCGCGCGCGTGGATTGACCCGCGCCACTTTGACCGTCGGCAGATACACCACCACACCGTTATGCAGCAGCGCCTCTTGGGCCTGATGTTCGGCTCGAGGCTTGGTCTGCACTGTATACCAATGTACTTGGCCCATCGGCTCTCTTTCTGCTTGCGATCTGCCAGCATTCTACCCCAGACGAGCGCGATTGCCAACCAGGCCAGCACATCGTGCTGGAATGCCAGACAGTAGTCGAGTTCAGCTCCTGCTTATGACTTCATCCTTGACCAGCTCGCGCCGCAGCACTTTGCCGACCATGGTCTTGGGCAGGCTGTCGCGGAATTCGATTTGCCGGGGGACTTTGTAGCCGACTAGCTTTTCTCTGCAAAAGGCCCGCAACTCTTCGACCGTGACCTGCTGGCCTGCGCGCAACACGACCCAGGCCTTGACGGCTTCGCCCTGAGTGCTGTCCGGCACACCCGCCACGCTCACCTCGGCCACGGCCGGGTGCGTGGCGATGATCTCTTCCACTTCGCGGGGCCAGACCTGGAAACCACCCGGTTTGATCAAGTCCTTCTTCCGATCCACGATAAAGAGATAGCCATCCTCGTCCAAATAGCCGAGGTCGCCCGTGTAGACCCAGCCGTTGCGAATCATATTGTGGGTTTCGGTCGGACGTTCCCAATAGCCCACCATGATTTGCGGCGCTTGAATGATGACCTCGCCGACTTCGCCAAAGCCAAGCTCGCGCTCTCCGGCCTCGACATCCACAATCTTGACGTCCACATCCGGCAGAGGCACGCCCGTCGAGCCTTCCTTGTACTTGCTGCGCGTGGGACACACCACCGCCGCCAACATGGTTTCCGTCATTCCATAAGCTTCCAACAGCCAGCCGCCCGTCAACGCTTCAAAGCGATGCTTGGTCTCCGCCATCAGCGGCGCAGCACCCGACCAGCAAATCTTCATAGACTTGATGTCCACCTGACCCGCTTTGACCCTGGGATGATTGAGCAAGGCGATAAACAAGGTCGGCACACCATGCAAACACGATGGGCGCACTTTATGGAGTGTCTCCACCAAATCGTTGATGTCGCGCGGGTTGGGCACGACCGCCATCGTCCAGCGAGCGACGAACGATGTGTTCATCGCCATGTTGCCATACACGTGAAAGTTGGGCATGACCCAGGTGAGAATGTCTTTCCAATCTTCCAGAACGGCGCTGGCATAAGCGCGCAACTGCATGGACGTCATCACCACCGCCTGGTGTGTGCCCAGCGCGGCCTTGGGCATCCCCGTCGTGCCGCCGCTAAAGAGCAAGAGCGCCGGATCCTTGGGGCTGACCTGGACGTCCGGCTTGCTGTTGGCATGTTGTTTGATCAGTTCGCTCATCCAGTCGTCGCCCGGCTGAAGCGTGATGCGATACCCTTCCTTCTTTTCTTTCGCCAGCGTGAACAACACCTTGAGCATCGGCGGCAGGTATTCTTTGATGTTGGTGGCGATGACGCGCTTGACGCTGGTGCGCGGCTGAAGCGACTTGACCTTGTTGTAGAAAGGATTCAGGACGATGACCGTCTCTGCGCTCACTTCGTTCAGCGCGTATTCCAGCTCGCGCTCGGTGTAGATGGCGTTGAGGGGGGCGACGATCGCGCCGGCTTTCCACGCGCCAATCTGCGCGATGACGGCTTGCGGCGAGTTGGGCAAAAGCAGCGCTACACGGTCGCCCTTCTTGACGCCGTGCGCCACCAGCGCCGCCGCAAAGGCATCGGTGAGTTGCGCCAGCTCGGCATAGGTCATACGTGCGCCTTTGAAGATGAGAACCGGGTGATCGGGCTTTGTGCGCACGGTTTCGTCAATCACGTCGAGCAGCGTGATTTCAGGATAGGGCTTGAGCGTGTACGGCGTGCCGGGATCGTAATTCTTGAACCAGGGTCGGTCGTTGACGTCCATGTTTTCCTCTTCTTTCCACGAATTACACGAATCTCCACGAATAAAGAATAGATTAGCGCAAATTCGCGTTATTCGCGGAAGGCATCTCTGGCTATGGGTTCATCTCGTATTCGTCTTTGAGCGCGTGCACCTGGCTCCACACTCGTCCGTAACGGGCCTCATCCACGGCCGGCCGGCGGATCAGCTTGAGGCAGTATTCCATCTGCGCGGGTGTGCTGCTGAGCTTGCCATACAGCTGCAGCGCGAATTTGCTCATGTCGCGCACCATGAAATCGAAAATCTGATCCACGGTGTCATCGTCCACTCCGTACAGCCTGGCATTCTCCAGAATGAGCTGGCCATACACCACGAGCGTGAACGCCTCGCCCAAGGTCAAAAGGAAATCGGTATCCTTTTGTTGAGCCTCGCTGGGCGTCGCCCGCGCGAGCAGTTCCTTGAACACCTTGATTTGTTCCTTGA
>CAYGWJ010000329.1:0-5389 GCA_964353405.1 uncultured Anaerolineae bacterium
GTCGCACCGGAAGCCATCCACTCCGAACCTGGCCCAGCCTTGCAGTGTCTCGATCAGATAAGCAGATAAACCGTCGTTGGGATGCTTGAGGTCAATGACGTCGCTCCACTCGGGGACGGTCGTCACCGGCACACCGCGCTCGTCCTGGTGAAACCACTCGGGATGCTCACGCACCAGCGTCGAGTCGTGCGCCGTGTGGTTGTAGACCACGTCCATCATCACCTTGAGCCCCAACTCGTGCGCGCGCTCGATCAGGCGGGCCAGGCCGGCCTTGGTTCCGTGTTCGGGATTGACCTCGCGATAGTCGGCAATTGAATACGGGCAGCCCAGGCTGCCTTTCTTGTCGAGTTGGCCGATGGGGTGAATCGGCATGAACCAGATCACATCCACGCCCATCGAGCGGATGCGGGGCAAGTCCGCTTCTACGTCGGCAAACGTGCCATGCGGACCGTGATTGCGGACATAGATTTCATACAGCACCAGGTTGCGGTAATCTAGCGGCGTATCGTGGGCCATGTTCTACTCCCCTACACACATCGAGCCGCCGACCGTACCTCGACGGCTCTCGGCGGCTCTTAATTTGAGATTTGAAATTTGAGATTTGTTAGCCCTTCACACTTCCCAGCGTCAGGCCGGAGACCAGCCACTTGGACGAGTACAGGAACAGCGCCAGCACCGGGATCGTGATCATCAACGCGCCGGCGGCATACATGCCCCACTCTGTTTGAAACTGGCCCTGCAAGGCGTTGAGGCCCAGCGGCCAGGTTAACAACTCGGGCTTGGTGAGGATGCGGTAGGCCACGATGAACTCGGACCAGGCCGCCATAAAGTTGTTCAGGAACACCACCGCCAGCGCCGGCGTCGAGAGCGGCAAGATGATGCGCCAAAAAGTCTCCAGGCGTGAGCAGCCATCAATCAACGCCGCTTCTTCCAGGTCGAATGGCACGGTGTCATAGTAGCCCTTGAGAATCCAGATGCTGAACGGCACCGCTGTCACCGAGTAAGCCAGCACGAGGCCCCTGAAAGAGTTAGTCCATCCCAAACGTGCCAGCATCAAGTAGATTGGAATGAGCAGCATACCGGCGGGAATGGCCTGCGAGGTCAACAGGAACACCAGCGCCGCAGCACGGCCAGGAAACTTCCAACGCGAAAAGGCATACGCGCCCGTCGCGGAAAGCGCCAACCCGATGAGCGCTACCGAGATGGTGATCACCAGGCTGTTGAGAACCCATTGGAGGAAATCTTTGTTCCCGAACAGCTTGATATAGTTGATTGGCGAAGCGTCCTTGGGGATGATGGTGAATGGATCAACGAACGACTTGCTGACCGGCCCCAAGCTGAGCGTAAAGATGCGGACGAGCGGGTACACGGCGACGACGCAGGCCAGGATCAGAAATAGATGGATGAGCAGTTGCGCGAACGGGCTGTCCCCGCGCGCACGGTAAAAGAACCACCGGACAAAGCTGGTGGATTTGTCTTTGGATTGAATAGAGGCGCTCATGCTTCCGTTACTCCTTTCAACGCTCCACTGGTGCGCAGCCAGGCATACGCAATGAACGACAGAATCACAAAGATCACGATCGAGAACATGGCGCCAAAGCCGTACTTGCTATAGCCAAAGGCCGCCGTGTAGAGCGCCGTGACCAGAATATCCACCTTTTCGGTGATCCCAGCGCCCTGGCTCATCAGGAAGATGATGGTCAAATTGTTGAACGTCCAGATGGTTCCCAGCGTGATCGCCGGCCCCAACACGGGTTGCAGCAGAGGCAAGGTGATGGTGCGGAACTGCTGCCACCAACTCGCGCCATCCATCTCGGCTGCCTCAAAGTACTCGCCGGCGATACTTTGCAAGCCGCCCAGGATAATGACCGTCATGAAGGGAATGCCGAGCCAGATGTTGACCAGGCACACCATGACAAAGCCCCAGATCGGATCGGACAGCCATTGAGGGCCTTGAATCCCGATTTTGGCGAGCATGATGTTGACAAAGCCAAACTGCGCGTGAAACTCGCCCCTCCACACCAGGGCGACCACCACCTGCGGAATGGCCCAGGGAATGATCAGCAAGGTGCGGTACACGCCGCGCACATCAAGGCCAAAGATCTTGAGCTGCCGGTTCAAGAGCAGCGCCAGAATCATCCCGCCCGAAACGTGAAAGACCAGGTTGATCACGGTCCACAAGATCGTCCGGGCAAAGATGATCCAGAAGGTGGATTCGGGGGTGTTGAGCAGCGGCTGCGTGAACACCTTCTGGAGGTTGCTTAGCCCATACTGGAGTGTAAAGAGGGTGCCAAAGCTGCCGAGGCCCCAGTCTTTGTACTTGAGGAAAGTGTTCAGTTTCCAATCGGAGAACGCGATGATGATGTTGTAGATCAGCGGCCAGCCCAGAAACACAGCCAGCCCGAGCGCCGAAGGGGCCAACAAGGTGTAAGGCAGCGCGTGCTTGGATTTGAACACCCTGTCCAGAATGAAATACACCAACACTTCCAGGAGGACAGCCCCGACAACGATCAAAAAGATGACCGGCAAAAGCTCTTGCATGCTTTTGCCAAAGGCCGGCAATGCCTTTTGAAAGCCTTGGACGATCGCATTGAGCAAATCCATGCTGGCATCTCCTCTGACCCTTCCGCAGGTCACTGGCGACACACCCGCGGAAGGGGCGATTAGAAAACTCCCGCAGGAAAAAGCCCTGCGGGAGACGGGGAAGATGTTACTTTAGCTCAACCACGCACTTGTCGGCGGCCGTTTGCATTGCGGCAGCCGCGTCGGCGGGCGTCATCTTGTTGGCCATGACGGCTTCCAAGTTCGGGCGCATGGCGTCCCAGACGCAGCGCATCTCGGCCTGCGGCGGCATGCCGGTGCCGTTCGCCAGGTCAGCCGAAGACCCCTTGAGGATCGGGTCGTCGGTGATCAGCTTGTCGCTGTAGAGCTTGGCAACCGAGGGCAAGCGCTTGTCGCTCTTGACCCAGCCGAGCTGCACGTCGTCGGAGATAAAGTAGTTGACCAGCTTCTTGACGGCCTCGAGCTGGGCGCCCTTGAGGCTGACCGGGAACATGAGGTACGTGCCGGCGGTGTACGGCTTGGGCCAGTCGGCGCCCTTGAGCTGCGGGATCGGGGCCGTGCCCAGGTCAATCGTCTTGGTGGCGGTGACCGTCGTATAGTCGCCCAGCGACCAGTCGCCATTGATGATCATGGCTGCCTTGCCGTCCTTGAACAGCGTGTCGGCGCAGCCATAGTCGCATTCCTTCGGAACGATCTGATCCTTGAACTTGAGGTCCTGGACGAATTGCAGCGTCTTTTTCATCGCGTCGGTGTTGAGCGTAGGCTTTTTGCCGGTGTCATCAAAGACCTTGCCGCCAAAGCCGCCCAGCCACGGCACCAGCCAGAACGGTTCGTTCAGGTTATAGGCAAAGCCTTGCTTGCCACTCGCAGCCAGGTCTTTGGATATCTTGATCAGTTCGTCGGTATCCTTGGGCGGCTCCTTGACCATATTCTTGTTGTACAGCAACATCAGGTTGTTGCCATACGAAAGCGGAATGCCCCAGGCCTTGCCATCCAGCTTGACGGCTTCGAGCGCGCCGGGCATGAACGTCTTGAGATCCCAGCCCAGGCCATCCACCGGCTGAATCAGTCCGGCCTTGGTGAATGGGCCAGCATGGTCATTGACGGTCCACAGCAGGTCGGGGCCTTGATTGGCCAGCATCGAAGTCTGGAAATTCTCGCGCAATTTCTCGACGTCATAGTTGGCGACTTCGACGGTGATGCCAGGATTCTTGGACTGGAAATCCGCGACGAGGCCCTTCACCTTATCGAGTTGATTACCACCTTCCTTCGTCCACAGCGTGAGCTTGACGGGCGCCGGAGCCTGGGTCGGTGCTGGAGCTTGAGTCGCAGCAGGAGCTTGAGCGGGCGCGGGAGTGGCGGCGGGCGCGCAAGCTGCTAGCAGCATGCTGGCGAGCACGATAACGGACAATAGAGCGAACAGGTTCTTTTTCATTTTGAGAATTCTCCTCTCCTCAAAGGATGAATGTGAGAAATGGTGTCAGGAAACCGATGGGTGAACCTTGTCGTCGTTTTTGCGATTGTCCCTCCTTTCTACGCGGGGCGGCCTTACGCCCGCACACGCATAATCTTAGCACCGATAATTCGCCGCGTCAATGGCGTGATCCGTTCGGCGGCGGCGCGGTCGAATCGCGCACGATCAACTGGCATGGCAGGAGCTTTTTCACGGGTAGAGTCGGCTCACTGCCCAACTGCGCGATGAGGGCCTGCGCCGCCTCGGACGCCAGGTCGTGATAGGGCGCGCGGCTCGACGTGAGATGCGGATGGATCAGCGCAGCGATGGGGCTGTCGTTGCTGCCGACGACGGAGCAGTCGCGTGGAATGTCCAGCCCGGAGGCTTGAATGGCCTGCATAGCGCCGACCGCCATCAAATCATTGGCGGCAAAAACGGCGGTGGGCCGTTCCTCGCCCAAAGCCAGGAAACGCTGCATCGCTTCTGTTCCGCCATCCTGCCGGAACATCCCATAACCCACCCATCGCTCGTCGCAGGGTAGGGTGGCCTCGGCTAACGCCTGGCGATAACCTTCCAACCGGTCGAGTGTAACGACCATGTTCGGATAGCCGCCGATGAAAGCGATGCGCCGGTGGCCCAGCATGGCCAGATGCTGCACAGCCTCCCGTGTCGCCTGGCGCGCGTCCACCTCGATCCAAGAGATCGCCGGAGCATCGTCCACCGGCCGGCCCAGCAGGACAAACGGCAAATGCTCGGCCAGCAAAACGTCGGTGGTATCCACGCCCACGCGCGAAGCCTGGACGATCATGCCGTCCACTTGTTGGGAGCGAATCAGTTGCAGAACTGCCTCAGGCTCGTGCGCCGGGTCGTCCGCGCCCGCCAGCATCAATCGGAAGCCCTGCCGGTAGGCCACATCGGCCAGTCCCCGCACGACCTCTGGGAAAAACGAATCGAGGAAAAACTCGAGTTGAGTGTATGGGATCACCATGCCGAGTGTGTGCACTCGGCGCGTGGTGAGTGAGCGGGCGATGGCGTTGGGGTGAAAGTTGAGTTCGTCGGCCACCGCGATCACACGTTGTCGGGTGGCCTCGCTGATCTTGGCGTTGCCGGAGAAAACGCGGGACACCGTAGATGCGTGCACGTTTGCCTTTTCAGCTACATGCTTGATGGTGACTTTCATCCGGTGTCCTCGTTATCCTCTTGCGAACTATGCAATCGGTTGCATGTTTGATGATATTATACATGCAATCGGTTGCATTGTCAAGGGGTTTTTAAACGAATTTAGAAAATTGAATTATAGACATAATATCTAGTGCGCGAGTGCGTTTCCAAGAAATTGGCGGACCTCTTGTGTGCAATTTGCACAGTGCAAAC
>CAYGWJ010000330.1:0-16668 GCA_964353405.1 uncultured Anaerolineae bacterium
GGTCGGGCCGCTCGGCGCGAGCCAATCGAAGCGCGGTCTCGCCCTCGCGCGCGACGACGGGCTGATGCCCGGCCTTGACCAGGTTGTAGGTCAGCACGTCCACGATGGATTGTTCGTCGTCCACGACCAGGATTTTGCTCACGTTGCCCCAGACCACGGTAGGCTGGCTTGATTATAGCACGGGAATGTGGCAATCGTGTGGCAAAATCAAGGCTCGAAACGTTCGAGAAAATTCTTTGTGCTATAATCTATTTGTTCGTCAGAATAGGAGAAGTAGAATGGTTACAGACGTGATCTCAAAACCAATTTATCGCATCCTCAGCGACCTCACTCAAGAGCCACGGGTGGAAGTTGCCTTGCCGTTGGCGGTCAAGGACTTGATCCGCCTCAAGCTCAAAGAGACTCGCGAGCGCCGCCAAGAGTTTGAGCTGCGATACGGCATGGACTGGGCCGCGTTCAAGCCGGCCTGGCAAGAAGGCCGCATCCCCAACGCTCACTCGTTAAAAGTCGAGCGTGACTATTGGGAATGGGAAGCGGCGGTTACAGATGAAGAGCGATTACCTCAGATGCTAGAGAGCCTGTCATGACGCTGGCCGAGTTTCAGCGGAATGTTTTTGACGTGTTGGCTAGCCAGCAAGCGACCAACCCGACAACGAACTCATTAACTACTGTGGACATTCGCCAACTGCTCGACCAACTCCGCGCCGGCCGAGATTTCATGCGGTGTGTGGGGTGCAGCGGGCACCTTTTGCGAGCTGATAGGTGGATTGTAGGGTTTGCGCTTTACGGATGCGCGTTGGGGTTTTCCGCCGCCAGGCCTTCGGCGCGCTGCTCAAGAATGATCTCGCTGAGCGATTTGTCGCCCGCCTGGCTTAAAGCGGCGACAACACTTTCGAGGCGAACTGAAGAGTCCGCCAGCCGGCGCAAGTTTGGCCCCAGTTCCGCCAACAGTCCGGCCTGGGCAAGCGCCTGACGCGCTTTTTCGCGATCACTGTCTATTTTGGGGGTCTGCGTCATCAGCCGCTCGGTAAGCCACTGGCGGGCAACCGATTGGGGAGTCTCGCCCAAATGCTCGGCCTCCTCGCTCAGCCGGCGATACAATTCAGGCGCAAGTTCCAGAGTCAAAGTCGTTTGGGTGTGACCAAAATCAGTTGGTCGTCTGCGTAGGGGCAGGTCTTGTGCCTGCCCAGATGCGGGCAACCACGAGGGTTGCCCCTACGCCACAACCAGATTTGGTCACACCCAAGTCGTTTCTTGCATACGACACCTCTACTTTGATTATAACACGATTGCCATGAATATTCATGAATTGCTCGACCAACTCCGCACCGACCGCGAATTCATGCGGCGCGTGGCCGCGTGGGAGCGACTGCCCGCGCGTGAGGCGCGCACGGCGCCCTTTCCCGCGCCGCTGGATGCGCGGCTCGTCACGGCCCTCCAATCGCGCGGCATCGAATCGCTCTACACGCACCAGGCGCAGGCCGTCGAGGCCGTCGCACGCGGCGAGCACATCGCCGTCGTCACGTCCACCGCCTCGGGCAAGACGCTGTGCTATAACCTGCCCGTTCTGGATGCGCTGCTGCGCAATCCCGCGACGACCGCCCTGTACCTTTTCCCGACCAAGGCCCTGGCGCAGGATCAGCTCGCCGCGCTGCGCGAGCTGATTGACGCGCTGGGCGCGCAGATTTCTGCGCAGACTTATGACGGCGACACACCGCGTGACCGCCGCCGTTCCACACGCAGCGCGGGCGGCATCGTCATCACCAATCCCGACATGCTGCACACCGGCATCCTGCCGCATCACACGCAGTGGGCTGCCTTGTTCAGGAATCTGCGTTTCGTCGTCCTCGACGAGCTACACACCTATCGTGGCGTGTTCGGCAGTCACCTGGCCAACGTCATCCGCCGACTCAAGCGCATCGCCGCTTTCTATGGCAGTGCGCCGCAATTCATTTGCTGCTCGGCCACCATCGCCAACCCGCTCGAGCTGGCGCAAAAACTGTTGGATGTAGGGAGTGGGTCGCTCCCTTCCCCTGTCGGGGGAAGGGCTGGGGATGAGGGTCTGACTCTGATTGACGACGACGGCGCGCCGCGCGGCGAAAAGCATTTTATCCTGCTCAACCCGCCGATGGTGGACAAGACGCTGGGCCAGCGGCGCAGTTACATGCTTGAAGCGCGCGATGTGGCCGCGCGATTTCTATCCGCCGGTATCCAGACCATTGTGTTCGCTCGCGCCCGGCTGACGACCGAAGTGCTCTTGACCTATGTGCGTGATGCGGCTGGGCCGTTGGGCGTTGACCCCCAGACGATTCGCGGCTATCGCGGTGGATACCTGGCCGAAGAACGCCGCGCCATCGAGCGTGGGCTGCGCGACGGCAGCGTGCACGGCGTGGTGGCGACGAATGCGCTCGAGCTCGGCGTGGACATTGGCCAGCTGGGCGCGGCGGTGCTGGCAGGCTATCCCGGCACGATTGCCTCAGCCTGGCAGCAGGCCGGACGCGCCGGGCGGCGCAAGGATGTGTCGGCCGCTGTGATGGTCGCCAGCGCCGCGCCGCTCGATCAGTATCTCGTCACTCACCCGCGTTACTTTTTCGAGCGCAGCCCGGAGCATGGACTGATCGCGCCGGATAACCTCGTCATCCTGGTCAACCATCTCAAATGTGCTGCGTTCGAGCTGCCCTTTCAAGTGGGCGAACCCTTTGGCAGCCTCGGCCCGGTGGATGAATTTCTAAATGTGCTGGCTGAAGAAGGGTGGGTGCATCGCAGCGGCTCACACTTTCGCTGGGTTGCCGATGCTTATCCGGCTCAGGGTATCTCGCTTCGCTCCGGCACGGACGATACGATTGCCATTATTTCCAGATCCGACCGGTCTGCCGATAGACCTGTCAGGCCTGAAACGACGATCGGCCAGATGGATCGCCAGTCCGCTCCAACGCTGATTCATGCCGGCGCGATCTATTTGCACGAGGGGCAGCAATACCAGGTCGAGCAATTGGATTGGGAGGCGGGACAGGCATTGGTCAAGCCTGTTCAGGTGGACTATTATACTGATGCCAGTTCTGCTACCGATGTTCGAGTGCTAGCAGAAGCCGCCCATGAAGACTTGCTGGCAACCTCGCGCAGCCACGGCGAGGCGCTCATCACATCACTCGTCACGGGCTATCGCAAGGTCAAGCTCTACACGCACGAAACGCTGGGCTGGGGCGAAGTGACACTGCCGGAGCAAGAGACCCGCACGGCAGCGTACTGGTTCAGCGTGTCAAAAGACGCGGCGGAAAAACTGGTGGCCCAAGGCGTGCTCCTCTTGCCGAACGATTATGGTCCGTCGTGGAACAAGGCGCGGGAGGCGGCTCGCGCACGCGATGGCTATCGCTGCCGTTCGTGCGGAGCGCTGGAGCGCGAGGGACGCCAGCACGACGTGCATCACCTGCGCCCGTTTCGCGAATTCGGTTATGCGCGCGGTGTGAACGACAACGACAAGGTCGCCAATGCGCTCGAAAACCTCGTCACACTTTGCCCGGTGTGCCATCACCGCGCCGAAGTATCGCGCGGTGTGCGCAGCACACTCGGCGGGCTGGCGCACGCGCTGGGCAACCTGGCGCCGCTTTACCTGATGTGCGACCCGCGCGACATTGGCATCGTCGCCGAGCAGCGCTCAGCCTTTGCCGGCCTTCCGACGATCACGCTTTACGAGCGCGTCCCGGCGGGCATTGGATTTTCGCAGACGCTGTACGAGTTGCACAACGAGCTCTTGACCGCCGCGCGTGATTTGATCGCGGCGTGCCCGTGCGACGGCGGCTGTCCCGCCTGCATCGGCCCCGGCGTGGGCGATCCAGAGGCAAAACAACAAACGGTCAAATTGCTGAACGTGTTGGCGGGGGCATGATCGCCAGGTGCCCACGGCGGTCCGCGGTCAAAAGGCGAGTTAAAGCAAGCCTCCGCCAGAGCGGGGAGCCCAAGCGGAGGCTGCAGCCAAGGAAAGGAGGAGACTTGTTAAAGGGCGTTTTACCGCCCGTACGGGGCATATCTTACCCTAGTCTAAACTCACTGCGTAGTGCCCAATGACACCTAAAGCTTGTGACGAATGTCCTAGCGGGCATTTGTGTGATGCTTTTCACTATCGCACTTTTAACAATCGTGCAATGACCTGCTCCGCAGATTAAAAGAGGACTCCCACCGGGGATGGCGGGAGTCGCAGCCAAGGGAGGAGGTTGCAAGTGAACGCGGCCTGCAATGAACTCATTATGATTACCGCCGCGCTCACTTGCGGTAACGTTAGATTAGCACTCTTCAGGTATTGACCACAGTGACATATGACACCCTCTATATGTGACAAACATAACACGCCTGGTACTCTAGTCCTGGTACCCTGACCGCAAACAAACGTTGAATCAACACCGGTGGACACTATTTCGCCGCGACTGGCACAGGAATGAGAAAAGTGATACTATTGGCCATTGGGTTTCCTGCAACAGCGATCGTACTGACATCGAGAGGAGAAAAAGTCATGAGTGAACTGGCGCCAAACGAATTGCACAAACTCTTTCGACTCATGGTGCTCATTCGGCGTTTTGAGGAAAAGTCCGCCGAGCTTTACAGTGAAGGCAAAATAGGCGGGTTCCTGCATTTGTACATCGGCGAGGAAGCCGTCGCCGTCGGCGCGTGCCAGGCGCTGGGTGCACAAGATCATTTGTTGACGGCGTACCGCGATCACGGCTGGGCCATCGCCAGGGGATTGGATCCGAAGCGAGTGATGGCCGAGTTGCTGGGCAAGGCCACCGGCGTCGTAGGTGGCAGAGGCGGCTCGATGCACATGGCGGACCCCGCGCGTCACTATTGGGGCGGACATGCCATCGTCGGCGGACACTTGCCGCTGGCGACGGGGATTGGGATGAGCCTCCGCTACAAAGACGAGCCGCAGGTCGTGCTATGCGTCATCGGCGAAGGCACGACCAACATCGGCTACTTTCACGAGTCCATCAACCTGGCCGCCGTGTGGAAACTGCCGGTCGTCTACCTGGTCGAGAACAATCAATATGGGATGGGCACGGAAGTGAGCCGCGCTTCGGCGGTCTCGAATGTCTTTGAGCGAGGCTGCGCTTACGACATTGCCAGTCTGCAGGTCAACGGGCAGAATGTCGTGCAAGTTTATCAGGCCATCGAGGAAGCGCTGAATCACGCGCGCGCCAACGGCCCGTTCCTGCTCGAAGCCAGAACCTACCGCTACGCCGGTCACTCGATGGGCGACCCGGAACGGTACCGCACCAAGGCCGAGGTCGAAGAAGAGCGCCGCACACGCGACCCGATTCACCTCTTGGGCGAGGTGCTCAAGTCTAAAGGCCTGGCCGACGACGCGGCGCTGGACCAGGTATGGAAATCGGTTGAAGATGAATTGGCCGGGATTGTGCAGTTTGCGGAATCCAGCCCCGAGCCAGAAGACGCGACGCTGTGGGAAAACATCTATGTCAATCCACCGGCACACGGTTAGGAGATAAGACAATGGCACGCATCACATATCGCGAAGCAATCAGCCAGGCGTTGAGAGAAGAAATGCACCGCGACGAGCGGGTATTTATCATGGGCGAGGAAGTGGGCAAGTGGGGGGGCACGTATGCCGTCACGCGCGGCTTTCTGGACGAGTTTGGGGAAAGGCGCGTCAAGGATACACCCATTGCCGAAAGCGTCATCGCGGGCGCGGCGACGGGCGCGGCCATGAATGGCCTGCGGCCCGTCGCAGAAATCATGACCATTAATTTTGCATTCTTGGCGCTCGACCAGATCGTGAACCACGCGGCCAAGCTGCATTACATGTTCAACGGTCAAATCCGGGTGCCGCTCGTCATCCGCACGGTGGGCGGGGGGGGACGGCAATTGGGCGCGACGCATTCGCAGACGCCCGACGTGATCTTTGCCCACTTTCCAGGTTTGAAGGTCGTCGCGCCCGGCACGCCTGCGGATGCCAAAGGATTACTAAAGTCGGCCATCCGCGACGACGACCCGGTCTTTTTCATCGAGCACGCCACGCTTTACTCGGTGCGCGGCGATGTGCCGGAAGATGAAGATTATCTCGTGCCAATCGGCGTCTCGGACATCAAGCGAGCGGGCAAGGATGTGACGCTCGTCTCGTATTCCAAGATGATCCAGACGACGCTCGAGGCGGCGGACAAGCTGGCGGAAGAAGGGATTGAGGCGGAAGTGATTGACCTGCGGTCGCTTCGTCCGCTCGACACGCAGCCCATCATCGAATCGGTGAAAAAGACGAATCGCCTGGTGGTGGTTGAGGAAGGCTGGCGGAGCTTTGGCATCGGCGCAGAGATTGCGAGCACTGTGGCCGAGCTGGCGTTCGATCATCTGGATGCGCCCATCCGGCGCGTGGCCCAGGCCGAAGTCCCATTGCCCTACAACAAGCATTTGGAGCAATTGGCCTTGCCGCAGGTCGGCGACGTGATCAAGGCCGCCAAAGACGTGCTGTATCTCAAGTGAGGAGACATTCACATGGCTGAACTAATTTCCATGCCCAAGCTGGGCTTTGATATGAAAGAAGGCACGCTGGTCGAGTGGAGCATAAAGGTCGGCGATTCAGTTGCGGAAGGTCAAGTCATCGCCATCATCGAAACGGACAAGGCGAACGTCGAGGTCACGTCGTTCAAGGCGGGCATGCTGCGCCAGGTTCTGGTCGAAGCTGGAGCGATTGTGCCGATTGGCAAGCCCATCGCCGTGATCGGCACGGCAGACGAAGTCATTGACCTGGCCGCGCTCGGCGTGAAGGAAGCTGCGCCCGCGCCGAAGAAGGAAGCGCAAGCCGCAACGACGCTTGCGCCGGTTGTGTCAGCGGCCGTCACACCCGTCGCCGCCATGACCGGACCCGTCATGGCGTCGCCTGTTGCGCGGCGCATGGCCGACGAACTGGGCATTGACTTGCATCAGGTGGTGGGCACCGGCCCGGAGGGCCGCATTACCAAGCGCGATATTGAAGAGGCTATGAAACAACGCGCGGCGCCGCCAGCGCCCAGACCGGTTGCGCAGCCTCCGATTGCGATTCCATCGGTCGTCCCGACCGGCGAAGAGTATCGCGTCGAGCCGCTCTCGCCGATGCGGCAGACCATCGGGCGCCGCATGGTGGAAAGCAAGCAGCATGCGCCGCACTTTTACATCACGAGCGAAATTGACATGCAAGCCGCGCTGGCGCTGCGCAAGCAATTGAACGCGCTCCTGCCGGAGAATGAAGCCATCTCGGTCAACGACTTGCTCGTCAAGGCGGCGGCGATTGCGCTCAAGCAATTCCCTAACGTCAATGCGTCGTTTGCCGGGAACGAAATCCACATTCACGAGCGGATCAACATTGGCATCGCCGTGGCGCGAGAGGGGGGGCTGGTGACCACCTTTCTCAAAGATGCCGACAAAAAGACGCTTGCGCAAATCGCACAAGAGTCACGCGAGCTGATCGCCCGCGCGCGCGACGGGCGCATGCGCGCGGAAGAAATGGTTGGCGGCACGCTCAATATCAGCAACCTGGGCATGTTTGACGTGGAGCACTTTATCGCCATCATCAGCCCGCCCCAGGCGGCGGTGCTGGCGATCGGATCGGTTCGCCAGGCGCCGGTGGTCAAGGACGGGCAACTGGCGGTGGGCACGCGGATGAAGGCCACTATCTCTGCCGATCACCGCGTGACCGACGGCGCGGAAGCGGCACGCTTTATGCAGGCGTTCAAGGCTGCGCTGGAACAGCCGATGCGGTTGATGCTGTAAACGCCGGGGTATGCGAAGGGCGATCTCGAGAGAGGCGATCACGCAGAGGGGCGATCACACAGGATCGCCCCTACGTTTTAATACCCATGCCACCAGTCTTTGCGTGAGCGCGGATCCATGAAGGTTCCCGTATCACGGATGACAACACCCACGCGATTGATACGCGCGCGCCCGACTGCCTGCCCTCCGTGCAAAGCGGGCAATTCGTGGCGGTCTGCCCCGTTCAACTGTTGATAGAGAGCCAGCAGGTTCGAATCCACGCAAATGTTTTCTATGTGGACGGTGAAACCCACAATGACGTTGTCTTCGGCAGTGTACTTGAGTGTCAAGCGAGTGGCATCCGCGTACAACACCATCGCTTTGTACCCGGGCGCGATCTCGCCACCTAAACGGTCGGGCACGTGCACCGTCTCGCCGGGAGTTGCGGCCAGGTCAATCAGGGTCACCTCGGGATCTTCCGGTGGAGAGATCGGCCCGATGCGGCAATTGCAACCCCAGTCCCATCCATAGACTTGATAGGTGGTCTTGATGTCGGGCGCACGCGGCGGAGAAAAGACGCCTGCCAGTTGTGGCGGGGCCGGGTCCCAGGCGCCGCCGATGTCCACCAACTCCGGAAAAGCGTTAATCGGTGTATAGTCGCGCAGGGCCAGGTTCAAGTCTGCGTGGTCTTTGGCAGGCCGCTGGGCCGGTTCCCAGTCATAGATTGGCAGAGCGTCATATATCTCACCTGTGGGGCGGCAAACATCCGGAATCATCTTGAGTATAACGGGCAAATAGATGCGAGCTATCTGCGTCGTTAATTGAGAGGTCAGCACCTGCGTGCTGCCTTGCCGGTACACGGCGACGGTGACGGTATCACTGGTTGTGGTCGGCGTGAGAGGAATGGTCACGATCACGTTAAATGTGGCGCCAGCATTCGGCGACAGTTGTGCCTGCGACACCGGCAAGCTTACGGGCCACACGTTGCCAGCAAGTGTCAGCGTGAACGCATCCGTGGTGGTTCCTCCGGCATTGGTGATATGCAGCGAGTGAGTGATGGTTGCTCCAGGCAGGCCTGACTTTGTCGCCACGGGCGGATCGAGGATTACGGTTCCGCCGGGGGCCGCGGCGGCAACGCCCAGCAGCATCAACACCGCTATCGTCAATGTGATCCCCATTACAACCAGGCGTTGATTCACCGGCATGATTTGTTTCTCATTGCATCATAGGCTTTGATTCGGGAGACGCCATATAAAAGACGTGGCCCGGACTGGCCGGGCCACGCTTTGGACAGACGATGGCGTTAGAGTCTGCGTTCCAGACAAGTCACTTAAGAGTCCTCCGCAGCTCATCCCACGGCTATCGCACTATTACCACCCGCAGCGATAGGGTCCACAGCCACACCACGCACGAGGGCAGACCGGGCGGGGCGGAATGTAGAGGCACTGGCCCGCGTAAATCCGGTTTGCGTTGGGGAGGTGATTGGCCGAGGCAATGGCCCACGGGCTCACGCCGTACATACGCCCGATCGAAAATAGCGTTTCACCGTGGCGGACCCAGTGATAACGGGCGCCGGCCGCTTGTGGTGCGGCGACTGCCCCGGCATTGACCGGCAATGGCGCCGGTGCAGCGGCCGCTGGTGCAGCCACCAGCAGCAACACTACTAGGACACTGAACATGATCATGGCTCTTCGACGCATCTTGGCCTCCTCTCAGAGTGAAAGGCTCCTCCCGGAAGAATATGGAGCCCGGATACACAAATTATATACCCGCCAATTGCAGAATGCAACTCACACGGACCTGGTGATTACCCACATCTTATCGGACTCCCGAACTTGTTCGGGCCACTGCCTCAACAAGTTGAGGACTCTACGTAGTTGTGGGATTACCCACATCTTATCGGACTCCCGAACTTGTTCGGGCCACTGCCTCAACAAGTTGAGGACTCTACGTAGTTGTGGGTATTCACCAGACACGGACATGACGTCAGAAGACACAACACAACTAGAGCCTAAAGGTCAAGCAGCGCTGCGTGGCAGCGTATACCGTAAACTATCATAATGCAAGTTGCGATTGATTGGGGTTACGAGACTGTTACAAGCCAGTGACAATAATTATCATGTCCATCGTGCTTATTGACAGGCTCGTTATGAGATGTTAGAATAGCGGCTATGGCACTTGATTCCTTTGGACGAAATATCCGCTATCTGCGCATCTCCCTCACCGATCGTTGCAACATGCGCTGTGTTTACTGCATGCCGGAGGAGATGAGCTTTTCGCCTCGCGATGAGCTCCTCACTTCCGACGAAATCCTCACCGTGGCGCGGGCCGCTCGTGACTTGGGCTTTGACAAAATCCGACTGACCGGCGGGGAACCGACCGTGCGCCCCGAGCTGTTGGACATCGTGCGGGGCATTTCGGCGCTCGGCTTTCGAGCGATCTCGATGACGACCAATGGACTGCGCCTGGGCGAGCTGGCGCGTCCTCTCAAAGAGGCCGGCCTGGAGCGCGTCAACGTGAGTGTGGACACTCTGGATGCAGACAAGTTTCGCCGCATCACACGCTGGGGCAAACTCGAAACGGTGCTGGGTGGGATTCGCGCGGCGGAACAAGCTGGACTGGTCCCGATCAAGATCAATGCCGTCGTCGTTCGCGGTTATAACGACGAGGATGTGTCCGACCTGGCCGCGCTCACACTGGAACATCCATGGCAGGTTCGCTTCATCGAGATGATGCCGTTCGGCGAGGTGGCACAGTTCGCTCAGGATGGCATTGTCTCACAAGAAGAGGTCATCGCCAGAATCAGGGCCAAGCTCGGGCCGCTTGAATCCGTGGGCGAGGGAAAGCTGGACGGCGAAGCACGGCTGTTTCAATTGCGCGGCGCGAAAGCCGCTGTCGGTTTCATCAGCACGGTGACGAATCCGTTTTGCTCCTCGTGCTCGCGCGTCCGACTGACGGCGGATGGCAAACTCCGCTTGTGCCTGCTGCGCGACGACGAGGGCGATTTGCGCTCCCTGCTCCGCAATGGCGCATCGTTCGAGACGCTCCGCGAGCGCATGAGTGAGCTGATCTTGCGCAAGCCGTGGGGACATGGGCTGCCGGAGAAGGTCATCCCGTTGCAGAGGGTGATGTCGCAGATCGGTGGATAGAAAAGACATTCGAGGTTTTGACCTCGTACGTCTTTTATGGATCGCCCGCGAGGGCCTTGATGAAAATCTCTAACGTACCAGGACCGTTGATGCGGACGCGCTGCAAGTCGAACAAGCCGGAGACACTTTGCGTTCGACCGTTAATCGTCGTCACGGCGCCGACGAACCCGGCTGACTGGAGCACGCGCACCGCAGCGTCGTCGTAGCGCCCGGACGGATACGCGAACCAGCGCACGGGCCGCCCGGTGCGTGCCGTCAGGGAATCACGCCCTCCTGCGATTTGATGCACCAGGAAATCGTTAGGGCGATTGCGCAAGTCAACGTGCTCGCGGCTGTGCAATTCCATGTCCATGCCCGCCTGGCTCATCGCTGTGATTTGCGCCCAGTTCAGATAGGCGACCTCTCCATTACGGTCCGCCGGCCCCGTCAGAATAAAGAACGTCCCCACAAAGCCATGCTTTTGTAGAATGGGCAGGGCGGAGGTGAACGCATCCGCGTAGCCGTCGTCGAACGTGAGGATGATGGGCTTGTCTGGCAGCGGTGTGCCCTGCGTCAAATGATTGTATAAATCATCCAGCGTGACGGCGTGATAGCCTGCCTGTTGCAAGAAGGTCATCTGCGCGTGAAAGTTGGACGGGGTGACTGAGAGCGAATACCGGAGCCGGTCAGAGCCTGGCGGCGGGTCGGAGATGTAGTGATACATCAAGATCGGCACACGGGCGGCGCCAGGCCCTCCGCCGGGGATTGGCGTGTCGGTCGACGTGGCTATCATGGAAGCAAAGATAGCCATCGGCGTGACGCGCGGCCTGCCGGCTTTAGGCTGTGGTTCGGGCGCTTCCACGATGAAGGGAACCGGGGTAGGGATGACCTGCTCGTCAGTGACGGTCGGGATGGGGGTTAGCGCGGCCGAGTCTGGCGTCGGCTCGGGCTGCTCCGTCGGAGTCAGTACGGTGAACGAGACAAGGGATGTCGCCAGTTCCGGCGCGGGCGCTTGTAGCGCGATGGCTTGGGGCACGGACGAAGGTGCGACGGCTGTGCGGGCATAGACAGCCGTCACCAGCACAACGACAGCAGAGATGGAGATGACCTTGACACTCCACTTTGCCAGGTAGCGACGCGCGGGCCCGTGTCTCTTGCTCATTGAGGTGAGCGAAAGAATACCCCAGGCGGGAAAAACTGTCAAGGAGGCCACAGACCGTCCGAGTTTTGCGGTATACTTATGGTCATGGAAAACAGTCTGCGCGACAAGAGGGAACAAAAGCTGGTCCCGCCCTGGCTCTGGCGTGCGGTGGTAATGGCATTCGCGCTGGTCGTCATGCTGGGTGTGACGACTGCGCTGTGGCTGGGCACGCGGCCCGCCCTGACCGGGGTAGCTGTTCCCTTGCCTGATCCTGGCAGGTGGACGTTTGGCCCCGGCGCGGCGGGCGAGGAGGCCGACGGAAGTATCACCGTTCGTGCAACAGGCCAGGCGAGTGGTTTGTTCTACGCCGTGAGCGAACGACCTCTGGCTGATTTTGCACTCGAGGCGCGCGCTGCGCCATTGAGCGGCCCGGACGATACAGGCTATGGCTTGATGGTGCGCTATCGAGGGCTGGATGATTTTGCGGCGTTGCTCATCGGACCGGATGGTTACATCGCCGTGGGTCAAATGTCCGGCGGCGAGTGGCGTTGGCGCGTGCCGTGGCAGCCGTGGCCGCATATCAAGCGCGGCTCAACCGAGAATCTTTTGCGCGCCCAGTGCCGCGCTGACCGCTGCCGTTTCTACGTCAATGACGAATTTGCGTTTGAGGTGAGCGGCGTTCCTGGCGAGGGACAGATTGGGTTCGCCGTGTGGAATCCAGGGGGCAGCAACGTCTCGGCCGCCTTCAGACAGTGGCAGGCGTGGAGGTGAGGCCCACTGCGCCTCACTCGTCTTTCTTGATTTCGTATGGCGCATCCACAATGTTCGGAGCAGGCGGGGATGCGGGCGCATTTGGCTCCACACGCCAGTTGGACTCGCCCAAAAGCTCTTGCATGTGCTGGCGGACGATTTCGGTCGGGCAAAGCTCGATGAACAGCTTGACGCCGATGACGACTATGGCCAGGTCATCGAGCTGGCCCAGGCCGGGGATGACATCCGGTATAAAGTCAATCGGGGAGATGAGATAGACCAGCGAGGCCGGCACGATCATCTTGACCCACAGCGGCACACGCGGGTCTAGCATCAACCGCCAGGCCAGCCGCGCCTGCCGGACGATGTCGGCCACGATGCCCAAGTTGATCGGCTTGATTTTACGCTCTGGATGGGATGGGTCGTTCATTGCCAACTCCTTGCGCCGGACTTTCCATATTATACCGCAAAACTCGGAGCGCGCTGCCTGTGAGAAACCTCTGATTTTGGTATAATCTCACTCAATGCTGGTGACCACAAGGTTCGTCATTCGATGAGAACACTACGTCAATGCCTCTTTGATGATGACCTGGCTCTGCTGCGTGTGATTGCGGCGCAGTGGAGTGTTGAGCTGCCCACGAATCGCCACGACGATGCGGTGGACGTTCTCACTGCGCGCCTTTCCCAGCCGGCCGCGCAGGTCGAGCTGTGGTCATCCCTGCCGGAAACCGAGCGTCAAGCCCTTTCAAACATGGCGACGGTGGGCGGCTGGATGCCGGCGGGCGCCTTTACCCGGCGCTTTGGCGACATTCGCCCGATAGGGCCGGGCCGCCTGGAGCGTGAGCGACCCTGGGAGTCGCCGGTCAGCGTGGCCGAAGCGTTGTGGTATCGCGGGTTAATCTTCAAGGCATTCGATCAGGGGCCGGGTGGGATGCAAGAAGTCGTCTTTGTGCCGCAAGAGCTTGACGGCATGATTGAGGCAACTCGTATTTCTGAGCGCACTCTACCGGCTCCTGTACCCGCCCCGGAAGCCCCGCGTCCAGCCGGCGCTCTATTGGCCGATGATCTGTGCAGCTGGCTGGCCTACATCCACGCTGCGCCGGTCAACACGACGCCGGGCCAGCCGTTGCCTGACCTCCACCGGCAAACGTTCAGCCACCAACTGCGCGTCCAAGATGGGTCCCGGCTTGACCTGTTGAACCATCTGGCGGCTCAGTTGTCGCTGGTCAAGCCGGACACGACTCTGCTTCGACCTGATCCGCACACGGCGACGACCTGGCTCCAATCGCACACCTGGCAGCAACAGCGCGCACTTTATGAAGGCTGGCACGACAGCCTCGCGTGGAACGACCTGTGGCGCGTGCCGACGCTGCGCTGTGAAGACACCGGTTCCTGGCACAACGATCCACATGCCGCGCGGCGCATTGTGCTGGACACGCTGGCGAAGCTTGAACCTGGCGCGTGGTATCGAAAGGATGATTTCGTCGCGGCCATCCGCGAATCGTCGCCGGACTTTCAGCGTCCCGGCGGCGATTACGACACGTGGTACATCCGTGACGCGGCGACGAATCAATACCTCAAGGGTTTTGAAAGCTGGGAGCGGGTTGAGGGTGCACTTTTACACTTTATCCTCGGCGGGCCGCTGCACTGGCTGGGTGTGGTGGATTTGGATGCGGATAGAGCGTCGTTCTGCGTGACGGATATTGGGTATTGGTTATTGGGCACGCACGCGGGCGACGCGCCACCGTTGAGCAAAGATTCAACCTTCGTCGTCCGCGCCGATGGGCAAGTGCAAGTAAGCGCGTCACGCCGCTACGACCGCTTTCAACTCGCGCGCGTGGCCGAGTGGGTCGCCAGCGGCGAGGTGTACACTTTTCGCATCACGCCATCGTCGTTGGAGCGAGCAAAAGCTCAGCGCATCACGCCGGAGCGCATCGTCGAATTCTTGGAGCGCACGAGTGGAGCGCCTGCGCCGGAATCACTGGCGGGCGCGTTGCGCCGATGGGGGACACGAGGAACAGAAGCGTGGGCGCAGCAGGCCGTCGTGTTGCGCGTGGCGCGGCCCGAGTTGCTGGATCAACTCGCCGAGTCGCCCCGGACGCGCAAGTTTATCCGAGAGACAGTCTCATCCACCGTGGCGCTGATTGCTCCGCGCGATTGGCCAGAGTTGAGCGATGCCTTGTTTGAGATGGGGATTTTGCCAGAGGAGTAGAGACGACGCGCCGAGAATAGAGACGACGCGCCGCGTCGTCTCTACTCAAGCCGTAACCCCGGCTCCACATCCAAATCCCACCCGGCGCGCTGACCGGCCTGGAAACGCCAGAATGCCGCCGCGCCGATCATGGCGGCGTTGTCGGTGCAGAGCCACAGCGGCGGCCAATACACGGGAACGTGGGCGCGCGCTTTCATCGCCGTTCGCAGTGCCTGGTTGGCTGAAACACCGCCACCCATCAAGATCGCCGTGGCCCCGGTTGCTTCAGCGGCCTTTAATGTCTGGCCGCACAATTGATCCACGACCGCAGCCTGAAAGCTTGCGGCAAGATCGGCCACTGGCACTCCGGGCGGCAATTCGCCCTTCGGGCCGATGGTAGCAATGCGCTGAACCTCACGCAAGACAGCCGTCTTGATGCCACTAAAGCTAAAGTCGTACTCGCCATCGAGCTTGGGTTTGGTAAAACGATACGCCGCCGGGTTGCCTTGAACCGCTTTCTTTTCAATCGCCGGCCCGCCAGGATAGCCCAGGTTCAGCAATCGCCCGACTTTGTCGAACGCCTCACCTGCGGCGTCATCCACCGTCTGCCCCAACCGCTCGTACCGCAAGTGGTCGCGCATCAGGAACAGCTCGCTGTGGCCGCCAGAGACGATGAGGATGAGCAGCGGGAAGGTCAATTCTTCCTGTGGCACGCTGCCAAGCGCGTCGCCTTCGACCTCGAGCCACGCAGCATAGACGTGGCCTTCCAGGTGATTCACGCCGACGAGCGGCAGGCCGCGACCGAGCGCAATGCCTTTGGCCGTGTTCACGCCGACGAGGAGCGACCCGGCCAGCCCGGGCCCATACGTCACCGCGATGGCGTCCAGGTCTTGCCAGCCCAGGTGCGCCTTTTCCATCGCCTCGCTGATGACGGGCACGATGGCTTGTACGTGCAGGCGCGAGGCAAGCTCGGGGAACACGCCGCCGTACTTACTGTGCAAGTCCATCTGCGAAGCGACGACGTTCGACAGCACGTGCCGTCCGTCTTGCACGACGGCGGCAGAGGTTTCGTCACAGGATGTTTCGATGGCGAGGATACGAGTCATGCGTAAACCAATCGTCCTTTCGGTTCCGGGATGGGGCGACCTAGTTCTCGTGCCGCCTCAATCCACTCTTGGACAATCACCTCGGCATTGGCGACAGCTTCTTGATAGGTCGCGCCGTCTGCCATGCATCCGGGCAACTCAGGTACTTCCACAATAAAGGCTTCATCCTCCTCGCTCCAATAGACGATCATCTCATACCGAATCATGCTCACCTCCCAACTTGTACTTGACAATGACACCACGAACCTGCTTGACCTGGTATGGCTTAGCCTGCTTGCCAAAAGGCTGCAAATTCAAAATCTCTGCAATGCCATCTCTTGTGAAGATATGATGGCTGCCGCGAGTCCGCTCATCGAAACCCAAGCGGCGCAACAACCGACACAACTCGCTAAATCCAACGTTCGCGTCAGATGTCCCTCTTAGGATATGCTCCAAGAGCTTGTCGCGTTGGGTCATGTCATCCCTCGCATAGCGTCTACCTTAACACCCTTGATTCGCTCATATTTGAAAGCGACTACTGAATTATCGGAAAGTCCGGTATACTTCCTCGCTCAAGACTAACTTAAGCGAGGGGCACGATGCCAGAAACCCGCCTGTACATTGAGCCGGAACGGATTGATGACC
>CAYGWJ010000331.1:0-20656 GCA_964353405.1 uncultured Anaerolineae bacterium
GCCAGCGACCACAGTCCCCGGTATGGAATCAACTCGAACGGCGTCGCCAGCGCGCCGCCGGAGCCGATGCCCCACGCGCCCAGCCACACGCGCAAAATTACTTGCCACGCCGCGAACGGCGCACCGACGATGGCAGCCCACTCGATCAAATCACGCCAGCGCCGCGAGAGAGCAAAACTCAACAAAAAGCCTGCGGCCACCAACAGCGTCGTCTCTTTGGCTAGCGCGGCCAGTGCCAGCAACCCGACCGCACCACGCCGTCGTCCACGCTCATAAGTCAAGACCGCTGCCTGCGCCAGGGCATAGGCTAACGGCTCGGTGAGATCGAGCCGCACGGCCATCATCAGCCCGCCGAACAGCCCGTAGCCTAACGCATACCACCGGCTCGCGCCCCGACCGGTCAAAATGTCTTCGGTGAAGCGCGTGCCCATCATCAGCGCCAGCCAGTTGACCGCGATAAGCGCCCACGGGACGAGTGCCCCCTGCCCCACCGCCAGCGCCCACGCGACGAGAGGATAAAGGATGCGCTGGTAGCGGTACGCTGGCACATCGAGAAAGCGAAAAGCGCCCAGCGGGTCACGCGCGATCTGGTAAGCAAACTGTCCGTCGTAGCCCCACGTGCCGCCTGCCACGCCCGGGTCGAAGCGGGAGCCTACAAGCGCGAACTGCATCGGGTTGCCGCCGTGGCGCGTCAGCGTCAGCATGATGTAGGCCAGCGCAACCAGCCCGACGACGTGCCACGGTCTCAGATAACAAAGGACCGCTCTGTGTGACGAACGACGAATAGCGGCCATCATCGGTCAACAGAGTAGCGAGTCATTTCAACGCCGCCGCAGCAACACAACAATCAATGCTCCAACGGTGACAAACAGGGTCAACAGGCTGATCGCCATGCCCACCAGGAACGAGCGCGGCAAGTATCGGAACACGACGACGTGCTCACCCGGTGGAAACGCCACGGCGCGGAAAGTGTGGTTCGCGCGCAAGATCTCTGCCGGCTTGCCGTCCAGCGTGGCCTGCCAACCCGGATAGAATGTGTCGGCCAGCACCAAAAAACCGCCGGATTCAGACGCGGCGCGTATTGTAACGGCATTAGGTGAATCCTGCAAGGACTGGACAGTACCCGCTTTCCCTGCCGTCGTCAACGCGCTGCTTGATATTTGATATTTGACATTTGATATTTGAACCACCTGGCGTGGGTCAAACGACGGATCGGCTAGTCCCGCCAATGAATCGCCCTCGACGCGCGCTTGTGGAACCAGCCATGCGCGGCCCATCGCCGCGTCGTTGCGATAGATCGTCACCTCATGACCACGCTGGATGACGGGCAGCGGCAAATCGCGCTGGCTGACGATGTAGCGCGCGTTCATCACTCCGGCCACTCGAAGCGCGTCCGCAGCGGGCAGCTTGTTCAAGAGTTTCATCCATTCATCATAGTGGTTCGGCAGGAGCGAGTCAAAGTTGTTCGCGGTCGGCACGCGGTCAATCATCCCGACGTTGGGCAGGAGCGTCTCTCGCATGCCCAACCAGTACGCCGCGTCTTCCGGCCCAAACTTGATAAACGAAAGGTAATGCTTGAATTTGATGTCGGTCTCGTCATCGTCGAACCAAAAGACACGCCCATCGCCCGCCGTGAGCACGATCTGCGCTGACTCTGTAGGCGCGCGGTACAGACTTGTGTCCGTCGTCGGATTGAGCCGCCAGTCTGCCACGATCAGGTCCGCCACAACGATGACGATCAACGCCGCCTGCCATAGTTTGAACTTGCTCCCCCCGCCGGACAGGGAGCTAACAGGACGAAACGCCAGACACGCCGCACACGCGCCCAGCGTCACGCCGAACTGGATCACAGGCCGGACGAACACAGCCCGAATGCCGATAAAAGCCGTTCCGGCAATGACCGCCAGCAACACCCCCGCCGAAGCGACCAGCAAGTTGCGCCCCAGCAAACGCCAACGGTCACTTGCAAGCAACTGTTCTGTGCCGAGGCCTGCCAGGGCGGCGACCGCCAGCGTGTACACGCTCAACAACCGCGCCGGCCCCTGGAACAATGCCACGCCGGATACGGCCTTGTAGAGCAACGGAAAGAATGGCAAAAATCTCCCTAGCGCAAAAAACAATGACACGCATGCCACTGCGCCAAAGAACACAACCACCCATTTGAAATTTGAGGCACTTGCACGCAGTGCAGGTGTTTGAGATTTGAGATTAGAGATAGCAAACCCTGCCATCAACAGCGCCCATACCCCGACGTATCCGGCGTTTTCCCAGTAGTTGTCATAGCCCCAAAAGTTGCCATCGGCCGGGTTGCCCATCAGGTCAGGCGCGAAAAAGGTCAACAGGCGGAGCGGATGAAGAGAGTGTGTCACGGCAAACTCGTAATCCAACCCGCCCGTGCGTTGGGACTGGGCCGCGAGTTCGGACGACGGCAGCAGTTGCACCGTGGCCAATGCAAACCCAACCAGAAACGCGAGCAGCAAATGGCCGATAGCATATAGCAGATAGCGCCTTGTCTCCTGGTCTCCTGGTCTCCTTGTCTCCTGAATCATCCGCAACACTGCATACGCCATCACCACCAGCAGGCCCAACCCCGCCGTCTGCGCGTGACCGGCCAGGAGGCCGAGCCCTATCGTCAGTGCCAGCCACAACGCATCAGACAACCGCCGACGTTGCACGAGCAGCTCGGCGCGCCACAGCCAGACGGCCGTCCAAGGAAAGGTGGCCGTGATGCTCAGGAAGCCAAAGCGAGCTATGAAGAATTGAGAGAGCTGAAATGCCAGCGCGCCGATGAGGGCCGAAAGCGGCCCGAGTCCGAATGCTCGACCCCAGGCGTACATCGCCAGCCCGGCCAGGATAACGTGCAGCACCGCCGTAAAGCCCATGGCCTGCTCGACAGGCAGCATGAGATACAGCGCGTTGAGCGGATAAAACACCGCCGACTGCAAATTGGCCGCCAGAGGCGCGCCATTGCCGACGAACGGATTCCACAGCGGAACCGTCCCGCTGCGCCACATTTCGACAGCCAACTGCTGCCACGGATAGAATTGCAACAACGGCACGCCCCAGAACAGCATGCGCCCGGCAAACACAATTCGCCAGAACAGGATGAGGGGACCGGCGACGAGGACAACCCAGACAAGATGCCGTGAGGTAGATTTGGACCTGTTGTTCGTCATAGGCGATCACTCTTCACTCGATAAATGGTATAGCCCTCAGCCTGGTAAAGGGGCGACAGGAAACGAGCGTCACCCGGCGAGAACCGCTCGGCGGGAGTAGCAAAAACATAGGTAATGTTCCCATCGCGCAGGAATTGCGCGCGCCACTCGTCTGAGGTCAACGGATCAAAGAAGCGCTTCATCGCCGCTCGCTTGTCTTCGATGCGCGCCGTCTCTGTCCCCAGGCCGATGTAAACGCGCGCGCCGACTCGCGCCGGAATATAGTTGCCCGCTTCGTATGACGAGAGGATCACGTCATCGTAGGTCGCGCGGGTCGCCAGCCAATCGAGCGCCTTCACCTCGCCGCCATCGCGAAAGATGGGCGCAGTGCGCGCCGCAACCGCCAACATGCCGCTGCCCACCAGCAGGATGTTCGTTGGAATCATTGCGAGCAGAATCAACGTGAGCGCCCACCAGCTCAACCCGCGCACCGAATAGCGCGGAAAGTGGATCAGCCACCGCACCAGCGGCGACCGCCGCCATGCGGGCAAGACAAACCGCGCCAGTCCCAGCGACGCCAGAATCGCCAGCGGAACCTGCCAGCCTTCGATGAGCCGCCGCTGCAAATTGAATGGCAGGTAGAGTAGCGGCGGAACGACCACCGCCCACGCGACCAGGCGCAATGTCCCGCTCCGCGCGTCGCGCCGTCGCAAAACATGAACCGCGCCCAAAATCGCCAGTAGCCCGACAAGCGCATAGCCCATTACATAGTGCAGCGGGTGCGGCGAGAGAATGAGGTTTTGCGCCGACCACTGCCGCATGACAGGATTGACAGTGAACACGACCAGACTGTAAATCACCACGGGCGCAGCGATGAGGCACGCAAGGGCAACGTGTAGTATCTCGCTCCAAACGATGGCACGCCGCCGAAGCGTCACGGCCAACCACGCCGCGCCTGCCACTGCCCACGCCACCGCCACATAAAATGGGACGATCAAGCCCATCGCCAGCCAGCACAGGCCTGCGATTGCACTCGTGCGAAGATTGGAATTCGTCCACAACACGATGAATCCCGTCAGCAGCAACGTGCGTCCCAAGGCGATGTGTGGCAAAGCATACAGCACCAGGAACGTGAAACCCTCGGGCAAGATCAGATCAACGGGTGAGCTGCCCAGCCAGTTCGGCTGACCTATCAACAGCAACAGCCAGCCGAATCCCCCGCTGAACGCGACGATCAAGAACGTCAATCGGCGCATCGCGCGTGAAAGTGTAAACATCGCAGCAAAGCGGTATACCGTCAGCAAGAGTACCGCGCCGAACACAATCCGCGCGCCGTGATACACCAGGACCATCGTCTCGGTGAGCGGCCAGCCGCCCAGGCTCGCCGCCGCCGCCGCGACTTTGCCCAGCAGCAGGTGAAACAGAAAGAACAAGGCGCCTTGATGCGGCTCACTGGTATAAACGATGTGAAACAACCACTCGCCACGCGCGCCCTCGCCCATCTTGGCAAGATACGAGTACATGTCGTCAACGCCCAGCACGAATCCGCCAAAGACGCGCGCGTCCGACGACAACGCTGCGCCGAGCAAGTATGGCGCGCTCGAAAGCAAAAGCGCCGCCGCCGCCCAGGCCAGCGCCCACAGCCACTCGTATCGGGTCACTCGGTTTCGTGATTCCATAACCGCACGGGTCGTTTCAACCAGCCTGCCAGCCAGCCAACCATCACACCGAACCACCCCACCGCACTCACACGCCAACCCGCCTTGACCGTCCACGGATCGAACACGAACTCTACCCGATGATGCCCGGCGTCCAGGCTCACGGTCATCAGACCATCCACGCTCAAGATGGAGGCCGGGCGACCATCCACCATGGCTCGCCAGCCCGGATATGTACTTTGACTCAGGGTCAGCCTGCCCGGTCCATCCGCCTCTACCACCACCCGGTCGGGTGTGAATGTCACAATACGCGCCCCAGTCTCTCCTACAAACGCCCGCGGCCTCGCGAATTGATTCTCATACACGAACGTCGAACCGATGTGCGCTCGCTCGATCAGACCCTCGGCCCGGATCGGGAACTCGGCGGCAATGTAACGCACGTTGAGCTTGCCCAGCAATCGCGCATCCGGCGTGGCATCGCGCAGAACCGTTTCCACATTCGATTCAGGCGGGAACGCCGGAATCGTCACCGAGTAACCGCTGGAACGAGTGCCAGTCGCCGCCCGCATCAGATCCGCGTAACTGGCCAGCTGCAGCGGGTCAACGCCATCAGCCAATTCCAACCCGGCGCGTTGGGCCACGTGCTGAGGCAAACTGTAACTCGGCGAGTAGACACGGAATGTTCCCCGTTGCACACTTGGCCCCAGCCATGCGGCCACGTCGGCATGATCGGCAAAGGCCCGCGCTTCCGGCACGACACGATAGAAAGACCAGTCCACCGGCAAGAGCGTCGCCGCAATGGCCACGGCCGAAAACACGGCAAACCCGCGCGCACCGATGCGCCCCTGTGCGCGCAGCAGCATCAACATCACCGACGCTGGCACGACCAACCCCATGTGCAGCATCGAAGCGCGGGCAAAAGCCGCCTCAGGCTGGCCGAGCAACACAAAAAAGCCGCCCATGCCAAACATCAGTGCCAAGGCCGCCAGCGCCACGCCAGCCAGCGTTACCCAACCGTGCGGCCTGTGCACCGGGCGCATCATCACTTGTACGCCGAACGCGCACAGGCACACCGTGGCAAACGCGACGATGAACCACGCGCGCGGCGGCACGCGCAGGAGCGCCAGCCCTGGCACACTGCGGAACAGCAGCGGAAACAGCGGACCATTCGTGCCGAGCGAAAACAGCGCTGCAAGGACGATGGCCAGCCACAAGAAAGCAGAAAGCCAATTCTGCCCACCACGTCCTGCAGCCCGCGCTCTGCGCGTCTTGCAGCCTGCGACCGCCACGCCAGCCAGCGTCAACGGCATGACCCCAACGTACACCGTCCACTCGTGAAAGCCACTCCAGTCGGCCAGCAGCAGACTGACAAGCTGACGGACCGGCAACGACCACTCGCCCGCCTCGGCCAGCGTCAATGCGCCGCGGTTGCTCTGCGTGATCAACTCTACCAGCGGCAGCCACAGCGCCGCGCTCAACACCGTAAAGGTCACCAGCATCACCAACACACACAGACACAGAGACAGTAGAACCTGACGACTTGTCTTCAAGGTCAGAACTGCCGCTGCCAGGCCATACGTGACGGACAGCGCAAGAGTGTAAAAGCAGGTGCGCGGATCGGCCATGAATTGAATCGCCCACACCGCGCCCAGCCACACCGCGTCCACACCTGCACTGCGCGCAGGCGCAAGTGTCGCGCGCCGACGCTCGACCAGCCGATGGGCCGCGAGCACCGCCAACGGCATCCACGCCACCGCCTCGACCATGCCCACGTGCCCCGCGCCCAGATGCGCGAACAGCTTGGGCGTCGCCATCCACGTCAGCGCACCAACAAACGCCGCCAGCCGCTCGACCTGCCATGCTCTCAGCAAGGCATACGCGCCGCACCCCCCCAGCCACACGTGTGCGACGAACAACACGTTGAATCCAATTGCCAGCGGCAAGACGAGAAAGATTGCATGCGGTACGTAATGCAGGCCGGATAGGGGATTGGCCGCAAACGGTGTGCCACTCATGATCGCCGGACGCCACAGTGGCAAACGGCCAGTTGCCCTCAGACTCTCGACGGCAAACTGGATGTTAGGCCAATGCGTGATCGTGAGATCGGTGAATTCGCTGCGCGGCGGATAGATCAGTCCGTCCGGCTGGACCAAAACCGGAAGGAATAACGCCAGTGTGATGGCAAGCAAAACCAGAACAGTCATGGCATCAGGATGGCGTGTCATTTCGGACCACTCACATGGCCTTTCACATCTGTCGCTGTCATGGCTGGAAAATCGTCACCGTCGCATTGCGGAACACCTCGCGGCCTGGCGGCTCGGTCATGCCGAGCGCGCGCTCGCGCGGGCCGACAAACACGAACGCTGCGTTCCAATCAGTCAGCATCGCATCGCGCTCGGCGCGGCTCGTCCCTGATGCAAAAAACGCCTCGACACGCGCTTTCGTCCGCTCGGCGTTCACCGTCTCAAAAGGATGACCATACACCACGCGGCGGCCCGCCCATGCGGGGATGAACGGTCCTGTCTCCGGCGAAGCCAGTACCACAACATTGCGCGGCGTGTTCTCGTGCAGCCAGTCCATCGCCGCCGCTTCGTCCGCGCTCACAAACAATCTCGAGTCGCGCTTCATCCCACCGCCGATGGCAAGCACAATCACCAGCAACGTCGTGAGCAGTGTAGCTGCAAACGCCAGGCCCGTCACTAGCCCGCGCTTCGTCAGTCGAGCCAGTCCCATCGCCGCCAAGATAGCCAGCGGTATATGCAGACCCAGACTGAATCGCCGCTGAAGCGCGAACGGCGCATAGAGCGCAATCGCCGTCACGCCGACCCAGGCCAATAACAACAGATCTAAATCGGTACGCCGCCGAATTGCCACGACCGCGCCCGGCACGGCCAGCGCCAGAACCAATCCGTAACCAAGGCAATAGTCCCACACGGGCGGGGAGGGCGTGACGTTCTGCGCCGTCCATCCGCGCAATACCGGATCGGCCTGTGTGACCCACAAGGAATAAACCAACAACGGCAGCGTCATCACACCCGCGATGAACGCCATCCACACTTGAGGCCACAGAATGCGTCCATCCCGCTGCCACCGCAAGAGCAAAAAGACGCCCAGTGTCGCATACACAATCGCCACCGTAAACGGCTGCACAATAGCCAGCGCCAACGACATCGCACTTTGCGCTGCCAGCCGGCTGCCCCACCTCTCACCCTTCGGGCGTCCGACTCTCGACTGCCGACTGCCGACCAACAGCATGCCGATCATGAGCGCCATCGCCATCGGAAAATGAGGATTGATGTGCAGGCCAAAGAACGTATTGGATTCGGGGATGAGCAAATCGGATGTGCCCAGATGCCCCAACACCACGGCCAGCCAGCCGAGGCCGGATGAAAGTGCGACGAACAGGAACGCCAGGCGCCGCTCGGCCAGGTCTTGCATCTGGTGCGCAACTAGAGTGTACACGACCAACAGCAAGACAAAGCCTGCCATGACGCGCGTCAGGTGATACACCAAGGGAATCGGCAGGCGTGTCCACTCGGCCACATGGCCGAGCGCCAGGTAATGCGCAAAGACAAATGCGCCAGGGTGATCTTGCGCTGTGTATGGCAAATGAAACAGCCAGTCGCCTTGCGCGCCGAATTGCATCTTGGCCAGGTACGAGTCGCCGTCGAGCGGGTTGAGCAGCGTGCCGACAAAGCGCAAATCAGGCGGCGTGGTCAAGTAGACAGCAGCGTAAGGTAAGCTGGCCAGCGCTATGACAAACGCGGAGACAACGATGACCCAGATGATTTCAGAGTTGGGACGCCCAAAGGGTGGCATGTCAGATTGCATCAAGCTTCACGTTTCACGTTGTCAGTCCATCCGACAACGGCGACCAAAACAAACCCGATCAGAGTTACCACCCATCCCCAAGCTGCCACAGCCGGCGAGCCGTACACCTTTGAAATCGGGGACAGCGTGTGAAAAAACTCCCATGCCGCAGGCGCCGCGCCTAGCACGGCGAATGTGACAAAGACAAAGCCTCGCCACTTGCCCGTGATGCGTGACCCAAACAAAAACAAGAGTGTCACACCCAGCACGCCGGCCACGCTCAACCCAAGGGAAAGGCGATCTTCGGCGGATGAATACGCCCTCAAGAGAAAAGGATACGGAGGCAGAGGCACAAGAGAAAAAAGGATCGCGGCCGACGTGAGCAGATAACGCCAGGCGCGAGCGAACTTGCCGGGCGGATTAGCCCACACTGCCAGCGCAAGCGCGGCGGCGACAACGGGTACCAGAAACCACTCGCGCGTGACGCTGGCGATGCCGGCGCGAGTGACAAATTTGGCAAACTCGGCCAGGTCGAGCGCGTTATAGGTGAGCGCGGCAAGCTGGCGAGTAGACGTCACCCAGGGAGCATACCAACCCAGAATTGCCAACGCCACGCCGACGAGCACAAGGCCGCGCTTCATCGTCGCGCCCCTTTGCGGGCCGACCCCCAAGGTACCCTTAAGGGGTACGGCGCACAGACGACTGTGGCAAGCGCGCGTTCCTCCTTTGCCTGCGCGGCCAGGTAATCGTCCATAAACCGGCTACGCCGCTGACGGAGCGCCATGCTTGCCGCCGCGCGCAAATCGGACAGATCGGCTTGCGCCCGCCCCTCGGCGGCGGCGTGCGCGCGGGCCGCCTCGAAGAGGACGATCTCGGCGCGGTGGCTGTCAATCCTCAGTCGCTTGACCCACGCCATGCCCGTCCGCTCGACCTGCGGCGTGAGCTTGACCTGCGGCAGACGCGCACGCGCTTGCGCGATTTCGTCGGCAATCGCCGCCGTCTCGGCGGCCCACGCGGCGCGCAGCGCATGCGGATTCGTCTGGTACGCGCTCACACGCCGGTAGACTTGCAGGCGATCTTGCGAACTCGTCAGCCCACGCACCAAAACGCGCAGGCCAAAGCGGTCTTGAATCTGCGGGCGGAGCTCGCCCTCTTCTGGAGTCATCGAGCCGACAAGTACGATGCGCGCGCGATACGTCGCCGCGAGCGGTCCGCGCCTCACGGTGTAAATGCCTTGCGCCGCCGCGTCCAGGATGGCATCGGCAATGTCGTCGGCCAGCAAATTCACTTCATCAACGAACAGCACGTTCTGGTCCGCCATCGAAAGCAGGCCTCGCTCCAGGCGCACCTTGTGCTGTTCCAGCGCCACACGCTCGTTGATGCCGCCCACCACATCGTTGAGCCGCGCATTGAGCGGCAGCTCGATCAACCGCATCCGATCCGGCGCCGTGATGGGTTCGCCTCGGATGAGCTTGGCTGCACAGTCGGGGCATACGCCGTCCATGCCCTCGACCTCGGCGGCTTGTGGCTCGCATCCATTGGGGCACGTGCTGCGTTGAACCTGTGGCAAAAGGTCGAGCAGCCCCCGCACCGCCGTCGTCTTGCCCGTGCCGCGCGGGCCGATGAGCAGCACTCCGCCCGCCGCCGGATTGATCAGCGCGAGGACAAGCGCCAGCTTCATCTCGGCTTGACTGACGAGTGCCAGGAATGGAAAGTGTGCCGCGTCGGCCAGGCCCCGGTCGCCGGCGCGAGAGCTCAGCACAGCCTGCGCCGGGCTGTGGCGTTGAAGCAATTGAAAGAGTTCGGATTCAGACATAGTGTCACCAACTCGCCGATGGCTCGGCGCTGATAGCTCAAGGGGATATTATAAGCGCGAGGGAACGGCGGGGCAAATCGCAAGTGCGTAAACCGAGCCTCAGCCCGCGAGGTCGTCCCAGGCCTGAATCGCGCGGCGGGCAAACTCTTTTTCCGATTCATAGGTCAGGTGAGCGAGCGCTTCATCGAGCGGAACCCAGAGCGTGTTGAACTGGCTTGCGTCATGGTCGTCCTGTACGAATCGCTCATCACTCTGCAGGCGCATCAGAAAAAAAATCTCTTCCCGCACGACGTCGCGATCCCGCTCCGGCACCACAAAATGATTCACAATGGTTCCCAAGTCAGCTATAATGTCCACGTCAGCGTAACCGGATTCTTCACGCACTTCGCGCAGCGCTGCCTCGCGGGCCGACTCGCCCGGCTCAACGTGGCCTTTGGGCAAACGCACCTCGCCGCGCGCCGGGCGGTCCAGCAGAAGCATTTTGCCGTCACGCACCACCACGCCGCCGGCGGCTCGATATTGTATGGACTCCATTTCACAGCACCATCATCAATCCAATCGCCGCAACAAGACCCGTGCCGCCGCCAAAGTAGAACGCCGCCGCCGGGCCGACCCTGTCCCAGAGTTGACCGGCGATGAGCGACGCCGGGAACAGGCCGATACCGACAATGGTCGCATGCAAGCCGATGGCCGTGGCGCGCAAATTCGCTGGGGCCAAATCAGACACGAGCGCCTTTTCGACGCCATCGGTAAAGCCAATGTACAGCCCGTACAAGCCAAACAGCGCCCACACAATCCAGGCCTGCTGCGGCGCGTTCACCAGCGCAAAACCCAAATACACCAATCCGTAAAAGGCATAGCCTGCCACCAGCAGCCGCTTGCGCCCGATTTTGTCCGAAAGCCGTCCCGCTGGATACGAGACCACGGCGTAAACAACGTTGTACACCAGGTAAAGCAGAATCGCCGTCGCCGGAGTAAAGCCCAAAGTGTCGGCGCGCAGGAGCAGGAATGTATTCGACGAGTTGCCGAGTGTAAAGATCAGCGCGACAGCAAGGAACAACTTGAGCTTGCGCGGCAAAACACTCCACTGCAATGAAGGCAATTGTGCTGGCTTGCCCTCTTTGGGCTTGGCCTCGCGGACAAAGAACAATAGCACAACGCCCATCACCGCCGGGACGACCGACCACAAAAAGACCGGGGCATATTCCCCTTTCGCCAGGCTGGTGAAGAAGAAATAGGCCAGCAACACGCCGACGACTGCGCCGCCGCTGTCCAGGGCACGGTGCAGCCCAAACGCCGAGCCGCGCCTGCCTTCGGCAGAGCTGTCGGCGATGAGCGCGTCGCGTGGCGCGGTGCGGATACCTTTGCCCAAGCGATCCACCACGCGTCCGGCCAACACCATCGGCCAACCCGCAGCGATATACAGCAGCAGTTTTCCAATCGCCGATGAACCATACCCGACAATGGTCAACCTCTTGCGATTCCTGAGCCGGTCTGAAATGTAGCCGGAAAAGATCTTGAGCAGGCTCGCCACACTTTCGGCGATGCCCTCGATCAGGCCCATGACCGCCGGGCTGGCGCCCAGCTTGAGCGTAAGGAAAAACGGCACCAGCGGGTAAATCATCTCACTGGAAACATCGGTGAAGAAAGAGGTCAAACCGAGGAGAATGATGTTGAACATGGTTGTCCTTTGTCAGGCAAAAGTCAGGCCGAATCGTTGGTCACCCGGACTGTGGTACTCTTTCAATCCCGGCCCGGGTACGGGCCATAGAACGCGACGATGTCGTCTTCCAGATAAACCTGGTTCATCGCTTCCCACCAGGTGAGGCCTGTGTCTTTTTCAAAGTGCCAGTATTCCGCATCAGGGAAGAAATAGCGCCAACGATAGATCGCCTGGACGCGATTCCAACCATAATCGGCGGCGAGCGTCGTGAGATCCACATAGTAGCCGGGCGGGATAGCCTTGAGCCGGCCGCCTTCCGCGCTGGCATCGTTGCCCGTGATCATTTGCCACGGCGCTTCCTTGAGCGGCTCGCCTTGCGCGCCGTCCTGCTTCATCGCCTTCAGGTAGACACGCCAGTACGTCGTATAGCCAATGTCCTCGCGGACAGTCTCCATCGGGTGAGCCGTGTCCTGCGTGTAGCCGGGAAAGATGTCAAACGCGCGGCCCGCCGCATGCCACGTGCGGTGCGATTGCCCCGGCCTCGGCGTGCTGTCCATCGGTCGCCACGCGTCGGCCAGTTGGCCGAGGTAGTCGTAACCGGTCTCGGCCTTGACACGCGAACGCAGCGCCTTGAACGAGTCGTCCACCGCATCGCTCATCAGGAAACGCTGCTCGCCATAGTCAGGCAGGACGACGAGTGTGAACGGTGGCGTGGACGTGAGGGGACTGCTGACGAGCTCGGTGTAAAGCGGCGGCGCTTTGGCGGGAGCCTGCGCGGAAAAACGTTGGATGGCGGCTTCGGAAAGCACCGTCGCGCTCCACGTGGGGCGCTCGATGAACTCGCGCCCGCCGAATGCCTGCTGCGCCAGCCCCCACCCTCCCAGGCTGGCGATGATGAGCACGTCCTGCCGGTCATCGCGATTGTAGACAAAACCCAGCCCGGTGTCGTCCGGTGACCACGTGGGCGACTTGCCCTGACCGAACAGTTCGACACGCGCCTCTTTTATCGAGCGGCGGTCCGAGTCAATCGAGCTTACATAGATCGTGCTGTCGCCCAGGCGGCTGGAGGTATAAGCCAGTTTGGTTCCATCGTGAGACCAGACCGGATGGTCCTCGTCGCGGTCGGGACTGTTGGTCAGGTTGGTCTCTTCGCCCGTGTCGAGTGACCGCACAAAGATGTCCTTGTTGCCCGTTCGATAAGAGCTGAACGCGATGGAGCGGCCGTCGGGCGACCAGGCCGGAGAAAAATCGGGAGCGGGATCAGTCGTTAGACGCGAGACATTTTGCCCATCACGGTCCATTACATAGATGCTCGTGTCGCCGCCCCGGTACGACTCGAACGCAATCCATTTGCCGTCGGGCGACCAGGTCGGCCCGGCGCTGTAAGACGTGGTGAACACGAGGCGCGTCGTAACGCCCGTCTCCAACTCTATCCGGTAGAGGCCCCAACTGCCATCGCGATGACTGGCAAAGGCCAGCTCTCTCCCGTCGGGCGAAAAAGCTGGGTCGCGGTCGCCTTCAACCGCCCACGTCAATCGAACCAGCCGCCGGTCGCCCAGATTGATGGCATAGATGTTGCTCGAGCCATCCCGGCGCAGGACAAAGGCTACCGTCCCACCTCCGCTGAACGGCGTCGGAATGGGCGTGGGCGCGAAAGGCGTCGGCACAGGCCCACGCGTGGGCAACACAGGCGCCGGCGTGACCAGTTGCGAAACGATGACCGTTACCGGCTGGCCGTTGAGCGCCTGGACCAGCAGAAAGGCCATCACCGCCAGAATCAGCGCGTTGGCGAGGAACAGCACAAAAATCAGCCGTATCTGCTGCGGACGAAGCGTGATCGGGCGGGGGGGGGGCAAAGCATGCGGGCGCTTGACAAGTTTTCCGATCAAGTCGGATAGTTTGGACATGGCGCAATCATAGCCTGACTTGCCTATACCGTCAACCAACCCCTAAACGAGTTTCTGGCGCAAAAGGCCGTAGCATAGCCGCTTGTCGGCGTGTTTGACGGGCACAACCCCTGGGACTTGCCAGGGGCAAGTCCCTATGCTACCCAGTTTTGCACCGAAAACTAAACGACAGACCTGTCACACAGGACAGGTCTTCATATGACAGTACACTGAAAAAAGCCACTCGTTCAGGGCGCCTTGACCGCGTCGCCCTCTTGCAAGCCCGCCAGCACCACGCTGCGAGTTCCATCCGACACGCCTAGCTGAATCGGCACGCGGACCGCGCCGCCCTCGCGCACCGCCTGGACGTAGGACTGGATGCCCTCACGAATCACAGCCCGAGCAGGCACCAGCAGCGAGTCCGACCTGGTCTGCGCGGCAATGGACACTTCCGCGCCCTGCCGGACCCCGGCTGGCACACCGGCCGGGTCATCAAATGTGATCGTCACTTCATAAGCATTCTTGCCCTGCGAAGGGATGGGTTGCACGTCCACCTGGGACACCTTGCCGCCAAACGTCCGCGCGGGGTAACCGTCGAACTTGACCGTCACAGCCAGCCCCACCGATATGCGGGGGATGTCTTCTTCAAAGACACTCGCCACCAGGATCGGCCTGGAGGGATCGGCGATGACGCCAATCTTTTGATAGACTTGCAAATTGTCGCCCACCTGCGCGTCCAGCGCCACAATCACGCCCTCGAACGGCGCGCGCAACTTGGCCGCGTCCAGGCGCGACTGCAAGCGTTCCAGCCTGGCCTTGGCCTGCTTCAAGGTCTCCACCAACACCGGCTCTTCCGTGTTGACCTGGGCAAGCCTGAAGCGAACTTGAGCCTGCGACAGCCTGGCGCGATCCAGATCGGATTGCACTGTCAAATCCTGGATGAGTTGTTCCTCGACCCGGCCATGCGGCACCTTGCCTTCGGCAATTTCCTGATTCTTCCTGTCGCGAGCCAGGGCGGACACTGCGTCCTGGGCCTTGGCGACTTCCAAGTCGGCCTGCGCGGCGGCAATGGCCTGGGCGCGGGCCGCTCTCGACTGATTCAATCTAACCTGGAGCATGTCCACATCGTTCTGGGCGCTAAAGACCTCCGACTCCATCTCCCAGGCATCCAGCTCGGCCAGCACCTCGCCCTGCTTGACTTGCGAGCCGGGTTGAACCGAAAGCGTCCGCAGCAAGCCGCCCAGTTGAAACGACAGCGTCGCTTCACGGGACGACATCCGGCGTCCGCGCGAGACGATAGCGTACGTGATCGAGCCGCGCGTCACCTGGACCACTGAGCCTGGCGCGACCGTCGGCGCAGGCAGTCGCGTCCGGGTGGGCGCGGGCGCACCAGCGGGCGCGGACGAGCAGGCGCTGACCACCAACGCCGACATCCACACTACTATAACACGAAGGATACGAGACCTGCTCGACATGCAGATTCTCCTACCGTTCTTTTGTTTTGGGTGTGACCCAAAATGTTCTCCAGCCGGCTGTTAGCGCATCGGATCGGCGCGCTCGCTCGACGTGACCGCCACATCCGAAGCGTCGGGCGAATGACCGTTTCCGCCAAACCATCGCGCCACGGGATTGCGCCGCGAGCGCTTTTTGCGCTGGCCATCGCCGGCATAGTAATAGGTATACTGGTAGGCGTACGAATAGTAGCCTGAGCGGGAAGTCGAGATGCGGTTGAGCGCCACACCCAGCAGCCGCGCGTTCGCAGCCCGCAGCGCATCGAGCGCCCGCGCCAAGACGGCGCGCCGGGTGTTGCCCGCATCGACCACCAGCAGCGTGCCATCCACCTGGCGAGCCAGCAACACCGGGTCGGTGACGACCATGACGGGCGGGCTGTCCAGGATCAGGATATCGGCGTGCTGCTTCAGCTCGTCCAGCACCTGCGCCATTCGTTGGCTGCCCAATAGCTCGGCGGGATTGGGCGCCAGCGGGCCGCTGCTCATCACACGCAAGTTGTCAATCTCGGTGGCTTGCAGGTATTCCTCCACCGGCGCCTGACCGTCCATCAGCGCCGTCGTCAACCCGCGCTGGTCAGAGAGGCCGAAATATTTGTGCTGCACGGGACGGCGCAGGTCCGAATCCACCAGCACCACCCGCTTGCCCGACTGCGCCATCACCACCGCCAGGTTGGCTGCCGTCGTGGACTTGCCCTCGGTGGGATTGCCGCTGGTCACCAGCAAACTCGATAGCGGCTTGTCTACGCTGCCGAACTGGATGTTCGTCCGCAGCACGCGATAAGCTTCCGAAATGGGCGAGCGCGGCGCGTGCGCGGTGATGAGCTTGGTCGGCTCGCCACCTTCGATGCGCGCGATGAGGCCGAGCGTGGGCGCTTGCGCCACCTGCTCCACATCGTCCGGCGTCTTGATGGTGTCGTCCAGGTATTCGATGAGGAACGCCATGCCCAACGCCAGCAGCGCGCCGACGACCGCCGCCAGCGCCGTATTCGTCAACGTGCGCGGACGCACCGGCGCTATGGGCGCCTCGGCTTCTTGCGCCACGCTGACACTGTTGGTGGCCTGCATCTCGGCCAATCGCACCTGCGTCAGGTTGTTCATCAGGCTGGTATTGTTGCTGCGATATTGGGCCAGCGTCGTCTGCAATTGCGCCCGGCGCGCTTCTTCCGAAGGGGAAAGCGGCCCGCGCAGCGAATCAATCTCGACCTGGGTCGTGGCGACATCTTTTTCCACTTGCTGAATCTGGTTGGTGAGGCTGTCTTTGAGCGCGGTGTACCGGCTCAACTGCTGCGCTTCGTTCATGTCCTTGAACACCTGCGCGACGGTGTTGGCAATGGCCGCCGCCAGGGCCGGATCGGTGTCTTCGACCGAGACGCGGAGCAACTGCGTATCGCGCACCAGTTGCACCTGGACGACCGGCAGCTTGGACAGGCCCAACTTGTCCGCCACCGGGCCCAGCACCTTGGGTGTGCGGAGCAATTCCGAATAAGTGCGGGCCAGCCGCTCGCTGGTGAGGAGGGAGGTATAATCGCTGTTCGCAAAGCCAAAAGACGGCGCGTGATTGATGAGCAGCGTCACCGTCGCCGAATAGACCGGCGTCGTCCTCCGGCAGACGACGTAGGCCGCGCCGGCCGCCAGCGCCGTGCCCAGCACGATCAGCCATAGCCAGCGCCACACCAATAATGCGTAACGCCTCAATTCGATACCCACCCTCCTGCTCCGGCAAGTTTCTTTCCTGCGCGTCCGCCAATTCGAGCATGGGCATGCGCAACTTTTCCGGCAACCACTGCACGGCCTACAAATAGCTCACACGCTCCCTCCCATCAACCCGTATCTCTTGCGCTCAGTATACCATTCATTCAGGCCGATAACAAGAATCCGCGCGAATGCCCCTGAAATCCAGGCAGCAGCATGCCAGTTGCTTGTTGATCCATCAGATTTTACTTGTCACTCGTTGGTGGGCAACCAATGAACGGTAATAGTCGTTGCTGTCTACAAGCTCCTGGTGCGCTCCCGTCGCCACCAGTCGCTGTTCATTCAACAATAGGATGCGATCCGAAGCCTGAATGGTTGAAAGCCGGTGCGCTACCACAAACAGTGTCTTGCCCCGCACCAGCGCCGGCAGCGCATCAAAGATTGACTTTTCGACGAGGCTATCGAGTGAGGAGGTCGGCTCATCCAACACCAGGATGTCCGGGTCTTTGATCAGCGCCCGGGCAATAGACAGGCGCTGCTTTTGCCCTTCCGACAGGTTGACGCCGCGTTCGCCGACCGGAGAACTATATCCCTGCGGCAGGCTGACGATGAACTCGTGGATGCTGGCGGCCCTGGCGGCCCGAATGACCTGTTCCTCGCCGGCCTCGGGATTCCCGTAGAGTAAGTTCTCCATGAGTGTGCCGGAGAGGAGCAGCGGGGCCTGGGAGACATAGCCGATGCGCTGGCGCAGGGAGCCTAGGAGTCTGCTGAAAAACCCTACCTAACGAACGAATCCGTTCCCGCTCTGGGATAAGTGACGCGCCGCAAGCAGTCTCGGCGGCTCAGGCCGCGGGCGACGGAGTAATCACTTTACCCGCACGGGGCATTCATGGCCCTCTTCATATCGGATTCATGTTCACCCCATCGCCATCAAGATGTTGCGCATCCAATTCATGTCGCCCTCAAAGAGCTTGAACAATCGTTTGACGCCGAAGGCGGACCGCCGCACCGGTCCATTGGGCTTGCAGGAAGCTCAAGACCGTTCCCAGGTAACGGGCCTGCTTGGAACCATGCTCGGTCAACTCGGCGATTTTGCGTTCGACGGCGGCACGCAACCGGTAGGTGTCTTTGAACTCAGCGGTCTGTTGGCGCTGACGGGCGGCTTGGAGCAGGGCTTGTGATAATGCCGAGTAACGGTGCGCCCTTGCGTTTGACTGTGGACACACCGCGCGAACAGCGGGCAGGCCACACAAGTGGCGCGGTCGAAGGTGAAACTCTGGACGGTGCGCTTCTGGTTGTCCTTGACCAACTTGTAGGTCGTCGTGGTGTGACCTTGCGGACACGTCACGGTGCTGGCTTGTAGGTCAATCGTAAAGTTGGCTTTGGACACCTCGGCATCGTGCGGCACTGCCAACGGCGAGACCAAGTCCACCTCCTGCGTCTGACAGCCGGCGCGGTTGTCGCCTGTCCCATACGCGCCATCGGCAATAGCACGCTCAACGGTTAACCCGCTCTGTTCTTCGACCACATCTATCACCGTCATCAAATCGCGCCCATCCCCGGCATTCGCTGGCACAGGTTCGATGGCGACGATCAGTTCACTCGTCTGTTCTTCGGCGACCTGGAGTTTGCGCCCATCGAAGCGCTGCGAGGCGCTCTTGCGCCCGTGCCGCATCTCCACATCGGTCAAACTGACGATACGGTCTTCCGCCACACCTTCGCCGATCTGTGGGGCGCCCGCCTCATCCGTGGTCAGATCATCCCCCAGAATCTTGGTCAGCAGCCAAGCCGCTGTGCGCACCTCCGGCTCATCAGCTTGTTGCAACGCCAAGTCTAGCGTCGCTTCCGCATCCCGCACCAAGACCTTCAACTGCGCCGCCCGCGCGGCCGGGTCGGCCCAATCAATGTCCGCCTTGCGGTCGCTGTCCAGATACGCGGTCAAGTCGGCCGACAGCCCGCGCTTTTTGGCGGGCAGGTGGTAGCCCGCCACCTTCAACACGCGTCGGATGCCCTTGCGGATCAGCGTGCAGGTGTCTTGCACCGCCCCCGCGCCGTGTTGGGCCATCGAGTCCACCAACACCGTGATCTTGTCCGGTAGAAAACCCGCTTCCCGTCCGACACGAATTAGGCGATTGAAGGCATACCGCTCTTGCTCATGCTTGACCAGCCGCCCGCGAAACACGCTCAGTGACGATGGATGGGGCGGTTCAAAATCCAACGGCAAGTTCATCATCTCTGAACAGAACGTCGTTCACCGCGCCCATCTGCGCGTGAAACGAATTCGCCGGCACGCGATGCGGCCAGGCGTGAGCTTCAAACAAACTGCGCTGCGGATCACGGCGTCCTAACATGGGTGTCGCTCCTCGATCAAGATGTTGTCACCAGTGAGAACACCATTCGCCGTGAAAAGTCTCACGCCAGCGAAAAACAGGAGACTTTTTCAGCACTCTCCTAGCGCCAGCAGCGCCCCCACCACCGCGGCCAGCAGAGTGTTGGTCAGCGTCCGAGGTCGAATTGGGCCGGCGGGCGCACGGGCGTTTTGCACAATGATCACGCCGTTGGTGGCTTGGGCTTCGGCCAGGCGCACCTGGGTGAGATTATCCGTCAAGCTGACCAGGTTGCTGCGATACTGGGCAAGCGTCGTCTGCAATTGAGCGCGGCGTCCTTCCTCGGTCGGGGAAAGCGGCCCGCGCAATGCATCCAGCTCGACTTGCGTGGCCGCAACGGATTGCTCCGCCTCCGCCATCTGGCTGCCCAGGCTGTCCTTCAAGGTGACAAAACGGTCCAGTTGCTCTCTCTCATTCCGTTCCTTTAATACTTCTGCGATCGCGTTGGCGCTTTCGGCCGCCAACGCCGGATCGGTGTCTTGGACCGTGACGTCGAGCAACTGCGTGTTGCGAACCGATTTAACCTGCACTCGCCCGGCCAGCTCCTCGCCCGTCATTGGCCAAGACAGGCGCGCGCCCGCCGGGTCGAGCACATCCGGCATGCGCAACAACTCGGAATAGGTCTGGAGCAGCTCCTCGCTGAGGATCACAGAGTTATAATCCATCGAAGATGCATCGGCAGATTTTAGATTGATCCGGATGGTCGCGGTAGCCGTCTAGCATCAGGCTTGCACAGCGCCTTAACAACTGAATAATTGGAACTTGACAGCCGGGCCAAATCGCGGTAAGCTGTGCTCCAACTTTTTGTTATTGGAGATAGATCGTGAGCCACCCGCCTGCCGTGCGTGAAAAAGCCCAGAGTCTGGAACAGCTTCTGCAACGCCTGGAAGCTGGCGAACGTCTCATTTCGGTGCGAGCCGAACTGGGACTGGATGTCAAAGCCGCGGAGGTGCCGCTCCTGCGCGCCAAGTACGAAGCGAGTGGGCAGACCTGGGAGTCGCTGCTGGATGGTCGGTACGGTCACCCCCAGACGGCCCATTCGGCGCTGCGCGAATGGATGTACCAGCGCAAGCGCGAA
>CAYGWJ010000332.1:0-5524 GCA_964353405.1 uncultured Anaerolineae bacterium
ATCATCCTCAACCAGCGGGACATCCGTGTCCCCATGGACGATGGCGAACCGTGGCGTCTGCTGTTCACCTATCATCTGGAGGCTCCAGCGCCTTCTGCGCGATTCAAATGACGCACTACGTAGCGGGAAAATCATTTATGAGGATCACCATTTCGGTCACACTCCCCAGACCCTTGGCCATAACCTGCCAGCCCTCTACAGCCGTCTTGAGAAACGGATCCGTTTTTGTCCAACCGCTGTGGAGCGACAATGACTTGACCTTATGGGGATACTTGGCAGCCAGCCACATGCCGGTCGCCGCCCCCAATGAAAGACCGGTGATGTGGGCCCTCTCAATCCCCAGTGCCTGCATGAACCCGGCAACATCGTCTGCAAAAAGCTCTGTGGAATAGACCCCTTCAGGCTTGTCAGTTTCACCCGCGCCCCTGGGGTCCATCGAGATGCAGGTAAAATGCTTCGCGTACTCGGCAACCTGAAAAGCATAACAGGCGTAATCCGCGGCCAGGTAGGGTATGAGGATGAGTGGCTCCCCGCTTCCCTGCCGGTCATAGTTCACGGTTATATCGTTGACCTTGACTTTCATTTTTACCTCTCCTTGTCTTGCGTGTTGCCAGTGTCACGTGGCAGCGCCGCTGTAGGGTTTCATCTGCACACTATCGCTCTGCAGACCAGTAGAAAATTCTACTACCATATCCAGCAATTTGCCAGTGTCAACGGCCAGACCCACCCCGCCGCGAGTCAGTTCGGGCCGAATCAAGTGGTACACATCATGTGCACGATCATGAGTGGTACACATCGGGCGGCTATTGACATCCCCCCCACGTGTGGAGAATTCTCATCCTTCCGCCTTCATCTTTCATCCTTCATCCATTCACCCCCCACGCGCGTGGAGAATTCGCTTTTTCCCCAATTCGTTGTTGCGGTGGATCAAGATCAGGCGGCCTTGTAGCGGCGCAAGCGGAGATCGGCTTGCTCTTTATGACCCCAAAAGTTTTCTAGCGCGCACAAGCGAGAAGCGTACCCGCCGACGACCACGCTGGCTTCTGGAGTGATTTGTTGATAGGTCACCGTCTTGATGAACTTGCCGACCCACAAGCCGCCCGTGTAGCGAGCCGCTTTCCTGGTCGGCAGCGTGTGATTGGTGCCGATCACCTTGTCGCCATAGGCGACGTTGGTCTCCGGTCCCAGGAACAAGGCGCCGTAATTCTTCATGTGCGAAAAGAAGTACCGCGGGTTCTTGGTCAGAATCTCGACATGCTCGGCGGCGACCTTGTCCGCTTCGACGACAGCCTCTTCCAGGCTGTCCACGACCATGACCTCGCCCCAGTCGCGCCAAGAGACGCCGGCCAGGTCGGCTGTGCGCAACACTTTTAACTGCCGCTCGACCTCTGCCAGGGTCGCATGGGCCAGCTTTTCGCTGGTGGTGATGAGGATGGCGGGTGAATCAGGCCCATGCTCGGCCTGTCCGAGCAGGTCGGTGGCCACCATCTCGGCATCGGCGGTCTCGTCGGCGACCACCAGAATCTCGGTCGGCCCGGCCAAGAGGTCAATCCCCACCCGGCCAAAGAGCTGTCGCTTGGCTTCCGCGACGTACGCATTACCCGGCCCAACCAGCATATCTACCGGCTGGATGGTTTCAGTGCCGAGCGCCATCGCCGCGATGGCCTGCACGCCGCCCAGGAGATAGATTTCATCCGCGCCGCCGAGCGACATGGCCGCGACGGTGGCGGCAGGCACCTGGCCCTGGATGGGTGGCGTACAGGCCACCACGCGCGGCACGCCGGCCACCTTGGCCGTCAGCACGCTCATGTGCGCCGAAGCGACCATCGGATAGCGCCCGCCTGGCACGTAGCAGCCGACGCTGTTGACCGGGATGTTCTTGTGCCCCAGGATGACACCGGGCAAAGTCTCGACCTCGATGTCTGAAAGCGCCTTGCGTTGCTCTTCTGCGAATCGCCGCACCTGAGCCTGGGCAAACTGAATGTCCTGGATCGTTTGCTCCGGCAGGCTGGCGATCAGCTCTTTGATCTGCGCCTGCGAGAGCCGAAAGCTTGGCGGCGACCACTTGTCGAATCGCTCCGAGTGTTCGCGCACCGCCGCATCGCCGCGCTGGGCCACGTCCTTCAGAATGCCTTCGACGGCGCTGCGAACCCTGGCATCCGCTTCCTGTGCCTTGTCTGCGCTCATTCCTTTTTTGATGTGCTTGACCATCATGCCCCCCGTAAATCGCGCACGCTATTCGTAAGTTATCTTTATTGTACATCAGTTTGGGAAAAATCCTACGGTAAAGGTGCAAATCATAACCCTTGTTCATCCTTCATCCTTTACAATATGCACGGCGGCTGGAGTGTTTGACGCGCGAGTGCCTTTCTGATATACTGCAAACCGTTCACTGCAAGCGAGGTGCTGCGATGATTAAGCATATTGAGGCCCGCGAAGCTCATATTCGTTTTGCGCAATTGCTGGGCGAGGTTCACGATGGCGGCCAGACGGTCATCGTGGAGCGCTCCGGCGCGCCGTTGGCTGCCATCATCCCCCTCAAAGAATATGAGCAATTGATCTCGGAGCGAGCAGAGCGGTTTCAAATCCTGGATGACATCCGCCGCCGAATGCCTGACCTGCCGGTTGAGGAAGTTGAAAATGACGTAGCCCAGGCCGTTGCGGCTATCCGGCGCGGGGAAGCCGATGCTGCGGGTCGTCCTTGACACGAACCTGTTCGTCAGCAGCGTGCTCGTGCGCCACGGCCTGCCCGCGCAGATCTTGGACGCATGGAAGCAACGACACTTTGTACTGATCGTCTCACCTGCCATCATCGCCGAGATTCGTTCCACGCTCGACTATCCCCGCATCCGACGTAAGTATCCGATTACCGATGACGATGTTGAAGGCCTGGTCACTTTGATCACGCACGATGCTGTGGTCGTGCCTGGCGTAACGAGTGTCTCTGACGTGATTCCCGAGGATCCCACTGACGAACGAGTGCTGGCCACCGCTGTCGAGGGCGGAGCCAATCTGATCGTCAGCGGCGACCGGCACCTGCTCGAACTCGGCGAGTTCAAGGGCATCGTCATCGTGACGGCCCGCCAATGGTTGGAGCGACCGGCGGAAACGTACTAGTCATCACCTGCGACCAGGCCGTCACCGCGTCGGGACTGGCGCCGGGGGTGTGGTGAAGGCGAGTCAACGAATCAGCGAGTCGGCCAGGTTCACCCCCACGCGCGTGGAGAATTCGCTTTTTCCCCAATTCGTTGTTGTCGTTGTTCCGGTTCACCCCCACGCGCGTGGAGAATTCGCTGTCAATCTTCGGCCCATGCCTGCTTATCCGGTTCACCCCTGCCTGACCGCGAGTCACTGACCTCGCACTAGAACAACGAATTTAGGATAAAACGAATTCGGACGAGTTTCAATCGCCTGACGAGAGTGTTGCAGAATTCAACTTGCTAGCCAGCAAACTGCCACAAACTTGCCAGTGGCCCCCGATTGTGCGATGATTGTAGGTGCAAACCGCAATCATCAGAACACCGGAGGCCACGATGTCTATTATACCCGACTTTGTGCTGTCGCTCGTCACCGCACACCTGACCCCGCTCTTGCAGTGGTTCAGCGACTACGTCTACGCTGATTTGCTGAAGCGCACACCAGACCACCTGCTGGTCAAGCTGCATAAACGCTTGAACTTGGCTCCGGTCGAGACGGCGTGCGCCGCCTTCCACCATACGGAAGGCCCTGGCACGAAACCGACCCATACAGTTCCGCACATGGTGCGGGCCTTGCTGGTCGGCCGCTTCGCGTCCAGGATTGGTCGTTGCGCGAACTCGAATGGCAGATCCGCTTCAATCTGGTTGTCAAATGGTGGGTCGGCTATCCGGTGTTTGCGGCGGGACCGGATCATACCACCCTTGAACGCTTTGAACTGTGGGTATGCTTTCACCAACATCGCACGATGTTTGACCAAGTCTTGTGTCAGATTGACCACGACTTTCCGCGCGAGCGTCAGCAAGCTCAAATCGGTGACTCGTATGCGCTGCGCGCCAATGCCGCCAAAGAGTCACTCGTCCGACTCCTCCGTCATACCTGCCAGCGCCTGCTGGCCGCACTGGCCGAGGCGGACCCCGAGCGCGAAGCCCAGGTGCGCGCTCAACTTGACCTCTCGGCGCTCTGGGGCGCGAAAGACGAACTCGGTGAGTATCACTTGAAGCCGGAAGAACGTGCGGCCCGCTTGCAGACCACCGTTCTTGCGGCGCAGACCTGCGCGCGTCGGGTGCGTGCCGGCCTGGAGCAACCCGTGCCCCTTGCGCCCAAAGTGTGCGCGTCCGTCCGGCAATGGCTGGCGTACTTGGACAAGCTCATCGCCGACGAAGTGCAACTCATCGCGGACGAGACCGGGCAGATCACTCAAGTGACTGAACGTGCCGCTGGCGACAAAGGCAGCTATCGGCTCGGCAGTGCCACTGATCCCGACGCCACATATCGGGTGCACGGCGACGACAAGAAGGACGCGAAGCGCGGCTACAACGTCAACCTGGCCGTCACCGACAACTTTGTCCGCGAGATTCAGGCCGACACCGGCGCTCAGCCTGACCCCGTGGCGATTCCCGACTTGCTCCAGGCTCAACGCGAGCATCACGACCTCGTGCCGGACAAGCTCATCTATGATGCCGCCGCCGGGTCGGGCAAGACGCGCGCTCAGGTCGCGCAGGCCACGGACGGACAGACCCAACTGGTGTCGCCCCGATTGGCGGAGCCAATCGTCCCGTATGAAAAACGCACCGACCGCTTTACCCCAGACCGCTTTCAACTCTCGGACGAGGGCGCGCTGCTCACCTGCCCCAACGGTCAAGCCACCGCCATCGCCTATCGTTCGGGCAGCGGCGACGGGCGCGTCTTTCGTTTCTTGGGACAGCAGTGTCGCGATTGTCCTCTGTGGACGCAGTGCCACTCGCAGAAACCCGGCTCCACAGCGATGCGCCAAGTCTTTACACCTGCACTGCACCGCAGGTGCAAGTGTCAGCGATTACCGCCCCGAGGTGGACGCTGCGCGCACTTACAATCAGACCGAGGCGTTCAAGGCGGATATGAAACGTCGCCCGCACGTGGAGCGCATCATTGCAGCGCTCGTCCGATACAATGGCGCTCGCCAGGCCCGACGATGTGGGCAGGTCAAAGCGGACTTTCAGGCCAAGATGAATGCCACCGCTTACAACATCAAACGCTGGTTGCGCTTACTGCCCGCCGCATCGCAACTGGTTTAAGCGTGTCCTTGTCGCAGTCTGCCTGGTGACCGGTTAAGCGAATAAAAAAGGTCGTTGCATACCCCTTAAGGGTATCCTGGGGACAGGCAGAAAGTTACACCCAAAGACCAGACTCCGCTGGGGCAAACCCCACAAGTTAGCGCTCGCTTCGCTCGCGGGATGAGTCGTCCACCGCACAGAATGGCCCACCACACACCGGGCAAACCAAGCGCGGCATCTCACCCGACTTTACCCCGCCCGAACCGATGAAACCGTCTATCACGACATCCGGA
>CAYGWJ010000333.1:0-10479 GCA_964353405.1 uncultured Anaerolineae bacterium
TTTCCTATCGAGTGTACGGGATGACCACTGTGGTGGTGGCGGATTCGATGATGAAAAGCCTTGATTATGTAGCCTGTGAAATACGCCGTTATGTTCACTCGCGCGAAGCGACCCGTACATGCAACTGGAATCCGCTCTAGACGATGACTTTACGTCTGAAAACCGCTAAACTATGGTCGGTCAGGAGGAAACATGGCGAACAAGCAAGGTGAAAACCGGCTGGATAGCAACCGAAGGGACAAAGAGGATCGAAACGCCAATCACCTGCACTGCGCGCAGGCGCAAGTGTCATCCCGGTCTGGAGGCGGATATTACGAAATCCGTGTCAAAGGCCATCTCAACAGCCAATGGTCGGATTGGTTGGAGGGCCTGGAGGTCAAGTTATTGGATAACGGAGAGATGATTCTTTCTGGAACCCTTGTAGACCAGGCTGCTCTGATGGGTGTTTTGAATAAACTGAATCGCCTGAACCTGACTCTACTGTCCGTGAATCAAGTGAGCAGGCAGGCTTCGGAGAAACTGACGAAAAAGGAGCCAAAATGGACAATGTACGAAAGTTGAATCGCAATCTCGAAACGGTTGCGTGGGGCACGTTCTTCATCTAGTGGGGGATCACCGAGCTGTTCAATTTACTACCCCATGGCACGGGCGCGATCGGCATCGGCCTGATTTTCCTCGGGTTGAATGTGGCTCGATCGCTGAACGGCCTACCTACCAGTGGCTTTACGACCACGCTCGGCATCCTCGCGCTCGTGTCGGGCGGACTCGAACTGGCGGGTTCGATCTTGCATCTGTCGTTCGAAATCCCTGTCTTTGCGAGCTTGCTGATCGTGCTGGGCGTGATCTTGCTCGCGCGTGAACTGCTGCAAATCAGAAACGAATGAACAGGAGGATACGAAATGCTTGAACACATGAGACAAGAGCTTGAACATAATTCGCGGGCGGAGAGTCAGATGAGCAATGTCGCTCGCACCAGAGGGATGGTATTCGGGTTGATCGGGGGCTTGGTGAGTACGGTCGTCATGGACATTGTCTGTGTTGGGATGCTCCTGGTAATGGGAATGCCGGCGGTCGTTTCTTTTTCCACCATTGGGTATCCTCTCGAAAAGTGGGGGGACTTGAACCTTGCGAAGGTTTCCGCTCATTACGCAGCGAACTCGGACTAGACCTTCGCAAGGTTCTTTCCCCGGATTATTGAGATGATACACCATTGGAGACACTGCGGCAGGTTTCTTTTCTATGATCGGCTTCGACCTGGCAGGTGGCGTTCCACTGGGCGCGGTCATGCACTATCTGATAGGTCCGGTGCTTGGCGTCATCTTTGGTGCAACTGTGTCCCAGGTTGATGCTCTCCGAGTCAATACTGTGAAGAAAAGCATAGTGCTCGGTATTCTATACACCCAGGTCACAAGTCAACCGATTCTTGCTGCTGCCCCCATCATATTGAAAATGACGGCGTCCGAGACATTGCAGTGGTTTGGCGTGTCCTTCGTCATGCACCTTGTATGGGGTGTTGTTCTTGGATTAGTCGTGAGCTATGGTGTGCAGTCTGCAACGGCGGCAAAGCACATTCGTAAGATACATCCATAGGAGGCAAAAATGGATAACACACGTACTTTGAATCGTGATTTCCAAAACCTGTCAGGTCTGCCAGACCTGACAGGTTGTCGCTAATGCGTCAGTGTCACTTTTGCGATTGTGCGCGGTCGGTCCGGGTCGCGGCCGCGCGCCAGCGTGAGGTGATAGGCCAGCAGTTGCCCTGGCACAATGGCGACCAGTGGCGTGAGCCATTCAGGCAAGCCGCTCGGTACTGGAATCCAGGCGTTGCCGTAACGACGTGCGTTTTCGTCGTCCCCCAGCACGATGAGATTGGCTCCCTGCTCCCGCACGGATTCGCCCATCGCCGCCATTTCGCTGCGCATGGTTTCTCCCGCGGTTACCAGCACGACGGGAAAGCCCGGCTCGACCATCGCAATTGGCCCGTGCATGAAATCCGCTGACGAGTATGGTTCCGCTTCGACGTAGGCGAGTTCCTTCATCTTGAGTGCAACCTCGAACGTTGTTGCATAGTTGAACCCGCGTCCCACGACCACACACCGATTGCTGCTCGCGGCCAGCTCGGCGGCGGCCTGGGCCTCTGGCTCGGATTTCAACGCCGTCTCTATCGCATCAGGAACTGCGTCCAACGCCTGTGGACGCAGAGGCGTCCCCGTCATACTTTGCGAAAGCAGTGCCAGCGCGGCCAGTTGCGCAGTGTAGGTCTTGGTCGCCGCGATGCTGCGTTCCTGGCCGGCGTGCAGCTCAATCACATGGTCGGCGGCAGCGGCCAACGGCGATTGAGGCTCGTTGGTCACGGCCACGGTCGGCGCGCCCTGCTGCCTGGCTTCTTGCAGGACGCTGACAATATCCGGCGATTGGCCCGATTGCGAGATGCCGAGGACGAGCGCGCCATGGAGACGCGGCGGGTGATGGTAAATGCCGTAGAGCGAAGGCGTCGCCAGCGCGACGGTGAGCCGATTCTGCGCGCCAAAGACGTATTGCGCGTATCGCGCGGCATTGTCCGACGTGCCGCGCGCGGCAATCACTATATATCGGATGTCTTGCCTCGCCAGGTCGGCGCCAATTTCGGCCACGCGCCCGGTTTCCGTGTCCAGCAGCCGCCGGATGACGTCGGGTTGTTCCAGAATTTCGGAATGGAGTAATGAAGTCATGTTAACCTCTTGTGAAAAATCAATCGCCTGGCCGCAGCCGCTTCGGCGACGTGGTAACGCTGCCAAAGCGCCGTGTACGCCATCAGCCGGGCCAGCGGCATAACGTCGCTGTCGAGCATGCGGCGGATGTTCATGCTGTACTCCTCAACGAACGGTGCGCCAACCGAACGGCGCCCTGTGCCGGCTCAGTGACCGGCGTCACCGGATCGAGTTGCAGCCCCAATGTCTTGGCCGCGTCGAGGAACATCTGGCGAATATTCTGCCCTCTAACAATCACACTGCCCGCTTGGGCGCACGGAATCGGCCCCCGCAGACCCAGCCGCTGGACGACCGCGTCTACGGCTAACGCCAGCTCGTGACCGGCCTCTCGCAAAATGACCTGGGCGACGGCATCCCCTTCGGATGCGGCAGCTTCGACCAACACGGCCAGGGCTGCAATGTCATTCGGAGAAATCTGGTCAATGTACACGCGGCTAATCAAGTTTTGCGGCGCGGCCAAGGACCAATGCGACAAGACCGCTTGTGTAAGAATCGTCTGCGGACCGCGCCCATCTGACGCGCGCATCACGGCTCGCAAGGCTGCCTGCCCGATGGCATAGCCGCTGCCTTCATCGCCCAAGATATAGCCCCAGCCACCCGCTCGCAGAGTGTGCCCGTCGCGGTCGCGCCCGTAGACGATAGAGCCTGTGCCGCTGATCAGCGCAATGCCCCAGCCTTCGGGCGTGCCCGCGGCCAGAACCAGCATCGCATCGTTGACGATGACAGCGGGCGTGCCGGGCATCTGCTCGGTCAGCCAGGCGCGAATCACGTCGAAATCGGCGGTACGATCCACGCCAGAAAGCCCCAGGCAGATTGCGCGCGGCGAGACGGGCTCCAGGTTCGCATCGGCAAACGCTGCGCGGGTGGCTTGATTCAGCGCTTCGCCAGCGGCCTCGATGCCAAAGACCTGATAGTTGGAAGGGCCGCCGATGCCTCGCCCCAGCACGTTACCCGCGAGGTCGGAAAGAATCGCAACCGTCTTGGTGCCACCGCCGTCAATACCGATCAAGAATCCCATTTTCACACTTACTTGAACCCGTCCCATGTCGCCAGCGCCGCACGAATGACACCGCCGGCCGCATCCAATCTTTTCCGCGCTTCGTCAGGCGTCACCCCGGCGAGCGTCGAGACGATGGCGACCTGGACGCTTCCGCAAGCTAATAGTGCGGCGGCGGCTTGTTCGGCGCTGATGTTGCACGCCTGCTCGACAATGCGCCGGGCGCGCGCTTGCAGTTTAATGTTGGTCGGCTGGACATTGACCATCAGGTTGCCATAGGTCTTGCCCAGCCGGATCATCACGCCGGTCGAGAGCATATTGAGCACCAGCTTTTGCGCGGTGCCGGCTTTGAGCCGCGTGGAGCCAGTGAGGACTTCGGGGCCGGTGAGCGGCGCGATGCGCACGTCAGCCAGGTCTTGCATCGGCGAAGGGCGGTTGCAGGTCAGGCTCACGACGAGTGCCCGCCGTGCTCTTGCTTCGGTCATGCCGCCGATGACGTAGGGCGTCCGTCCGCTGGCGGCGATGCCCACCACGCTGTCGCGTTCGGTGACGTTCAACGCGGCCACGTCTCGTGCGCCCGCATTGGCATCATCTTCCGCGCCCTCTATCGAATGGGTGAGCGCGCGTTCGCCGCCTGCGATGACGCCAATCACCATCTCCGGCGGTGTGCTGAAGGTGGGCGGGCATTCGGCAGCATCGAGTACGGCCAATCGGCCTGACGTGCCCGCGCCGATGTAGATCAACCGCCCGCCCAATTGCATCCGTTCGACAATGCGGTCAATCGCTTCCGCGATGTGTGGCAACTCGGCGGCGACGGCTTGCGGCGCGCGCGCGTCTTCCGTGTTGATGAGCCGAACCATGTCGAGTGTGGGGAGTGTGTCAATGTTTTCTGTGGCCGGGTTGCGTGCTTCGGTGAAGAGTATTGGAGATTTGAGATTTGAGATTTGAAATTTGAAATTTGCCGGAGTGATAGTGCCGAGGACGACCGGATGATTCGCGCCGGTTGCCGCCGGCAGATTGCCGGGGCGATTGTGCCAGGTCTCGTAAGCCAACATGGCAAAGGCGATGGCTTCTTTGGCGTCGGACAAAAGGCCGATTTCGTCGCTGGTCAAGACGCGCGCCGGGGCAAGCTGATCGCGCAGCAGCGCCATCAAGGTCGGGTTGCGCGCGCCGCCGCCGCTGACAATGACCTCGTCGGGCATGTGCGGCAAAAAATCCTGGTAGGCCCGAGCAATAGAGTGAGCCGTGAACGCCGTGAGCGTAGCGATGATGTCGAGATCGGCCATGCCGAGCGCCTGGGCTTGCTCCCACACACGCGCGCCGAATTGCGCGCCAAAGAGCTCGCGTCCGGTGGTCTTGGGCGGCGTCTGGCGCAAGTATGGCTCTTGCATCAACTCGGCGAGCAAGGCTGCGTTCACTTGACCTTGCGCGGCCAGTTTGCCATCGCGGTCAAACGTTGATGCGCCGTTGGTGGCGCGGCTGGCGGCATAGTCAATCAACATATTGCCGGGACCTGTGTCAAAAGCGTAGGGGCGATCCTGTGTGGTCGCCAATGGGATGCCCTCGTCCTCACCCTTTCTCCCTGGTAGGGATGTCTCGCGGGAAGGGAGGTAGGTCACATTGGCAATGCCGCCAATGTTTTGCGCGGCGCGAGCGAGCGTGGGATGCGTCAAGAGCAGGGTATCCACGTAGGCGACGAGCGGCGCGCCTTGACCGCCCGCGGCCATGTCACGCGTGCGAAAGTTGCTGATGGTGGTGATGCCGGTCAGCTCGGCGATGACTCCCGGTTCGCCCAGCTGAAGTGTGGAAGCGTCCGGGCCGGAGGGGATGTGCCAGAGCGTTTGCCCGTGGCTGCCGATCAAGTCTACTTGATCCGGTGTCAGCCCGGCAGCGGCGATGCTTTGCAGCGCGGCGTGGGCAAACGCGCGGCCCAGCGAAAAGTTGAGCTTGCACAGCCTCTCGACGTTGGACGTCGCCGGGTGGAAGCACGCAAAGATTTCGGCGCGCAGCTCGGGCGGGTGCGGCGCCCTGAGGTGCGCAAGGACTCGCCAGCTCAGCGCGGGCGGCTCACCTGCGATTTTCACGATGGCAGCATCGGTTCCGTCTGCCGATGTGCCGGACATGAGGCCGACGATGATCATAGTTGGGTCCATTGGTGGTCAATTGCTTTGACGATGGCGTGATGCAATGCCACACGAAACTTGATCATGCCGTCTGCGTTGCGGCCATAGTACACGCGACACTTGCGCCTGCGCGCAGTGCAGGTGTTGGTGAGACACGCGACGACCAGCCCCCGCTGCGGGTCAATCCAGAGTGACGTGCCAGTGAATCCGGTGTGGCCGAACGCGCGCAGGCCGAACGGATTGCCGCTGGCTTCCGGGTCGGCGCACCACAATGCAAAGCCCAGGCCGCGCCGTGTTGTGCCGTCTTGAGCTTGCAGGCGCGTCATCTCCGCCACGGTCTCGCCGTGCAACAATGGCTTTCCGCGCTTCAAGCACATCTGTCCCAGCGCCGCCGTGTCGGACGCGGTCGAAAATAGCCCGGCGTGACCGGCCACACCGCCTAGCCCGGCAGCGTTTTCGTCGTGCACCTCGCCCACGATGCGGCGGCTGCGCCAGGCGCACACTTGTGTCGGTGCGATGTTGATGATCTCGGATGGCGGGGTGCGGTTTTCGGTGTGCACGCCAGATAATGGCAGGTAGCCCGTGCGCGTCAGGCCCAACGGGTTCGACACGCGTTGCATTACAGCCTGATCGAGCGCGAGGCCGGTCAGACGCTCGATGGACAGGCCGAGCAGGATGAGACCTATATCGCTATAGAGGGTGTGCGTGCCGGCAGGATACGAAAAGAAGCTAGTCAGAGCCATTTGCTTTGCGGCAGCCGGGGTGCCTTCTTTGTAAAGCGGCCGCCACGCCGGCAGCCCTGAATTGTGCGCGAGCAGGTTGCGAAACGTGACGTGGCCCGCGTCGGCGGTCTCGAGCGTCGGAGGAACAATTTCCACGAGCGCGCCGGGCTTGAGCGGATCGTCGTAGGCGCGAATGGGGCGCGGCCCGTCGAACTCGGGTAGAATAGTGCGCACAGGCTGGTCAAGCGCGACCTTGCCTTCTTCGACGAGCGCCATGAATGCGGTGACGACGAACAGCTTGGTCACCGAGGCCATGTCGAACAGCGTGTCGAGCTGTGTCGGTTGCAGTAGCGTCTCGGGATCGAGCCAACCGTAGGCGCGAGACAGGATTACCTCGCCGTGGTGGCGCACCTCGACTTGCGCGGCGGGAAAAACGCGGCCCAGCGCCTCTTGAATAGTCGCCTCGGCATGGGAAAGGTCAATCGTCATTGTTTCACGCGTCACGGTGTTTTCTGCAAATCCTTTCCAATCGCGCTGCTGCCATTCGTCAAAGCTTTGACAAGCTTTGCATACTGGCGGTATGGCTTGAAACCAAACTTGGCATAGAAATCCAACAGGCTCGTCCAGTCAATCACGCAGCCACGGACGCCGCATTCGCGCAGTCGTCGCAATCCAGCGTCGAGCAGCGCGCCGCCATAACCTTTGCCGCGCCAGTCATCGCTCACGCCGATAGGGCCGAGCTGCCCCCACGGGCGCGGCAGGCGGTGCATGTAAAAACGCTCGATAGGCCGCTCCGAGTCCTCAAAAGTGAGCCGCGCAAAGCCGTCCACACCGCGCTCGGTCCACAACAGCATGTAATCGGACCTGCGCCCACCTTCGCGCAGGAACTCGAGAAACTCGAATCGCCAGCGGCCGGGGAAGACGCGCTGAAAGAACGCGACCATGGCGTCCTCGTCGCCGGACTGGGCAACCCGAATGCTGGCATTTGAGATTTGGTATTTGGTATTTGAAACACCTGCACTCCCTGGCACCGCCCGCCAGGGCAGGTGTGCGTGCGGTGCAAGTGTTTGATATTCGTCCAGGTCACGCGCCACGTCCCAGCTTACGCTGCCCCAGGCCCGACCCTGGTAGCCGCGTTTGTCAAAGAACACGCCGGCATCCAGTTCCACGGGCAGGCCCGGCGTAAAGGGCCGCAGGCTTCCGCCCAGGCGAGCGTGTGTGCAGCCTTGCTCGGCCAGCCACGCCTCGGCCCACGCCAGCAACAGGGAGCCGATGCCTTGACGCTGAAACGCGGGCGAGACGGCCACTGCGTCAATCCAGCCGAATTGCGGCGGCGATACGTCGGGCGAAGCGGGCAGGGCGCTGGCCATCACAAAGCCCGCCGGTTGGCCGTCTTGCATCGCCACGCGTCCGGCCTGGATTGCGCCGGTTGTGGGCCGCGTGTTGTACTCGACAAAACGTGGCGAGATAGCCAGGTCCGGCCCGCAGGCTGCCGTCCAAATCGTGGCAGCCTGTTGAGAGTCGGAGGGTTCAAACGGTCGCAGCATGTTTAAGCCTCACGAACAAAATGGGGCATCTCGAATGGAATCTCGAGCGAGACTTCGATAAAGCCGCTGTATACACCGTCCCTGTACCACGGCGTTTGATAGATCAGCTTCTTGACGCCCTTCTTTTCGATGGTGTAGACATTGGTCTGCCCTGTTTGCATGAGCTGTTCCAGCGTGGCGCGCGCCGCTTTAGGATGGCAGTCGAGCAAATTCTTGCCGATGAGCGCGCGGCCTCCATCGGCTTCGAACGTCCGAGCCGCTTTGGCGTTCATCTCCAGAATGATGCCCTCCGGATCGCAGACGGTGATTGCCCCTGGAAATTCCTCTACCCAATCATGAATTGTCATCATGCCTCCCAAGTCTTGTGTGACGAAAGACGAGCCAGGAATAACCTAGAGCGCCTTCGTCGGTTCTACAGCATCAACTCTGCCATCACACGCAAGCCCTCAAGGGTGAACGTGATGATGTTCATCGTCGTGATGGGACACGCGCGCCACAGCTCCAATCGCTCGGCGATACGCTCTTTCGGGCCGCACAGCGCCACGTCGTCTACCAACGCATCGGGGATGGCGTTCATCGCCTCGCCCTTGTCGCCTGCCAGATAAAGGTCTTGAACGGTCCTGGCGGCCTCTTTGTAACCATAGCGGCCGGCCAGGTCGTTGTAAAAGTTCTTGCCGCGCGCGCCCATCCCGCCGATGTAGAGCGCCAGCATTGGCTTGACCATGTTGCGGCAACTCGCCACGTCCTCGCCGACGACGACCGGCACTGAGGGGGCAACGTCGAATTGCTCATAGGTCTTGTCGCCCCCTTGGGCCAAGCCCGCCTCGATGTGCTCTCGATAAACGGCGTCATAGTGGCGCGGCGAGAAAAAGATGGGCAGCCAGCCATCGGCGATTTCGGCAGCCAGTTCCACGTTCTTGGGGCCGATGGCCGCCAGATAAATCGGCAGGTCGGCGCGCCCGTGCAGGATGCTCTTGACCGGTTTGCCCAGCCCGGTCGCGTCCGCGCCTTGATAAGGAATTTGGTAGTGCTCGCCCGAATGCACCAGCGGCTTTTCTCGCTTCAAGATGGCGCGCACGATGCTGACGTATTCGCGCGTCTTGCCCAGCGGCTTGCCATAGGGCTGGCCGTGCCAGCCTTCGACGACCTGCGGACCGGATAGCCCCAGGCCGAGCAGGAAGCGCCCGCCGGAAAGTTGATCGAGCGTCATGGCCGTCATGGCGGTGTTGGCCGGCGTGCGCGCGGGCATTTGCATGATGGCCGTGCCCAGGTGAATCTGTTGGGTCTGCGCGCCGATCCAGGCCAGTGGCGTGACGGCATCTGAGCCATACGACTCTGCGGTCCAGACCGCGTAAAAACCCAGCCGGTCCGCTTCTTGAATCATCCCCATCGGCAGCTCGATGGTCGCGCCCGAGTAACCGATATAGAGTCCCAGTCTTGGTTTCACAAACAGACTCCTTCTTATTTGTCCACGAAGAGCACGAAAAGCGACGTTGGGGCAGACCTATGTGTCTGCCCTGGGCCGTTCGGCGCTCGGGTTCGTCCAGGGCGAACAGACAGGCTCGCCCCTACAGGACGGTTCAGCTAGAGCGATGTCGCACCAGGACACGCACACCCATCCGTGGGGCCGCGCCTCTGCGATGATGATATCCGTATTGCCGAGGTGATGCGTATACGCAAAAGTGTGGTCAATGTTCTTGAGCACTATCGGCAACACACCGAGTAAAGTCCCGCCGTGACTGACCAGCAAGATATTGTCTGCCTCGCCACATTCGCGCGTGATCCGCTCAACGAAAGGGACAAAACGCGCCTGAATGTCCAGCAGGCTCTCGCCGCCTTCAAAGTGGCTGTCCCACTTGCCCGCTTGCCAGTCACGGAACAGACGTATATAGTCATCCCAATGCGCCTGGAAGGACTGGCCTTCCATGTGGCCGCAATCATATTCGCGCAACGCATCGGCGACCTCATAGGGCACGCCCAACTCGTGCGACACGATCTCGGCGGTTTGAATTGCGCGCAAGAGCGGGCTGGAATATATTCTGGCAAAGCGAACGTCTTTCAACCTGGCCGCGAGCGCGCCGGCTTGCTGGTGACCTGCATCCGTGAGGCCGTACATCAAGCCGCGATTCGAGATCACGCTGAGGGTGTTCGCTTCGCTTTCGCCGTGACGGGCAAAATAGAGTTTCATTGCAATCGGTTGTCTGCTTGTCACAGAGTGACGGTCATCAGCTTGATTCTGGTCGGGCGTATCAATACTACAATGCCAGGATAAATATAGTTGTGATTTTCGCTATCTTTGGATGGCTAGAGTCCCCGCGCTTCACGCGGGAACGTCCAGGC